>JBDZUZ010000225.1:0-4365 GCA_040255445.1 Planctomycetaceae bacterium | reverse complement strand
CTGGTCGAGATAGTCGTGCTCGGCCCGCTCGGCGGCCCGGGCGCCGCGGGCGGGATACGCCACCAGCGCGTCGTACAGACCCCACGCCCCGAAGCCCAGCAGCGCGGCCGCGATCACGACCATCTTGACCAGCCATCGCCGGCTGATCCGAGTCGATTGCTCGCCCCCCTGCCCCCCCTGACCGTCCTGCCGCTCCTCGCTCATGGTCACTCCTGCTGCGCTCAACACCGCCCGCGGCAAACACGCGGACCGGCGATCGTTCATCGGCCGACGCCTCGCGGCGTGCCCAACCGGGCTCTCAATACCGCCAGAAATCCCCCCCGATCATTCCTCGGCCAGGTCATCGACCCGCGCCAGGGCGGCATCCCACCACTGGGCGGCACGGTCCGGGCCTCCCGGACGCCGCATCATCGCCGAGAATCCCCCCTGGTCCACCCGCCGCAGCGGAATCCGCGGGTACTCCCGCCCGGAAGCCAGGGCGGCCGTGAGCCACCGGGAATGAACCGCCCGGGCAACCGCCCCGGCATCCGCCCCGCCTTGTCGCCACCGCTTCCAGAACATGCTCCGCCCCGAAGTGTAGTAGGAGGCCGCGATGCTCCCTCGGGCGGTGACCCCGGGAACCCGGGTGAGCCGATTGCCGCCCTCGTGATACACAAAACAACGAACAGAAGCCGCCCGCGGTTCCATCAGCCCGAAAACCACCTGACTCTTCACACCCCCGCCGCGGCGGGCGCCTCGGTCGCGGTCCGGCCCCGCCACGACCGCTTGCCGGTCACATCCAGCAGGAAACTGTGCCATTGGACCGCGGTCATCATCACCACCGCCGCCGGGTGCCAGAAGGCGATCGAAGCGGGCTGGCCAAACCGGCGGCAGAGCAGGAGCCGGCCGGTGATGGCCAGCGCGACCGCGGACGCGGCGAGGGCCAACGCCCGCGAACCCACCACCGGCTCGATGACCCCCGACACGCCCAGCAACCCGGCGACGAGAATCGCCGCCGGGAAGAGGTGTCCGGCGGTGTGGATGACGGTGAAGAAGAGCAGCACCGCGATGTTGCCCAGCCCCTCGTACGCGTTCTTTGCGAACCCGCGCCAGGCGGATGAGAGCCCGTGGTACATGCGGCAGGCCACCAGGTCGGAGCCGTCGAAGAGATCCGTGCGGATGCCGGCGCGGCGGACAGCGCGGGGCAGTTTGATCCCATCGTGCATGGAGTTGCGGAAGGCATCGTGCCCGCCCGAAGCGCTGTATGCGCTGCGCTCGACCAGCAGAAACTGGCCGCACCCCGCGCTGGCGGAAGGGTCGAGCGTGTTGCGCATCCGCCCGAAGGGCAGGTAGCTGAAGAGGATGAAGAAGATCATGGGCACCATGAGCCGCTCGGCGAGCGTGCCCAGTTCCTGCCTGGGGAAGGTACTGAGCAGCCCGACGCCGCGGCGCTCCGCTTCGGCCACGCTGCGCTCCGCCGCGCCGGGCGCGAAGCGCACATCGGCGTCGGTGAAGAGGAGCCAGCGGCCGCGGGCCTGCTCGGCCATCCGCCAGCAGGCGTGCTGCTTGCCGTTCCAGCCAGGCGGGAGCGAACGGGTGGCGGCGCGGCGGATGCGGTCGTCCGCGCGCGTGAGCCGCTCGAGGATCGCGGGGGTCGAGTCATCACTCTGATCGTCGTAGACCAGCACCTCGACACGCGCCGTTGAGCCGGCGAGCACGGACCGCACGCACGCCTCGATGTTCCGCTCTTCATTGCGCGCAGGGATGCAGACCGTCACCAGCGGGGTATCGGCGGCCTCGTCGCGCGATGACGCGGTCTCGGTCTGTGCCGGCTCGGCCCGCGTGTAGAGCGAGAGATTTCGCAGGATCATCACCAGCGACAACCCGCACAGGCCGCACGCAACCGCAAGCACCCATTCGATTCCGCTCACGCCCGCACCTCCCGCGGCGCCGAAGCGGGCGGCATCGCATCACGGCTGGACTGGCGCTGCGCATCACGCCGGTGGTCGACCTCGAGCTCGGCCTTCCGCCCCCGTACTTTCAGCCACAGGTCATAGAGCGGGTTGGTCCGCGCAGCCCGGCCGGCAGCGACCACCTCGAACCGTTCCGGATCGCGCGACATGACCGCCGTCGCGAGCGCGGCCGCGTTCGCATTCATCGCGGTCTCCATCGCGCGACGCCAGCCGCCGGTGCTCGCGGGGTCCGCGGGCGGATCAACGGCGATCGCGCGAAGAAACAGCTCCGGCCGCTGCTCGTGCCAGAAGCCGTACTCGACACTGAGCGACACGACCCGCAGCGTGCCCGCGCCCAATCGCTCCGATCGGCACACCGCCGCGGCGATCGACGCCGCGCCCGGCCGCACCACGATCGGCGAGCGCACATCCGCGAACCGGCCCTGCGGCGTGATCCAGAGTGTCGGCAACGGCTGGTTCTCGAAGATGTCGATCACATACCGCGTCATGGCCCGCAGGCCCGCGGCGTCGTCCGGATCAACCCCGAAGATACCCAGCTTCTTGAAGATGCCGAACTTCTCGAGCTGCGTCGCGTCCATCGGCGCGGCCGGCGTGCGGCCGGGCATCCACAGGTCCGCCGCCAGCACGCAGGTGAGCGGGTCCCACCAGCTCGAGTGATTGAGCAGCACGATGATCGGGCCGGGGTGATCGGCGAGCGAGCGCATCGCGGCCGCGGTGCCGTGCTCGGCGCGGACCGCGTTGAACCGCTTGTTGAACATGCCGCGGATCCAGCGCGAGAACCAGCCGGTGAAGCGCCGGCTGTACGCACCCGGGATCAGCTTGCCCTCGCCCACGCCCGCGTGCTCCTTTCCGCGCGTGCCGCTCTCTTTACACCGCGACCGCCTCGGGCTGTTCGATCCCGCGGCCGAGCTCGATTCGCTGCCGGCTCACCAGACCCAGGTCCTCCGCCGCGCATCGAGCCGCCGTGACGCCGCTCATCAGCACCATGGGCACACCCGGGCCGGGATTCGCGGACCCGCCCGCCAGGTAGAGGTTGTCAAAGACCCGGCTGCGGTTGCGGGGCTTGAACCCGCCCTTGAGGCGGCCGTGCGACGCGAGCCCGTAGATCGCACCGCCCTCGGCGTTGTACATCGACTCGATCGAGGCGGGCGTGAGCGAACGCTCGACGACGATGTGCTCCTCGAGGTCCTCCATCCCGCACTTCTTGAGCTTGTTGATGATGACCGGGCGGTAGCTCTCGAGCAGGCCGCCGGGCCCCTCCCACAGCTGCCCGGGCTTGAGCGCCGCCGTGTGTACCAGCACATACAACGCCTCGCCGCCGGCGGGCGCCTGGCCACTGTCGGTCCGCGATGGCACCGCGAGGTACAGCGTCGGGTCCCGCGCCGGGATGCCCGCCTGGTAGATGTCACCAAACTCGCTGTGCGAGTCGCCGCTGAACAGGAAGTTGTGGTGCGCGAGGTGCTCGTACTGCCGGTCGAGCCCCAGATACAGCACCACGCCGCTGCACGCCGGCTTGTACTGCCCGGCGATCCGCTGCTGCTCCGCCGCGGCGTCGCCGCCGATGAGCCCCTTGTAGGTCCGCTGCACATCGCAGTTGGAGACCACCGCATCGGCCGCGATCGTGCGGCCGTCCTCGAGTGTCACACCCGTGACACGGTCGCCGCTCCGCTCGATCTTCGCAACACCCACACCCGTGATGGCCTCGACGCCCTGCTCGCCCGCGATCCGCTCCAGCGACCTCGCGACCATCCGCGTGCCGCCCATCGGATACCAGCAGCCGTGATCGACCTGCGCGGAAGCAATCAGCGAGAGGATCGCCGGGGCCAGGAACGGGCTCGAACCAACATACTGCAGGAAGTGTTCGCACAGCTGGCGGACGTGCGGCTCGTTGATCATGCCGTGCACCGTCGACCCCACCGTCGCGTGCATCCGCATGCCCAGCACATCGCGCATCACGCCGGGCTCTTTGGGCGGCGACTTCATCATGTCGCCAACCGAACCCAGGTCGTTGTAGAAGAACACCTTCTCGCTCAGCCGCATCATGCGGCGGCTGTAGCCGATGAAGTCGAGATACCCCTTGCCGGGCTTGTGGGTCGGGAACTGCCCGTCAAGCTCCGCGGCGAACCGCTGCGCATCGGCGGTGAGGTTGATCACCGTGCCGTCGTCGTAGAAGCAGCGCCATTGCGGATCGAGATTCACCAGATCGATGTAGTCCTCAACCCGCCGGCCCGACCGCCGGATGATCCCCCGCAGCACCTGCGGCAGCGTGATGATCGTCGGGCCCATGTCGAAGGTGAACCCGGCCTCGCTGAGCACGTTCATCTTGCCGCCCAGGTGGCGGTTCTTCTCGACCAGGCCGCCGACGCACAGCGCCAGCAGCAGCCCGCAGATCCAGAACACGACGGGGCCGGAC
>JBDZUZ010000044.1:0-24069 GCA_040255445.1 Planctomycetaceae bacterium | reverse complement strand
CCCCCGGGCTCGCCTCGCCCGGGGTCCATGTTCGCACGCCGCCGACTAGGCCGTCGGCCGCCCGGGGTCATCCATGCACAGCAGCTCGAACGGAAAGGGACACGCAACCATGACACTCTCTCGGAGCGACAGCAGCGGCGCCGCCCACGCCCGCGTCGACCAGCTCTACGCCTCCGAAGTCTTCAATGAGCGCGTCATGCAGCAGCGGCTGCCCAAGGACGTCTTCAAGCGCTTGCAGCGCACCATCAACCACGGCGAGGAGCTCGACCCCGCCGCGGCCGATGTCGTCGCCTCGGCCATGAAGGACTGGGCCATCGAGCGCGGCGCCACGCACTACACCCACTGGTTCCAGCCGCTCACCGGCCTCACCGCCGAGAAGCACGACGCCTTCATGGTGCCCGATGGCTCGGGCGGCGCTCTCAGCGAGTTCACCGGTGCTTCGCTCGTCCAGGGCGAGCCCGATGCCTCCAGCTTCCCCTCCGGCGGCCTCCGCGCCACCTTCGAGGCCCGCGGCTACACCGCGTGGGACTGCACCAGCCCCGTCTTCATCGCCCGCGACGGCAACTCCGCCACGCTCTGCATCCCGACCGTGTTCGTGTCGTGGACCGGCGGCGAAGCGCTCGACAACAAGACCCCGCTGATCCGTTCGATCGAGGCCGTCTCCGAGCAGGCGATCCGTGTGCTCAAGGTCTTCGGCGCGGCCGAGGGCGTCACCCGCGTCGCCGCGACGCTGGGCTGCGAGCAGGAGTACTTCCTAATCGACCGGGATCTCTACTTCCAGCGGCCCGACCTGATGACCGGCGATCGCTCGCTCTTCGGCGCCAAGCCGCCCAAGGGCCAGCAGCTCGAAGACCACTACTTCGGTTCGATCCCCACCCGCGTGCTCGCGTTCATGGGCGAGACCGAGCGCGAGCTCTACCGGCTCGGTGTCCCGGTCAAGACGCGCCACAACGAGGTCGCCCCCTGCCAGTTCGAGCTCGCGCCGCTCTTTGAAACGGCGAACATCGCATCCGATCACCAGATGATCGTGATGGAGACGCTCAAGCGCGTCGCGACGCGGCACGGCCTCCAGTGCATCCTGCACGAGAAGCCCTTCGCCGGCGTCAACGGCTCGGGCAAGCACATGAACTGGTCGCTCTCGACCAACACCGGGGTCAACCTCCTCGACCCCCGCGACGACACGCACACGAACATGCAGTTCCTCGTGTTCCTCTGCGCCGTCATCCGCGCCGTCGATCTGCACGCCGATCTGCTCCGCGCCTCGGTCGCCTCCGCGGCCAACGACCACCGCCTGGGCGCGAACGAAGCCCCGCCCGCGATCATCTCAATCTTCCTGGGCGACATGCTCACCGACATCATCAACCAGATCGAATCGGGCTCCCCCAAGAGCACGATCAAGGGCGGCAAGCTCGATCTGGGCGCCCGCTCGCTCCCGCAGATCCCCCGCCACTCGGGCGACCGCAACCGCACCAGCCCCTTCGCATTCACGGGCAACAAGTTCGAATTCCGCGCGGTGGGCGCTTCGGCCAGCGTCGGCTGGCCCGGCACGGTGCTCAACACCATCGTCGCCGAGAGCCTTGATTTCGTCGCCACCGAGCTCGAGAAGGCGGTCGGCGCCAAGCCCACCGCCGCCAAGCTCGAGGCGGCGGTCCGCGCGTTGCTCAAGAGCATCATCAAGCAGCACAAGCGGGTCTGCTTCGACGGCGACGGCTATTCGCAGGAGTGGCACAAGGAGGCCGAGAAGCGGGGCCTGCCCAACTTCCGCGAGACCGTCGCCGCGTACAAGGCGATGTCCTCCAAGAAGAACGCCGAGCTCTTCAAGAAGTACAAGGTCCTGAGCAAGTCCGAGTTCGAGAGCCGCGTCCACATCTTCACCGAGAAGTACATCAAGCAGCTTCTGATCGAGGCTGAGACGGCCGTGCTCATGGCCCGCACGCAGTTCCTCCCCGCGGTGCTCCGCATGCAGACCGAGCTCGCCGAAGCGACCGCCGCGACCGAGGCGGCGGATGTCGATGCGACCGAGACGCGGGCCCAGCTCGAGGAGTACGCGACGCTGGTCAACAAGCTCCGCAAGGCCGCAACGCACCTCGAGACCGCGATGGACCACCACGCGGGCGAAGGCCTCAAGCACGCCGAGTACATCCGCGATGAGGTCCGCACCCGCCTCAACGAGCTCCGCGCCATCGTCGACGAGCTCGAGGAGAAGACCAGCGACGACCTCTGGCCGGTGCCCACCTACCGCGAGATGCTGCACATCAAGTAAGCCGCGGCCGGCGGACCGCCGCCGGACAATCTGACACTCTCTCGCCCCCGGGCCCGACCGCCCGGGGGCGTTTCGTTTTGGACTACGCCGCCGCCACGCGGATATCCTCAGGCTCGCTGGCCGGCCCTGTAGCTCAGCGGTTAGAGCAGGCGACTCATAATCGCTTGGTCCTCGGTTCGAATCCGAGCGGGGCCATTCTTCGTGCGGCAGGTGTCAAGACTCCGCGGCATCCTCCCGCCCCACCGCCGTACACGCCGCGGCGCACCGCTCGCAGGCCTCGGCACACGCGATGCAGTGCGGCGAGCCGTGCTCGCGGCACGATGAAGCGCACCACTCGCACACCTCGGCACATAGCCTGCAGAAGGCTGCGGTGTAGCGGCTCTCCCGGGCCATCATTCGGACACAGACGCCGCAGATATCGGCGCACTCGCGACAACACTCGGGGCAGTCCCCGCCGCCGTGTTCGCCCTGGTGCCCGCCCTCGCGGACCATCTCGATCAGGCACCGCTCGCACGCCACTTCGCAGTCATGGCACGCATCGAGGCAATCGGCGATCTTCATCGTGTGCATCACAACACTCCTTCGGCGAGCTCGGTGCGAGCCCGGCCGACAGAAGCCTCCGCCGCGGGCATGAGCGTCGGATCAATTCAGGCTGAGGACCGGTTCATCGGCGACTTACTCCGCGTCACCGGCACCTGGCGAGTTGCTCGGCCAGCCGCTTCTCGCTCACCGGACGCGCGGTGCCCAGTTCCTGTGCGAAGAGCTGCACCCGGAACTCCTCGATCATCCAGCGAAACTCGATCAGCGCCGGGTCGAGCACGCCCAGCTCCCGGCAGCGCTTCTCCCGCTCCGCCAGCGCCCGCTCGTGCGGAGCGAGCTGCGCCATCGCTCTGGCATCTCGCTCTGCCCCGGCGCCCGGCAGCTTGCGGATCCGCGCCGTCGCCGCGGCCAGATACCGCGGATAATGCCGCAAGTGCTCCCACGCCGTCGTCGAGAGGAACTCGCCGTGCATCAGCCGCTGCTTCTGCGCCCGGATGTCCGCCAGCGCCGGGCCCCAGCCATCGGGCGTCTTCTCCGGGAAGGTGTGATCGAGCACGGATGACGCCTGCACGATGCGCTCGACCAGCGTACCGACCTCATCCGATACCCGCCCCAGCCGATCCAGCCCCGCCGAGAGGCCGCGGTCGAAGGCCGCGCGGTCCCGCACGATCTCGCCCTCGGGCATGAACGCCCGCTCCGCCATCAGGTCCAGCAACTGCTTTCGCATCGCATCGGGCCGGCCGTACGCCGAGAGCGGCAGCAGGAGCCGCTCCACAACAGGCAGTCCCTTCACCCGCCGCGCGTAATCGTCCTTCGCCGCCAGTACATAAAGCCGCCGGAGTCCGAGCCTCGTCACCTCCGCCGCGGCGGGCGCTGTGTCGTACAGCCGCAGCGATACGCTCGTGCCGCGGTCCACCAGCGCCGGGTACGCCGGCACCTCAACTCCAGCACGCTTGAGCACAACCTCGACGGGCAAATCGTCAAAGTCCCAGTCCTTGAGCCCATCGCGGTTGAATTCGCGCCCCGCCGATCCGCGTAGGGCCTCGCGCACCTGCGGCGCGACTTTCCGCCGGATCGCCTCCAGATCATCGCCCGCCGCGATCGTCCGCCCGTCATCGGCAACGACCTCGTAGTGCATCCGCAGGTACTTCGGCAGGTCCGCGCCCGCCAGCACATCCCGGGGCACGGCGTGCCCGGTCGCCTTGCGGATGTGCTCCCCGATCTGATCGATCAGGCTGCCCTTGCCGAACTCCACCGCCGCGGCGATCTCCTTCGCCAGCGCGGTCGGCTGCGGCACCAGCCGCCTGATCGGCTTGGGCAGCGCCCGCACGATCTCCGCGATCTTCTGTTCCAGCAGGCCGGGCACCAGCCAGCCCATGCGGTCCTCATCGGCGTGTGTCACCGCGGCGACCGGCAGCCGCGCGGTCAGGCCGTCGTTGGCCTCGCCGGGTGTGAGCCGGTAGACCAGCGGCAGCCGCACGCCACCGACCTCGAGATCATCGGGAAAGTCCTCCTTGCGGACCGGCGGCGCTTCGGGCCGCACGAGATCGTCCAGCGTCAGGAAGAGCAGCCGCGGGCTCTCCCGCTCGGCTTCCTTCCGCCACCGGTCCAGCCGCGGCACGTTATAGACATCGGCCGGGATCTTCGCATCAAAGAATGCGAAGCGCTGCTCGAAAGATGCGAGAAGGTCCGTCCGCCGCGCCCGCACCTCCATCTCCCGCACCTCATCGACCATCGCGATGTTGTGGCGGTGGAACGCGGCGGTCGAGCGCATGTCGCTCTCGACCAGCGCGTGATGGATGAAGAGCTCGCGGGCTTCCTTCGGGTAGTACTTCCCGTAGTCAACGCGGCGCTTGGCGTAGATCTCGAGGCCGAAGAGCGTTCCCCGCTCGAGCGCAACCGCCCGGCCCGATTCGGGGCTCCACACCGGCTCGGCCTGTGTCTTGCGCACCAGGTCACCCGCCAGCGTCTCGATCCACTCCGGCTTGATGCCCGCAACGGTCCGCGCGTAGAGCTTCGTCGTCCGTACCAGCTCCGCCGCGACGACCCACTTGGGTCCTTTCTTGAAGAGCGAGGAGCCGGGGAAGATGTTGAACCGCACGCCCCGCGGCCCGGCGTACTCGCCGGTCTCGGTCTTCATCCCGATATTCGAGAGCAGCCCCGCCAGCACAGCGCGGTGCAACGCTTCGACATCGACCTGCGGCCCATCGTTCGGGTCCGCATCCGGTCGCGCCGCCTCGTGCCTCGCTTTGTACCCCATCGAGCCCACCAGCCCCGCGAGCTGATGGTGCACCTCGTCCCACTCGCGCATCCGCATGAAGGAAAGAAAGTTCGCCTTGCACGCCTTGCGCAGCTTGCTCGACGACAGGTGCCGCTTGTTGTGCCGCCACCAACCCCACAGCTTCAGGTACGAGAGGAAGTCCGACCGCTCATCGCGTAAGAGCGCGTGCGCTGCATCCGCCTTATCCTGCTCCTCGAGCGGACGATCGCGCGGATCCTGCACCGACATCGCCGCGGCGATCACGAGCCCCTCCGCGAGGCAATGCTCCGCATCCGCCGCGAGGATGATCCGCCCGATCCGCGGGTCGATCGGCAGGCGCGACAGGTCCCGCCCGATCTTCGTGAGCGCCCCCGCCTGGTCGATCGCGCCCAGCTCAAGGAGTGTGTCGTACCCGTCCTTGATCATCCGCGAATCGGGCGGCTCGATGAACGGGAACTCTTCGACAGCGCCCAGATGCAGCGCCTTCATCTGCAGGATCACGCTCGCCAGGTTCGTCCGCAGGATCTCGGGCTCTGTGAACTCCGGCCGCTTCTCGAAGTCCTCCTGCGCGTACAGCCGGAAGCAGATGCCCGGCCCGATGCGTCCGCATCGCCCCGCCCGCTGCGCCGCCGAGGCTTGCGAGATGGGCTCAACTTCCAGCCGCTGCACCTTGGTCCGGTGGCTGTACCGGTTCAGCCGCGCCAGCCCCGAATCGATCACGAAACGGATTCCCGGCACCGTCAGCGATGTCTCCGCGACATTGGTCGCCAGCACGATCCGCCGCCCCGGGTGGGGTTCGAACACCTTCTGCTGGTCCGCGGCCGAGAGCTTGCCGTAGAGCGGCAGCACCGCCGTCGCCGTGTGCCCCGGAACGCGGTGCTTCCGCAGCGACTCGGCCGCCTCGCGGATCTCCCGTTCGCCGGGCAGAAAGACGAGCATGTCGCCCGGGTCGGTCCGCGCCGCCTCATCGACCGCTCGCAACAACAGCGGCTCAAACCCGGCATCGCGGTCCTCGGGCTCGAGCGACTCGGCGGGCAGGTACCGCACCTCGACCGGGTATGTCCGCCCCGACACCATCACGATCGGCGCATCGCGCCCATCGCGATCCCGGAAGTGCCGCGCGAACCGCTCCGGATCGATCGTGGCGCTGGTGATGATCACCTTGAGATCCGGCCGCCGCGGCAGCAGCGTCCGCAGGTACCCGAGCAGGAAGTCGATGTTCAGCGACCGCTCGTGCGCCTCGTCGATGATGATCGTGTCGTACCGCTCGAGCCGCCTGTCGCCCTGCGTCTCGGCGAGCAGCACACCGTCGGTCATGAGCTTCACCGCGGTCTCGTTGGCGGTGCGATCGCCGAAGCGGATCTTGTAGCCCACCAGTCCGCCCAGCGGGACATTGAGCTCCTGCGCCACCCGCGTCGCCACGCTCACCGCCGCGATCCGCCGCGGCTGGGTGTGCCCGATCACGCCGCGGACGCCACGCCCGAGCTCGAGACAGATCTTGGGGATCTGCGTCGTCTTGCCCGAACCGGTCTCGCCGCAGACCACTACGACCTGGTGCTTCTCGATCGCCGCGGCGATCTCCGCGCGACGCTCCGACACCGGCAGGTCCGCGGGGTACATCAGCGGCGGGATCGCAGCCCGGCGCGATTCCACCCGCGCCTCGCCCCGCTCGATGTCGGCGATCAGCCGTGCTAAGTCCTCATCGCGCCCGCCGCGGGAAAGCCCGCGCAGCCGCCCCATCAGGCGGCCCCGGTCCAGCGTCATCAGCCGATCGACTCGATCGCGAAGGAGATTGAAGTCCTGCGGGTTCACAGAGGGACAAGGTTAGACGGCCGCCGCCAGGCGCGGCCGCGGACCGAGCCGTCACAAGCCATTCCTCACTCGCTGACCCGCATCCGCACGACATCGAGCCGGTCCGGTGTCCCCTTCGTCGGCCCCAGCAGGATCAGCGACCCATCGCCCCGCGGCATCGCCCGGGGCATGAAGACGCGGCTGACGACGCCCGCCGCGGGCTCGCCCGGCCCGGCCTGGAATTCCAGCCCATCGGGCGTGGTGATGAACCAGCCGCTCTGGCCCTCTCTCGACCACCAAGCGGCCCCGACGCTCCCCGTCGCGAGCGGGCGGAGCTGTGCGCTCTCCAGATCGAACACCGCCATCGAGTTCGTCAGCGGGCTGAACACGACCGGAGAAGGCGATAGGCCGGCAGCATCGCCCCCTCGCGTTGGGCCGGCGCCCTGCACCGGCGCGAACACCTGGAACGCGATCAAGGGATCCTGCACCGAAGCGATCCGCCGCCGGGCGACGACCGCGCCCAGCGCCGGCGTCGCGCCCGATCCGCCGCGTGCGATCCGCACCGCGTGCAGTTCGAGCCCAGAGCGTGAGCTCTGGATCGCGAGCACGATGTCGCCGCCCACCGCCATCGCCGCGGTGTAGGCGCCCACCTCCGCGCTCTTGATCGCCGCGGCCCCGCTCCTTGTTACAAGCACGAGATCCCCACCGCCGTCGATCCCGCTCTCGCCGGTGACGCCCGCCCGTACGCACACGACATCGCCCGCCGCGGTGAACGACGGCGTGCGGAACATGTGGGGCCCATCGAGGACGATGCGACGCCGACCGCTCACCCAGTCGATCGCGACGATCGACCGTGTCCCATCGGCCTTCGGCCACTCTGCGAGGAACTCCGATTCATCCGCCGAACGCGAGAGCAGCAGGCCGCTGGTCGACTCCGCCAGGTCTACAAGCTCGGTCACTTTGCCATCGATGCGATACACCGCGACCGCCGCGCCCCGGGGCGTGCCCGAGGCCGGCGCGCCCAGCAGCACATCCCATGTCGCCGCTTCTCCGGTCTGCACCGCGAGGAACCGACCATCGGGAGAGACGATCGGCATCGTCTGGCCGTCGTAGCTGATGCGGCCCAGCGGCTGCACAGCGACCTGCACCCGCGATGCGATGGTCCGCCCCCGCGCCGGCGTCGCGACGGGGCCCTCCGGGAGCGCGGCCGCGGCGTTCTCGCCGCTCACGCTCCGCACCGGTGTGCCCCGCATCGGGCGCTTCTCGGTGACGCACCCCGCCGCGAAAATGAACGAAGCAACACAGCACACCGCGAGGGCAATCCGGCAGCGTCGTGACCGATTCCGGGCTGATCGTGTCTTCGCGACGGTCATTGCTCGGGGGTGCTCTCCGGCGCCACCGGCGGGACATTGGCGCCCTGCACCGGCTCGCTCGTTGCGTCCTTGTCCTTCTTCTGGTCACCCTCCAACTGCTGCCGCAGGTTCTGCAGCCGCCGCAGGTAGGGGTCGTTGACCTCCGCCGACCCGTACTCGTTGTTGACGACGATCGGCGTGATGAAGACCAGCAGTTCGGTGTTGGTGACCGAGGCGTCCTTCGAACGGAAGAGAGCGCCCAGCAGCGGGATGTCGCCCAGGAGCGGCACCTTCCGCACGATCTCGCTCTGCTCCTTCCGCAGGATGCCCGAGATCACCACCGTCTGCTCGTTGCGCAGGATGAGCTGCGTGGTCGTCTCGCGGCGATCGACGATGAAAGCGCCCGAATCGGTCTGTCCCGGCAGGATCGACGAGAGTTCGAGGTTCACCCGCAGGTCCACACCGCCATCGACGGTGATACGCGGCCGGATTCGGAGCTGGATACCCACAGCGCGGTAGTCAACCGATTGCAGCGTTGCGCCGACGTTGGTCGTCTGGATGTCGGTCGGGAAGGGGATGTCCTGCCCGTCGAAGAACTCGGCCTCCTGGTTGTCGCTTGTGAAGATCTTGGGCTCACTCAGGATGCTGACATCCGTCTTCTGCGCCAGCGCCTGCAGCACGAGGTTCAGGTTCGCCGTCGCGTTGAGCACGGAAGTGTCGAAGAGCGAGCTGGCGAAGTTGTTCGCGGCTCCGGTCGCGCCGAGTCCGACGCCGATCGCGTTGTCCGGGTTCGTCGTCGAGATCGCCTGGCTCGACCAGCGAAGGCCCAGCTCCGTCGCATCCTCACGCGAGACCTCCGCGATGATCGCGGAGATCAGGACCTGCCGCCCCGGCCGGTCGAGCTGCTCGATCAGATCGACGATCGAGGACTTGTACTCCGGCGGCGCGATGACCATCAGCGCGTTCTGACGCCACACGGGCACGATGCGGATCTGCCCGATCAGGTTCGATGCGTTGCGGCGGTCTGTCGGCGGCCGCGAGCGCTGCCACCAGAACGCGATCGTCCCCGTCTGGTTCGCCGCGGGCTGGGCTTCCTCGGTCGCCCCGTCCTGCGCCTGGCTGGAGAATGGGCTCGCAGTGGACGATGAGTCCGAGAGGCCCGATTCGCTCCGCCGGATCGATGCGAGCGTGCCGTCCTGCGCCAGCAGCGTGTTGATCTGCTCGGCAAGGTCCTCGCTGTTGGCGTGCTTGAGTTCAACGATTGCCGGCAGGCCAACGGTCTGCGGCTGATCGAGGTCCTCGATGATCTTGTCAATCACCGCGAGGTTGTCGGGGCTCTTGGCGACAACGACCAGGCGGCCGGCTTCGGGGATCGCCTGGAAGCTGAATTGGCCCGCGAGGCGGCCGACACCCTGCGAGCTGCCCGCGCTGGTCGCCTGGCCCGCCGCACGCTGCGCTGCGCCGCCGCCGCCCGTCCCGCTCGTCGGCCGCCCGAACAGCCCCTCGAGCAAGTCACGCACTTTGACGGGATCGCTGTTCTTGAGGTCGTAGACCCGCGGCACCACCGCCTCATCCGGCAACGGCAGATCCCAGAAGCTGTCGATCTGCGTGCGGATCTGCGCGAGGACGGATGGATCCGCCGCGACCGTCACGGAGTTCTGTTGCGTGTTCGCGGTGACACGGATCTCACCGCTGGTTGCCCCGCCGCTGCTGGCCTCCTGCTGCTGCCCGCCGCCGCGCTGACCACCAAAGAAGACCGCGCGCGGGTCCTGGTTCTGCCGGTTGCCCGAGCCGCTCCGCGAGCTCGATGCGCTCGCGCTGAACAGCTCCTCGATGTTGGTCTTGATGAGCTCGGCATCGGCGTAGCGCAGGCGGAAGGTCTCGGTCTGCAGCGCGCCCGCTGCGGGTCGGTCGAGCGAGGTGATCAGCCGCTCCAGCCGCTGCAGCAGGGCGACGCTCCCAAGCACCGCGACCTGGTTCGATTCCTCGTCGATCGTCAGCTTGGCGTAGTCCGGAACCGAGTTCTTGAGCGTCTCGCCCATCGTCTTGGCCGAGGAGTGGCTCAGCGGGAAGACCTTCTCGACCATCGTGCCCAGGTCGCGCCGACCAAGCACGCTCTCGTTGGGCCCAACGACCGGCACATCCTGCCGCGTCACCTCGTTGATGTCGCGGAGCGTGATGATCCGGTCGTTCTCGACGACCGCGATACCGTTCTGCTGCAGCGCGAGAAAGACCAGATCGAGCGCATCGGCCCGCGGGATCTCGGAGTCATTGAGCACGGTGACCCGGCGCGAGAGCACATCGGGCTGGGGCATCACGACCTTGCCCGTCGCCGCGACGATGAAAGGGACCATCTCCTCGACGGTGACATTGCGGAACGCCAGCGCGGTCGGCGGGCCGTCGAGCGCTCGCCGGGATTCTGCGGGTGCGCCGCTGCCGCCGGCCGGCTGCGCCGCCGCGAGAACCGCCGCGAGCCCGCAGACCGCGACCATCGCCGCGATCGCACCATTCCGTCCCAGCACATCCGTGCCCATCATGCCTCGCCATCCTCTCGGTCTGTCGCCGCGGCGTTGGCCGGATCCGGCTCACGCGCTGGGTGAATCAATGTGTCCCGCTTAAACAGTGGCACCGTGAACTCCACGCCCCGCCACTCCACCCGCGCCTCCCAAGGCGGCGTGAGCGCGACGACACGCAGATCACCCTCGGCCTCGTCCGAAGCCTCGAGCTTGCGCCCATCACTGAACCACGCCTGGCCGTTCACCATCGCCACCAGCGCCGGGCCCTCATACCGCGACGGCGCGGCCGGCTCCTCCGGCGGCGCCTCCGCCACGGTTTCGCCCCCCGGCGGACCGGGCACCAGCAGCAGCGAACGCCCGTTGATCTGTGCGAGCTGTTTGCCGATCGCCGCCCTCTGCCGCTCCGCGTCCTTCGCGAACTCGCTCGTCGCCGAAGGCACTTCGGGGCTGGGAATAAGCGCTGTCTGGATCAGGCTCCACGCCGCGCTGCCCAGCGCGATTAACGCGATCAGCACCGCCGCCGCGGCCAAACCCACCCATCCGTTGCGACTCATGGCCGCCTCGCTTTCGGGCTCGTCAGCCATGTCTCGACCGAGATCGTCGCCCGCACCGCACGCGGATCGGCATCACGAGAGTCCGCCCTGCGGATCTGCACCCGCGAGACCGCCGTCACCGCCGGGCTCCGTTCCAGATCCGCGATCACGCCCGCCACCGCCTCGGGCTCGGCATCGAACTGCAGGTCCGCGGAGAGCCGTTCGAGCCGCAGATCCTCCCCGACCAGCTTCGAGAGCGGCCCGCTCCCGATCGGGGATGTCCGCGAAGTACTGGTGTTGTTCTTCACGCCGTGCTTAGAGAGCACTTCGGAGATCAGCCGGTTGAAGGCTACAGCGCCCTGCGCCGAATCCGCGGGGAACGAAACCTCGCCGAACGCCAGCACGCCCTCGCGCAGGGTGTTCTCGTCGTCCTTGACACCCGCGGACTCACGCACCAGCGACCGCAGCTTGCCCTCGGCCGTGGTGGCGCGACGCTCGACCTCGTTGCGGTAGTCGATCACCGGCTCGATCACGCCGAAGTACGCGACCAGGCCGAGCACGGCCCACGCGCCCCATTTCGCCGCCCGCGGCAGTCCGTTCCATTTCTCACGCAAGGAACTCATTGGGGGGCCTCCCGCATCCGCTTCTGCACCTTGTCGATCTCAAGCTGCAACCGATCGCGTTCCTTAGCGTCGATCCCGCGGTTCGTTTGCAAGAAGGTTCGGCGCGCCGCCCATTCGCGAGTAGCCTCGCCGCGACTCATCTTCGCGATGTCCTCATCGGAGAGCGATTTGGGCATCTCGGTTGGGATTCTCGCCGAGCTTGACCCTCCGCGATCCCCCGCCGCCGGTGCGCCGCTTGTCCGTGCCCGCGAGCCGCTCGCCCGCGACCCCTCCGGCGGCGTCAGGTTCGAGGCACCCTCACCGTGCAGCCGCACGGCCAGCGGCGTCGCCGCGAAATCGCGGTCCTCGGGCACCGCCACCGTTTTCATCGGCGCAGCCACCTGCGCGCTGATGTCGAACGACAGCTTCCCGTCCGCCCCCGCCTCCTGCCGGCTGATCTGCACCTGCACGAACGGGCCGATGCTCGCCAGGTTCTGCTGCAGCGTGCTCAGCGCATCCGCATCCGCCGCGGTCCCCTGCAGCGACAGGCCGACATCCGGCGCGATGCGGATGTTCGTCGCCACCACGCCCACCGGCGTCGCGGTCGAGACATCCGAGAGCAGCTTCGTCATCGGCCAGCGCGTCCGCTTGAGCTGGTCGTAGAGCTCAGCCCGTCGCCTCAACTCCGCGCGATCGACGCTCCCACCCGCGCCCTCAGGCACCTTCGATTCGAGCATCTGCCATCGGGCGTACGACGCCAGCAGCGGCGCTCCCACGGCGACCACCACCGCCGCCGCGATCACCGCCGCGGCGTTCCGCGGCACGCTCAACCACCGGTACACCCGCCGCTCGATCGGCTCAACGACCCGCGGCGGGGTCAGCAGCAAACCGGCCCCGCGTGCTTCAAGCGGATCCCCGGCCGCGGCGCACAACGCTGCGCCCAGCAATACGCCGAAGCGGCCCAGCCAGCCGGTCTCGCCCGGCAACCCACGCACGCGGCCTCGCAGGCCCTGCCGCGTCACCTCGCCCAGCGCCACGCCGCCATCGACCGACACCGCATCCCGCGGCAGGCCCGCCGATGCGGCCGTCTCGCCCACGAAGCCGGCGAACCCGTCGCGTGCACACCGTGCCACGCGGCAGACCGTCCGGTCCCCGCCGCTCGCGATCGCCGCGGCCACACCCGAAACTTCGTCGTGCCAGCCCGCCACCTCATCGGTCGGGTCACGCAGCGCGGCGAGCGCCATCGGCAGCGGCACATAGGCCGTCACCTCGCGCAACACCGGCGCGGCATCCCAGTCGCGGTCCATCCAACCCGCAACGACCGCCGATTCCGTCCCCGGCCGGTCGACATCGCGTATGAGCGCGGCGACCCGCCGGTGCGGCGGCACGCTCGCGGGGAGTTCGGCCTCCGCCAGCAGATCCAGCGCGGCCGCCAACTCCTCGGGCCCGGCGTTCGGGCCCGCGCTGGGCACACTCACCGCCTTGGCCACTGTCATCGCCGCCGGGGCCACGCCCACGACCATGTCCGGCTTGTGCTTCTTGATCAATCCCGCGATCGCCGATGCGTCCGATGGACTCCCATCCCAAGCCTCGAGCAGCTCAAACCCGCCCCCGGCACGCAGGACCACAGCGCGTGCACCACCCCCGCCCGCATCAACCGCGAGCACAACCTTCCCGGATCTTGGGCCGCCGCCCGCGCCGCCGATTCGGCTCATCGAACCCGGACCTCCTTCACCACCACCGGCAGCACTGAACGATCGAGTGTCGCCACCATTTCAACCTCCAGGCCGGAGTTTGCATCCCGGCCCCGCACCGTCACGCGGTACACATTGGAACGAGTTGTCGCCACCGCCGCCAACGCGGCCAGCGTCGCCCGGTTCATGCCCTCGACCTCGAGCAGGTCGATCATCGACCCAAACCCGCCCGAACGGGCGTTCCGCTCCGCGATCACGGCCTCGCGAAGCTCATCACTCAGCTCGGGCAGATATTCGAGCACCACATCGCTGCAGGTATTGATGTTCAGCCGGCCCGGACCCGGCGGCGCGGGGATCACGCATTCCTCGTACAGCGCCCGGAGCTGCTCCGTGCTGAGCTGCTGGACATTGCCCCCGCCCACCGTCTGCGACAACTGACCGAGGTTCCGGCGGATGAAATCCTCCATCACCGCGCCCGAGGTTCCCTGGACGTACGCCACGATCGCCGCGGCCTGCTGCTGCGACACCTGCGTCCGCGCGACGATGTCGGCTTCCGCGGCGGTGGTCAGATCCAACCGCAACTCGCCCGAGGCCCCGTACAAAGCGCCATCGACCGATTGGGCGGTCAGGATCCCCGACCACCCCGAATCGAGAATGCCATCCGCGTTATCCGGCGGCCAGCTCGCATCGCCGTCGTCTTCATTGGGGTCGAGTACGCCGTTCTGATTCCAGTCCTCACCGCGGACATCAATCGCATCGACACCGGCGACGAGTTCGAGCTCGAGGATCGACCGCATCGGCGCGTTCCGCGGCTCGTACGGGAGCGGCAGTCCGGCGTAGTACCCGATCTCCGCGCCCAGTTCGTTCGGGTCGTCGTCCTCATCGATCCAGTCGAGCACCGAATCGATGACATCTTCGAGCATCAGGGGTTCGACAAGCAGCAACTGGTCCGCCGATGCGAGGTTGATGTTGATCCGCGCGTGCAGGTCGACAGCGCCGATGAACGTCCCGGACTCGTTGCTGCGGACGACGGCGTAGCTCGCGTTCTGCAGGAAGCCCTCGCTCGCCTCATCGAGATCCAGCAATGTTCGGAACGCATCGCTGTCATCGGGGTTCTGCGTGTCGAACGCCAGCCGCGCGATCGCGGTCTCGATGCCGGCCCGCGCCGCCCAATACGCCCGCGTCCGCGCCAGCGCTTCGCGCCCCTCGACCGCTTGCGAGAGCGCTGCGTGCTGCAGCGAGGCCAGCGCCATGCCCAGAATGATCAACGCGCCCAGCACCACCAGGATCGCGAACCCTCGCTGCCGGCGCGACAGCCCCGACCGCCACCGCGCTGCGAGGCGACCAGTCAACCCGGAATGACGCGGCACAGGCATCATGCCCCCGTCCCCCCGTCGGTCGTCTCGGTCGACTCGACCGTCTCCACCGGGATCGGCACGCGATCGAGCGCAATCACCCCCCGGTACGCCGCCGAACGCTGCCGCCCCGCGCCGCCGGTCGGCGCAGAGGCCTGCACCACGATCCGAACCGCGTGCGGCAGCCCGTCCGTGTCCGAATCCCAAACCTCCAGCCACGATTCGCCATCGCTCGCCGCGATCGAAAGCGAGCCGACACCCTCCGCCACCGTGGTCACGATGCCGCCGCCATCGATCGCTTCGTCGAGCGATGGATCGATCCGCCGCATCAGCCGGCCCTGCGGATCGACCCGGTACTGCACCTCGAAGTCCGCGCCCTCGGGGAGACCGTCGATCCCGCGGACCGTCCGCTCGCCGCGGACGAGCAGCAGGATCTCGCTGTTGCCGCCCGACTGGCTCACCATGACCCGCGAGTGCACCAGGTCCGCATCGCGGGCGATCTCGCGCAGGTCCGCGAGCAGGTACATCCCCGCCCGCTCCGCCCGCTGGAAGGCCGCGCGCCGCTCCGCCGCCGCGTTGCGGCTCTTGACCATTTGCGAGACCGTTGCCGCCGCAGCCGATGCGATCAGCGCGGTGATGATGAGCGCCACGATCAACTCGACCAGCGTGATGCCCCGGCGCGACGAGCGCATCGCGATCACACCCGTCCGGCCGCCGCCCCCCGGTGCACGCAAACCGCTCGCGATGTGTGCGCTGCGCATCATCACACCGTGTTCCTCACCACCGTCTCGGCCGGACGCCTGTCCGGGTCCGGGTCGTCACCCTCCCGCGGCGCAACACGCGTCTCCACCACCGCGGACTTCACGCGCCCGCCTACATCCCAGTAGACAGTCGCCCGAACCGTGAACGGCTCGCCGCCGGTGCCATCGCCCGACACCTCGATGCGGTAGCGGAACCGCTGGAAAGGGGCCTCACACACTCCATCGACATTGCCGCTCGTCCCCAGCGCCTCGACACCGTTCATCAGCACGAGGTTGAGCTGTTCATCCAGCAGCATGGCGGCGGTCGCGAGGTCCTCGCCCTCCCGCTGCGCGCTGATCGCGCGTCCGGCGAGGCCGATGAGCGCCGTCGCCGCGAAGCCGAGGATCACGGCCGCGACGATCGCATCGACCAGCATGGCGCCACGCCGCGTCACCACGCGTCACGCCCCCTCCCCACCGCATCCAGATCAATCGGCGCGTTCAGTTGGGCTTCATCGCCGCTCAGCGCAACCGTCGCCGTGGGCGCCAGCACGATCGGGTACTCCCGCCCATCGGGCGCCCGCACCGAGACCGCGTACGCCGGCCGCGGCCCCGATCGCGGGAACTCCAGCCTCCACGAGCCGGTTCCAAGATCGATCACCCCCGCCGCGGCCGACAACGCCGCCGCGGCGGAGACATCCAGGGGCGGCGTGATCCGCGAGGGCACCCACTCCGCCGATGACGCCGCCCGCTCCTCGAGCCGAAGCTGTCGCCGCTCCGTGTCGTGCACGATGCTCACCTCAACCGCGCTGAACCGGTTGCGCGTCGCCGCCGTCCCCATCACTTCGGCGACGCGTTCGGCCAGCCGCGCCGGTGAACTCCGGGTGGCGCTGGTCATCCGCGGCACGACCACCGCCGCCGCGATCCCCAGGATCACGACGACGACGATGACCTCGACCAGTGAGAACGCGGACCGCCGCACCATGCCGTCCTTCGCGGGGGTGCCCGCCTCAGTCCTTCTTGCCGTTGATCACATCGGCGTTGTCGCCCTCGCCGCCCGGCTGGCCGTCGGCGCCGTAGCTGACGATGTCGAAGTCCGCGTTGAACTGTCCGGGGATGATCAGCACGTAGGAATTGCCCCACGGATCGATCAGCTGATCGGCGTTGTCGACATACGGACCGTTCCAGTTGGCCTCATCGATCGTCGAGGGCCGCTCGAAGAGGATCGTGATCGGAGCACCCGCCTCGGGCATCGATGAATCGATGATCAAGGACCGCATCGCCGTCGCCAGTGATGCGGCGTTCGCCTGGGCCACCGCCCGCTTGCTCTGGCCGATACGGCCCAGCAGCCGCGGCGCCACCACCGCGGCGAGCACGCCCAGGATCACCACGATCACGATCACCTCGATGATCGTGAAGCCCCGCCGCTCACGCCGGCCCGTCCCTGCCCAATACCTGTTCCGCTTCGTCTTCATGACCGTTCCTTGGTAGCGCGGGCTGAGCCCGCGGATCAATTCACGTACAACTGCGTCAAACACTCACAACTGTGTCACACTGTCCTGGAACTGCAGCATCGCCAGCAGAATCGCCAGGACAATGAACCCCACCATGCCCGCCGCGAAGATCACCATGATCGGCGGCAAGAGCGATGTCAGCACCTTCAGACTGAGCTCTGTCTTCTCCTCGAACGCCGCCGCGGCCCGCGCGAGCAGTTCATCCAGCCGTCCCGACCGTTCGCCCAGGCCGACGATCTGCGTCAGCATCGGCGGGAAGTACCCGCTCCGCTCCATCGGCTCCGCGATCGTCTTGCCCGCGGATATCTGTTCACACACCTCGTCGATCACCATCTCCATCGG
Organism: Planctomycetaceae bacterium; assembly: GCA_040255445.1. Taxonomy (GTDB): domain Bacteria; phylum Planctomycetota; class Phycisphaerae; order Phycisphaerales; family UBA1924; genus JBDZUZ01. Next base: position 6,567 of record JBDZUZ010000044.1, on the reverse strand, counting down.
CCGGTTGCCCAGCGTGCCCTTGGTGACCTTGAGCGCGGTGAGCACCGGGATGCCCGCGGCGATCAGCGTCGCCAGCGTGCGCGTGAAACGCGCGATCGCGATGTTCTTGAGCGCAACGCCGAGCACCGGCGTCGCCAGCAGCACCCGCTCGATCTTCGCCCGCGTGTCCGGGTTGCGCCAGGCGGTCATCAGCCCGAAGACCGCCGCGGCGAGCGCGATCCCCACCAGCCACCACCACGCTTTGAAAAAGTCGGCCGTCTCCATCACGATCCGCGTGGGCAGCGGCAGATTGAACGCCTGCCCGCGCAGCGGCTCGAGCATCTTGGGCACGATCACGGTCACGATCACGCCGACCGCCGCGATCACAAGCAGCCCGAGCAGCGCGGGGTACGCCATCGCCCCCAGCACCGCACGCCGCAGTTTGAGCGACCGCTCCATCAGGTCAGCCGCCTGCGACAAGACCTCATCGAGCTTGCCCGAGACCTCGCCCGCCCGCGCCAGCGAGATCGGCAGATCCCCAAACACCCGCGGCGTCTGCGCCATCGCATCCGACAAGGACTTGCCGTGCTCGACCGCATCGATCACGCCCGCGATCAGCGCCCGCTTCCGCGGCTTGCGTTCCTGACGCTCGATCGTCCGCAGGCCCTGCACCAGCGGCAGGCCGGCCATCTGGCTCGTGGCGAGTTCGCGGACGAACAGCGTCACCTCGGGCTTGCTCATCGCCGGCTTCACGCCCGCGATCGAACCGCGCCCCGCATCGGACGATGCCCCCGCGGAGCCATTGGCTGATCCAGCAGACCCGCTGCCGTTCCGCTCCTTGATCTCGACCAGCGAAGTCGGCGTCTGCCCCCGCCGCCGCAGTTCCTGCAGCGCGGCCTGACGGTCCGCCGCATCGATCATCGCCTGCGCCGGGCTCGAAACCGTTCTGTATGCGAAAGTCGCCATCGGGTGCTGTACGCGGCGGCGTTAGGCCCGCGCCTCCGCGACATTCTCCTCCGCATCCTGCGTCGCCCGCAGCACCTCGACGATCGTCGTCCGCCCCGCCGCGGCCTTGATGATCCCATCACGCCGCATCGTGCGGAAATCGCCGCCGACGATCCTGTTGAGGTCCTGCTCGCCGCGCCGCTCCGAGACCGCCCGCCGCAGCGCGCTGTTCATCAGCGCGAGCTCATAGAACCCAATCCGGCCCTTGAGCCCGTGCCCATCGCACTTCTCGCAGCCCGCGCCCTCGCGCACCATCCCGCCCGGGAACATCGCCATCTCCGTCTCGCTCAGGCGGTGCTTCACCTGCTCGTTCATCGGCCGCTCGACCAGGCAATGCGGGCACGACCGCCGTCCCAGCCGCTGCGCCAGAATCCCTTCCAGCACGCTCGACAACAGGAACGGCTCGATCCCCATGTCCATCAGTCGCTGGGGCGCGCTCAACGCCGTGTTCGTGTGCAGCGTCGAGAAGATCAGGTGCCCCGTGAGCGCGGCCCGCACCGCGATCTCCGCCGTCTCGCCATCGCGGATCTCGCCCACCATCACCACATCCGGGTCCTGCCGCAGGATCGACCGCAGCCCCGAAGCAAAGCTCAAGCCGCGCTTCGGGTTCACCGGGATCTGGTTGACGCCCGAGAGTTCATACTCAACCGGGTCCTCGATCGTGATCATCTTGAGCGATGGGTCATAGAGCTTCGTCAACCCCGCGTAGAGCGTCGTCGTCTTGCCCGACCCGGTCGGTCCCGTCACCAGCAGCATGCCGTGCGGAAGGTCGAGCAGCCGATCCATCCCCGCGCGGTGGTCCGCCTCCATCCCCAGCGTCTCGAGATCGAGCGACACCGACTCCTTGTCGAGGATGCGCATCACCACGCTCTCGCCATAAATCGTCGGCACCGTCGAGACGCGCAGGTCGATCTTCCGCCCCTCGAACCGCAGCGTGATGTGCCCGTCCTGCGGCGCGTACCGCTCGGCGATGTTCATGCCCGACATGATCTTGATGCGGCTGGTGATCGCCGGCTGCAGATGCCGCGGCGGCGGGTCCTGCTCCACCAGCACACCATCGATCCGGTACTTCACGCACAGCCGCTTATCGAACGGCTCGATGTGGATGTCCGATGCCCGCGACCTGATCGCCTCGATGATGATCAGGTTGACCAGGTTGATCAGCGACGGCTGCTCGGCGAGCCGGTGCAGGTCCCCCGCATCGATCGCCTCGAGGTTCGCCTCGCTCGCCTCATCGGCCCCTTCGCCGCCGAGGCGCGCCGCCATCTGCGAAGCGGTCACGCCGTACGCCTGCCGGATCAGATCGGAAACGACCGCTCGCGGCGCGGCGACCCGCTCGACCTCCATGCCCGCCGTCACCGAGACCTCATCGGCCGCGGCCAGATCCGTCGGGTCCATCATGGCCACACGAAGGCGATCCCCCGACACGGCGAAGGGCGTCAGCCGCAGCCGGACCGCCTGCTCGGAGTCGATCAGCCGCGCGGCGTCCAGCGACAACTCGATCCGCTCGCTCTCCCCCGCGACCACCCCGGCTTCATTCGGCATCGTCGTCATCGGCCTCCCTGCCGCCACGCCGCCAACGTCCTCGACGCGCGGGCCTTCTCGGATTCAGAACACTGCAGCGCAGTGTACAGAAACGACCCCCTTACGGCCGCCCACGCCCAACGCCGCCAGAAGGCCGCCAATGCACCTTGTCACGACAATTTCCGCCGATCAACGGTCGATGATCATCACCCGCTCGCCGGTGAACACCTGTTCCGCGGCCTCCGGCTCGGGCTCGGGCAGCCGCTTCTTCTGCCCCTCATTCAGGATCCGCCCCAGCCGCTCCCGCGCTGCGGCCGCCATCTCCGCCTTCGCCTTCTTCGCCAGGTCCAGCGCGGTGTCCTCTCGGGGCCCGTTGAACAGCCGTACCCGGGCGCCGCCCGGACCGACCATCCCCTTCTCATCCTCCTCCCGCATCGCCGACTCCAGCGCCTCGTTCGCCCGCTTCAGATCCCGCTCGAACGCCTCCCGCAGCAGCGCAACCTGCTCCCGCTGCTCGGTCGTCAGGTCGGCGAAACCCTCCGCCGCGGCCAGTTCCCGCTCCGTCTGCGTGGCCTTGTAAATGAACGGGAATGCTCGCTTCCGCCACGCCTCGTCGAACGCCTCTCGGTACTCGGCCGGCAACGCAGCCTGGATCCGCCGCGCGTGCTGCTCGTTCACCTCGCGCAGCTTGATCGTCGCCTCCCGCACCGGCCGATTCCGCTCCTCGATCTCTTCGATCGACATCACCCGGCCCGGCACCAGCGGCTCCTCCTTGACAACGGCCCGGTCCCGCGCCTGGATCTGGCGATCGATCGCAAGCTCGTAGTCCAGCATCGATGGCCCGATCTCCGCCGCTACCGCCGCGGGCAGTTTCAGCGAATCGACAACCTCAACCAGGTCGACCGCCGCCCCGCCCATCGGCGATGACCGCAGCCCGACCTCACGACGACGCATCCGCTGCGCGGCCTCCCACAACTCCGGCTTGGCCTCCGCCATAACCACCACCGCAAGGTCGTCAAAGAACTGCGCCTCCGCCGCGGCGACCCGCTCGCGGTACGCCTCCATGATCTTGGGAAGCTCCTGCACCCGCGCCATCGCCGCCTCGGGCCCACCCTCACGCATCTCGGCAAATTTCTTCCGCCGCTCCTCACCCGCTTCGCGGCACGCCTGCAGGTACGCCTCGTGCAGCACCGCCGCCGCTTCCGCCTCGTCCTTCGAAAGCCCAAGCAGCTTCGCGTACGGCTCGACCGAGCGAATCCGCCCGCCGGCGACCGCCGCGCTCCCCGCCGACTCCTGGATCATCAGCACCTGCCCCCGCGCCACCTCGGCGACCCCGCCCACCGCCACCAGACCCGCCACCACGAGACCCAGCCCAAGCCCGCTCTTCATCCGGCTCATGTCGTCGCTCCTTCGTGCATCCCGGCGGCCAGAACAGCCCCCGCAAGGCGACAAGATGCGGCAGACCGCACCTTCCGCCATCCACCGCGGCGGCCCCACCACCCAAAAATGAAAAACGGGGCCCCGAAGGGCCCCGTGTATACCAGAATCATCGACGCCGGATCGGCCTTGTGAATCAGATCACGCCGGACCACGCCCGCGGCCCCGCCGGCCGCCATCATCGCCGCCACCGCCGCGACGCTCCCGCGCCTCATCCTCGCGGCTCGGCAGCTTCTCGCGCTGCTCGGGCGTCAGAACCTTCGACAGCGATTCGACCAGCTTGTCGTCGAGCTCGCGCCGCTGCTGACGCAGCGTCTGCATCTCGTTATCGCCGCCGCGGCCGCCACGCATCATCTGAGCGATATTGAACTCCATCTGCTGCTTCTCGATCGTCGCGGCGAGCTTGTCGTTCACCGTCGACACATCCCGCTCATAGGAAGCGATGAGCGCGGCCACGCCGTCGCGCTGCGAGGCATCGAGGTTGTCGATCCCCGCGGCCGCGGTCAGCACGCGCCCGCCGTACGACTCGCGGTAGACCTCGGGGAAGCTCGCCTCGCGGAACTCACGCTCGAACCACGCCTTGCGATCCTCCGAAAGGATCGAGGTCAGCTCCCGCGCGTACTTGCGGTTCAGGTCGCGCACCCGCGCTGCAGCCTCGCGGCCTTTCTCGACGATCTCCTGCATCGAGGCGAAGTCGCCGTTCTCACGCATCTCCGCCATCCGACGGAAGCCGTCCTCGTAGGCCTGGTTCCGCCGCTGCAGTTCGCGGTCCATGTCCGTGTCATACCGCGCCAGCACCTCATCAACCTTGGCCTGATCGGTCTCGGTCAGGTCCGCCCGCTCGAACATGCGGATCAGGTCGACCCGCTCGCCCGCGAGGAACCCGCGCCGCAGCGTCATGTCGCGGCGGCTCGCACGCTCCACCGCCGGCCAGGACTTCATCTGCTCGGGAGTGAGGACCATCTGGATATCCGCGAAGAAGGTCTCATCGGCCTTCTTCCGGTCCGCCTGGACCTTCTCGCCGGCCTCGCGGAGCTGGTTCCACACCTCGGGGTCGCGCGTCGTGCGGAACTCCTCACGCACAACTTCCATCTTGGCGCGGAACGCCTCCTGCCCCTCGCGGACCTGCTGCTGGTACGCCTCGTGCAGCATCTTCGCGGCCTCGAGCTGCTCGGGGGTCATTTCCAGCATGCCCGCGTACTTCTCGAGCTGCTGCCCCGACACCGCCGGCATGTTGAACATGTCACCGCCGCGGCCCATCTGGGCAGAGGCCGGCGTCGCCGCGACGCACAGCGTCACAACGCCCACCAGCCCCGCCACCAGCACCCGTCGAATGCTCTTCATCAGTCTGCTCCTGCAAGGATTGCCGCCCGAGCGGGCGGGTCAGATCGATTCCAGACAGCCGGCGCCGCTCTTCGACAGCGCGCACCGGCCTCCAGCGGCCAAACGCACCCCCGCGCCCCCCATTGCACCCCCGGCCGAGATCCTTTATCGGCGGCCGCCGTCGCGATGCACGACCCCCAGGTCGATCACCGCACCGCCGGGCCGCCCGACCGCCCGGTCCCCCGGCTGGTAGTAGTCCACGGCCAGAGTCGTTTCACTGATCCCCGTGAGCACCAGGCAGGACCGCCCCAGCCGGTCCGCGTAGACCAGGTCCCCGGGGCTCGGGCCGGCGAACTCAGCGTTCTGCCAGTCCTGCACATGAAAGTGGTAGTGCCCGATCGCCCGGTCCCCCGCCGCGATCATGTCCTGGGAGGCGATGAACGTGTTGTCCCCCGTCCGCTGGCCCGGCCGCGGCGGGAACAGCAGCGCCTGCGCCTTCCCCGGCCCGCCCGAGGCGAGAAGACCCCCGTACTCCGTCGTGTTGTCCCGACGGTCCATCTCCGCCTGCTTGAAGAACGCCTCAACGACCTGCGGCTCCGCGATCAGGCCGTCGAGGATCAGGATCGTCAAGAGGTCGGCCCGTGTCAGCGTTGCCTCCCACGATGCCAGGTCGTCCTTGATCTGGCTCGGCCCCACCTCGGTCGTTCGCCGGTAGTGCTTGCGGTCCGCCAGCCGCGTGCGCAGCTCGGCCAGCAGCGCACCGCGTGATGCCGCCGCCCAATCCGATCTGTGCGCTGCCGCCCAGCGGATCGCCTCGGCGTGCCGCAGTTCCAGCGGCGCAGCGCCCCGCTCCACCGCGTTGAACGAAGCAATCGCCGCGGAGGCCTCGCGCCACCACGCCGCGTTCTCGCTGTTGCTCACATCCGCCAGAGACAGCAGCCACCGCAGTTCTTCGCCGGACCGCGGCAGCGCATCGAGCTCCTGCTGCGCCCGCCGCATCGCCGCGACCGTCCCATCGCCCGCATCCTCCGGCGCGGCCGCCAGCATCCGCGCCCGCTCCTCGCCGGTCGGGTCCAGACGCGCCAAGAGATCCCACGCATCCACCCGCGTCCGCTCGTTCCACTCGTCCTGCCGGCCGTCGTCGATCGCCGGCGGGTTCAGAAACACTTCGAACACCAGTTCGCGCACATCCCGCTCGGGATGCAACGCGCCCAGCGCCACCCGCTCGGAACGGATCTGATCCGACACCCCGGGGATCTCGCGCGCATAGCTCCGCACCAGCGCTGGCGTGAACTCCGT
>JBDZUZ010000224.1:0-4400 GCA_040255445.1 Planctomycetaceae bacterium | reverse complement strand
ACCCCGCGCTCCCCCTCGAAATCGAGATCGGCTCCGGCAAGGGCTCCTTCATCCTCGAACAGTCCAAAGCCGCCCCCGACACCAACTACCTCGGTATCGAGTGGGCCAACGAGTTCTACATGTACGCCGCCGACCGCATCCGCCGCGCCGGCCGCGCCAACGTCCGCATGCTCCGCACCGATGCCACCGAGTTCTTCCGCTGGCGCCTCCCCCCCGCCGTCGCCCGCGTCGTCCACCTCTACTTCTCCGACCCCTGGCCCAAGACCCGCCACCACAAGAACCGCGTCATCCAGCACCGCTTCCTCGCCCAGGCCTGGCGCATCCTCGCGCCCCGCGGCGAGCTCCGCATCGTCACCGATCACGATGACCTCTGGGCCTGGGACCTCGAGCACTTCAAGCCCTGGACCGACCCCGCCGCCGCGGCGACCTGGCAACCACACCTGACCGCGGCCCTCGCCCACGATGGCCTCCCCCTCCCCGCCGCCGCCCCCTTCGAGATGCGCCCATTCACGCCCCCGCAGTGGGTCGGCGAAGGCCAGACCGTCGCCACCAACTACGAACGCAAGATGTGCATCAATAAGCAGCCGCACGCGGCGACCCTCGTCCGCCTCCCCTGATGCCAGCCGCGCACAGATGCCCGCGGGCCGCCACCTACGATCACCCGTGACCGCCCCCGCGAGCAAACACACAACCCACGGCAAGCCCGCCGTCGTCCTCCTCTCCGGCGGACTCGACAGCGCGACCTGCCTCGCCGCGGCCAAGGCCGACGGCTTCACGCCCCACTCCATCGCCTTCGATTACGGCCAGCGCCACCGCATCGAACTCGCCCGCGCCCGCGAGCTCGCCGCGGCACTCGGCGCCGCCTCGCACCGCGAGATCAAACTCGACCTCCGCGCCATCGGCGGCTCGGCGCTCACTGCCGACATCCCAGTGCCGAAAGACAAGCACCCCAAGGACCGGTCGGATTCGGCGGCCGACATCCCCATCACCTACGTCCCCGCACGCAACCTCACCTTCCTCTCGATCGCCGCGGGCCTCGCCGAAGTCCTCGCCTCAACCGATCTCTACATCGGCGTCAACGCCGTCGACTACTCCGGCTACCCCGACTGCCGGCCCGAGTTCATCAAAAGCTTCGCGCAGACTCTCAATCTCGCGACCAAGGCCGGCGTCGAGGGCGCACGCTTCACCATCCACACCCCCCTGATCAGCCTCACCAAAGCGCAGATCATCCAGCTCGGCACGAAGCTCGGCGTCGACTACAGCCTCACCTCCAGTTGCTACGACCCTACCACCGATGGCCTCGCCTGCGGCCACTGCGATTCCTGCTCACTCCGCCGCCGCGGCTTCGCCGATGCCGGCATCCCCGACCCCACCCGCTACGCGAGCACGCCGGCACGCGCATGACCACGCCCCGCAACACCACCCCGCTCCCGCAGGCCGCGCGGGCCCCGGCCGACGCCCACGCCACCGCCGCGCTCACCTCGCTCCCCATCTCCGAACACTTCTACTCCATCCAGGGCGAAGGCAAACTCACCGGCGTCCCCTCCGCATTCATCCGCGTCAGCGGCTGCAACCTCCGCTGCACGTGGTGCGACACGCCCTACGCGAGCTGGAAGCCCGAGAGCACCAAGCGCTCGCTCACCGAACTCCTCGACTGGGTCGACTCCACGCACACGCGCCACGCCGTCCTCACCGGCGGCGAGCCCATGCTCTTCGACGCCATCGTCCCCCTCGCGCAGCAACTCCGCGCCCGCAACATACACATCACCATCGAGACCGCCGGCACGATCTTCCGCGACCTGCCCTGCGATCTCATGTCCATCAGCCCCAAGCTCAGCAACTCAACCCCGGCGCCGGACGACCCCCGCGACCCCACCGGCCAGTGGCACACCCGCCACGAACACCGCCGCACCAACCTCCCCGCCCTCCAAGAGCTCATCGACACCTACCCCGGCCGCCAGCTCAAGTTCGTCATCGCCTCCCCCGCCGACCTGACCGAAGTCGAAGAACTCCTCGCCGCGCTCCACCGCTGGTCCGCCGACGACATCCTCCTCATGCCCGAGGGCGTCACCCCGCCCTCCGCGCAGACCCGCCGCGACCTCGCCAACATCTGCATCCGCCGCGGCTGGCGCTACTGCCCCCGCCTCCACATCGACCTCTTCGGCAACACCCGCGGCACCTGAATCCCCGCTCATGACCGGCGCGGGGTCCGCGTCCTCCGCCCCTATCATCCGCTTCACCCGCCGGGACCACCCTGTTCCGGCGGCCAGATGGATCCACGGGAGTCGACGAAGGCTTGGTCTACCGCATCTGCAAAGCGTTCGAAGTCGAGTCCGGGCACATGCTCAGCAAGCACCCCGGCCGCTGCCGCTTCCCCCACGGCCACTCCCGCCGCATCGAAGTCGTCATCGCCAGCCCCAAGCTCGATGACAACGACATGGTCTGCGACTTCAAGGCCGTCCGCTACGCCGTGCAGGATCTGGTCGACCGCTTCGACCACGCCATGGCGCTCAACAGCAAGGACCCGTTCCTCGCCACCCTCGCCGACAATCCGCGGCTGATGGACCGCGTCATCACCTTCGAAAACACCGACCCCACGACGGAAGTCCTCGCCAAACACATCTATGACGCTCTGGCGGAGACGATCCGCTCCGGGCGCGAGTTCCGCGCGCCCGATGGAGTCACCTACCGGCTCCCCACGCATCTCACACTCGAACGCGTCCGCGTCGGTGAGACATCATCGTCGTGGGCCGAGTACGGCCGCTGAGGCGGTTTGCCCATCCCGCAAAGCCCGCCGCGGCCGGCCCCGAACGAAGTCGCAGACAACGTCGTACGGAGAGGCCATGATCAACACGAATCCGATGTTCCGCACCCGACTCGCCGCCGCCGCGCTCGCGATCCTCGCCGCGGCCGCCCCCGCCGCGCTCGCCCAGCCCACCAGCAGCAACGGCGCCGTCGAGACCTCCGCGCAGCTCAAAGAAGAAATGCAGTTCGCGCGGAGCCTCTCCCGCGTCTTCAAGCACGTCGCCCGCGAGGTCGAGCCCGCCGTCGTCCACATCACCCAGCTCACCAACGTGCAGCAGGTCCGTCGCGACTGGTTCGGCCGCCCCATCGAATACGGCCCCACCACCCTCCGCCCCAGCGGCCAGGGCTCCGGCGTCATCGTCAGCGCCGACGGCCTCATCCTCACCAACAACCACGTCATCCGCGGCGCCGACCAGATCAAGGTCAAGACCTCCGACGGCCGCGAGCTCGAAGCCCGCCTCATCGGCCGCGATGAGCTCACCGACCTGGCCGTCATCAAGATCGACGGCAAGAACCTCCGCTACGTCGAGTTCGCCAGCAGCGACACCGTCGAGGTCGGCGAGTGGGTCATCGCCATCGGCAGCCCCTTCGGGTTCGAGAACTCCGTCACCACCGGCATCGTGAGCGCGAAGGGCCGCTCCCTCACACCCCGCGAAGGCCTGCAATACCAGGACTTCATCCAGACCGACGCGGCGATCAATCCCGGCAACAGCGGCGGCCCGCTCCTCAACCTCGAGGGCAAGCTCGTCGGCATCAACTCCGCCATCGCCACACGCACCGGCGCCTTCGAAGGCATCGGCTTCGCCATCCCCAGCGACATGGTGCGGAGCGTGATGGACAACCTCATCAAGAACAAGCGCGTCATCCGCGGCTACCTGGGCGTCATACTCGAAGACGCCGCCGGACCCCGCTCGGAAGAGCCCGGCGTGATCGTCCGCACCGTCGAGGAAGGCACCCCCGCCGCCCGCGCCGGCTTCCAGCCCGGCGATGTCATCCGCCGCTTCCAGGGCCGCGCCCTCAACGAAGCCCGCCTCCGCACCGCCATCGCCCTCACACCCCCCGGCACCCGCACGACCTTCGAGATCGAACGCGAAGGCAAGCCGATGGAACTCGTCGTCGCCCTCGGCGATTACGAGGCCGCCTTCCGCGATTCCCTCGGCGCCAACTTCGAAGACTTCACCCCTCAGCAGGCCCAGCGCATGGGCTATCGCGAGGGGGTCTCGGGAGCAATCATCGTCGAGATCGAACCCAACTCCCGCGCTGCACGCTCCGGCCTCCGCCTCGGCGACATCATCGTCCAGATCGACGGCCTCAATGTCGAGAACGCCGAACAACTCACCAACGCCCTCGCCTCCCGCGATTACTCCCGCGGCGTCCGCCTCGGCGTCATCCGCGACAGGATGCAGGGCTACATCGATATCACGAACTAAGGTCCAGCCTCACGCAGCAGACCAAACTCCCCCAGCGCCAGTGGACCAACCCCCATAGGTCCTATAGGACTTATAGGTCCCATAGGACCTATTCCCATTCCCCCCCCCCGCAACATGTCCACTGTACGCTTTACGCTTTTCCTAATGTAAGCTTTACACCCCCGG
>JBDZUZ010000223.1:0-4423 GCA_040255445.1 Planctomycetaceae bacterium | reverse complement strand
ATGCTGAGGCGGCCGCGCTGGAGCGGCTGCGCAGAGCGCTCCTCTCGCGCCGCCGCGGAGCCCGTGATGAGGATGCGATCCATGAGCGGCTGGTCGCGTGCGCTGCCGAACTCCGCGCCGGGCTGGAGATCATCGATGAGTGGACGCTCGATGCATCCGGCTTCGCCGCGCTCTCCGGCGGGCTCGAAAAGACCTACGCCCGCGGTCGCGCTGCCATGCAGGCCGCCTACGAAAGACCGACGCCCGAAGGCTTTCACGACTGGCGTAAGCGGGTGAAGTACACCGACTACCACCTGCGCCTGCTCGCGCCCGTGTGGCCGCCGGTCATCGGCGGGATGGAGGATCAGTTCGGATTGCTCGCCGACCTGCTCGGCGCCGAACACGACCTCTCCGTGCTCCGCGATCAGATCGCGGCGGAAACACCCGACGGTCTCTCCGAAAGAGACGGCCCCGCGCTCCTCGCACTCATCGACCGCCGCCGCACCGAACTCCGCGGCCTGGCCCACCCGCTCGCATCGCGTGTGTACGCGGAAAAACCCGCGGCGTTCGTCCGCCGCATGAGCCGGATCTGGGCGGCGTGGGGCGCCGAGCGCATCATCCTGGACTCGATACCCGAGCACGCATCCGCCGCGGGCGCCTGAATCGCCCCGGTCCGTCCCGCACGCGCCGAAGCGGGTGTTCAGAACACATCGATCGGACGCGGATCCGGGCAGAGCCCGGACTTGTGCCCTTCTTCCAGAATCGCGGTCACCGCCTCGCGACCATCCGCGCCCATATCCACGGTCCACCGATTCACATACATCTCGATGTATCGATCCACGCGATCGACGGTGGGGGGCTCGCCGGATGCCGCGCCCGACTTCGCGGTGTTCGCCAGCGCGAACGGCATCGTGTACTCGACCGACTCAGCACGGTGCGCGAGCGCGTGCTCGATCGATCGCCGCAGGATGCCGGAGATCTCCGCGACCGAGCCCGGCCCGAGCCGCGCTTCAAGGTCCCGCCGGATGACATTCGCCCCCAGCGGTGTCGGCAGGCCGCGGTGCTGTTTCCACCACGCACCGGTGTCGACGAGCATCTCCAGCCCCGCTCGCTCGAAGAGCACCTGCCCCTCGTGGATCACCAGCCCCGCATCAACCTCGCCCCGCGCCACCGCAGGAATGATCTGCTCGAACGGCAGCTCGACGAACCGCTCCTGATTTGCACCATCCCCGTCCTGTCCTTTCGCCCCCAGGATCAGCCCGAGCAGGAGAAACGCGGTCGTCCGCCGCCCCGGGATCGCGATCCGCACCCCGTCCGAGCGCAGGTCATCAACCGAGCGCAGCCCCCGGTCGGGCCGCACGACCACCTTGGGCCCAAACCCGTCGCCAAACGACGACCCCGAGTTCGTGATCGCGTACCGCGATTTGATGTTCGCGTAGTTGCGGAAGCTCACGGCGGTGATGTCGAATAACGCATCGCGATCGCTCGCCGCGGCGGTGCGGTTGAGCACCTCGATATCGGCTGGCACCGCGCGGAACCGGTACCGCCCCGTCTCGATCACCGGCGTGCCCAGGCCATCAGCATCCGGCTCGATGACCGAACCGTCCGGCCGGATCTTGCCCGTGATCGGCCACCACATGAACACATCATCGGGGTCCGGCGAATGCGCGAGCGTCAGCACCGGTTGCAGCTGTGACGGACGGTGGGGCATGGGCGATTATTGCCCCGCCGCGTTGCGCGACACCGCCAGTACCATCTGCCATACCAACGCCGACACCAATCACGGCAGCAGCCGGTCCGACTTCTCATCCGGCGGTACAAACTCGCCCTTCGCCCGACCAAACCACTCAAAGCGATTCCGGGCAATATACCGGTACGCCCGGTCCCGCAGGCCACGCGGCAGGATGACCAGCACCCGGCCCACCACGCTCCAGACCCCGCCCATCCGGATCATCAGCCGCGCTGTCGCATCGCTGTGCGTGTAGATGGCGCCGTTGTCGAACATCACCACGCTGTCGACCCCGACCGGCTTGTCGGCGTGGTCGAGCCGCGCGAAGGTCTCTCCCTGCAGCGGCGCAAACCGCACGACCGGGCGCCGCTCGTGACGAAGCGACCACACCACCGTGCGGTGACACAACGCGCACCCGCCATCAAAGAAGAGGATCGGGCCCGCCGGGCCCGCACCTGCCGAGTTCGCCGGCGACATCGTGTCGCCGGTCACGCCCGCACCTCGCGTCCCTCACGCGGCAGCCCCGCGTGCCCATCCTCCGGCCCCGCCTCACCCAGCTTCCACCCGATCACATCGATCCGGTCGCTGTGCCACGCCAGCATCTCGCCGTTCACCGCCACGCCCGCGGCGTCGGTCAATGACTGCTCGACATGCTCGACCGTCGCCTCGCGCAGATTCCACGGATGATGCTCCACGCGCGCGGCCAGCACCCGCCCGCGCCGATGCGTGAAGAGCCAGTACCGCTCGGTCAGAAACTCCTCCAGCGATCCCGGCGCTGTCGGCGGCAGCGCAGCGCCCCGCCGCCACACCACCCGCGCCCGCCGCTGCGGGTCCAGCCGCGAGATCACGCTGTAATCCGTGCGCTCACCGTTCTCAGGCGCCGCATCCCGCCGCACCTCGAACCGGCTGTACACATAGTTGAGCGACCACAAGAGCCGCCCGCCCAGCACCGGCAGCAGATGCTCCGCATCGAGGCTGAAGAACCACACGCCGCGCCGACCGCGCCCGCCCGGCAGCCCCGCCGCCTCACGCGCATAGGTCCGCACATTGCACTCGAAGAAATCGCCCAGCCCGCCGACATTCGGCACGCCGCGGAAGCGCGTCTCCTCCATCCGGAACGGCACCAGCGCGATCCACGCCGACCCGTCAAACGTGTCAACCTCAAGCCCGGGCGGCAGCCGCTCGGCGATCACCGCCTCGGGCACGCGCCAGTGCAGGAACAGCAGATTGCTCCACACCATGCGGACCGCCGGCGCCGATGATGTCGCATCCCGCGAATGCATCGCCGCCAGTGTAGGAATATCGGTTGAAGTCGCCTGCCCGACGATCACGCCGCCGCGACAACACCGCGGCGAAACCGCGCGATGCACACCGTCCCCGCCACGCCCGCCGCGATCACCGCCGCGACGATCCAAGCCGCCGCCCCGCCCGCAACCAGCAGCACGCTCGACACCGCGATCGAGACCCACATCGCCGACATCGCGAAGATCCGCGCCCGCCAAGGGAACGGCGTCGCCGGGTCGAGGTACTTCGCGTAGGGCCGCAGCAGCCGCGTCGCCATCAGCCGCCGTTCCAGCCACGGGCAACTCCGCGTCAGGCAGTAGCTCCCCACCAGAACGAAGACCGTGGTCGGCAGCCCCGGAAGCACCGCCCCCGCGATCGCGAGCCCGAAGCACACCAGCCCGACAACCACATACAGCCACCGCACCGGCCGCGAGGCGCTCGGTGTCGCCGGCGCTTCCGGCGCGGACCCGTGGTCCCCAACGGCCGCCATGTCCCGAGCGGGCGTCATCGCGCCGGAGGCGAGAAACGGGCACACCGCGGCGTGCCGGGGTTGTTCTGGGCCGGTCATCATCGAATCGCCGGGGCCGCCGGAAGGCGGTCGCGGCCGAAGGGCCTCAGGGGCCGCTAGTTATACGCGGGCCGTGCCGCGGCCGATGCCCCGCCGCCCACCGCCCGCCCACGCGGTCCCCGCCGGCAGACCCGCTTTCCAAGGCGAGAACGCGAAGGCCAACGGCCACCCGCCCACAACAGATCAGCGAAAATGGCGTACCGCAGCCGCCATCCCTGAACAAGAAAATCCGGGATCGGGGAGCTCCGGACGCACAGACCGACGCGTCTCTGCCGGCTGAGCACCGCCGCGGCCAACGCCCACCCCCCTCCCCTCTCCCATGAATCTCGATTCACGCAGGGCTCAGGGCAGCCTCAGCACAAGGCCGCACCATTCCCCGAGTCAACTCACCACCAACCGCTTCCGCGGAAAGGACACCACCTATGAAACTCGACCACCTCGAGAAGCTCTACGTCAACCAGCTCAAGGACGCCTACAGCGCCGAGAACCAGCTCATCAAGGCCATGCCGGCGCTGCAGGAAGCCGCCACAGCCGAGAAGCTCCGCAAGTCTCTCGCGAACCACTTCCAGGAGACCCAGGGCCACATCGACCGCCTCGAGCGCATCTTCAAGAAGCTCGACTACAAGCCCGGCGGCCACCGCTGCCACGCGATGGAGGGTCTCATCTCCGAGGCCAAGGAGATCATCTCGGAAGACGCCGAGCCGAACGTCCGCGATGCCGCCATCATCTGCGCTGCGCAGAAGATCGAGCACTACGAGATCGCAACCTACGGCTGCCTCCGCTCATGGGCCAAGCTCATGAGCCGGGACGACGATGCCGACCTGCTCGAGGAAACGCTCGATGAAGAAGGCAAGGCCGACAAG
>JBDZUZ010000043.1:0-2332 GCA_040255445.1 Planctomycetaceae bacterium | reverse complement strand
GCTCGTCTTGCTTTGAAGACGAGCCTGTGCCTACCTCCTCTACCTCTCCCTCCCGCGCCACGACTGACCTGCTCTGAGGGCAGTCGTGCCAAACCACCAGCGACCCCCGACCCCAACAGTCACAACTCCGAGCCCACGCTCCGCGACCCCGCCACCGGCAATCGCCCCGCTCTCTATAAACTCTCCACCACCTCCACCCACCGGAACTCAACCCCCATGTCCACCGAAGCCGCCCTCACCCGCCTCCACCTCCGCTGGAACGCACTCCCCGGCGACATCCAGCCCGCCGCGACGACGGTCCAGTCTCTCCTCAACAAACTCGACCGCCACGGCTACATCGTCGGCCTCAACTCGAGCATCCCAACTCACTGCTCCTACATACACACCGACCTCGCCGCCAACACCGTCTCCCTCCACGCCTGGTTCATCGGCGCCGCAGCGTGGAAGTCAGCCGCGGCCCGATTCCCCACCGGCGGATTCGGCCTTGCCGACCCTGCGCCGCTCGTCACAAACCACACCAAAGGCCTGAGCCGCCCGTTCCCCGCCTGCAAGACCGCGCTCAGCGCGAAGCCATTACTCCGCCTGATGGCGACGCCCGATTCGAGCTGCCCACCACTCATCGCCGCCGAGGGAGGAGTCATCGCGATGTGGAAGCTCCAACTCTCCCACGACACCAGCCGCGCCCTCGCCGACTGGAACACGACCGCCCGCCGCATCGCCGCACTCGCCGCGGCACTCGACGACAACCCCTACGAAGACTGGGCAGACAAACAACTCCGTGCTCCCACATCGCGTCTCGCCAAAGAAGCCACCCGCCTCGCCGCGCAAATCACCAAAAAAACCGGCATTCCCGTCACTGATTCCGGCCCCTTCTACCACTTCATGAACACGTAAACCCCTGACCGGGCTTCCACGAGGCGAGCAGCCGTGGTTGCGCTCACCTCGCCGCTCCCCCGCCCGGTAGGGCGCACGATGGTTGCCGGTGGCGCAGCGAGGCTCCGCGAGCCAGCCACCGGAAAGCAGACGCACAACATCTCGCCCTTCAGCTCGCTCACATTCCCGAGCACCCGTAAGGGTGCGCCAGAATCTTGCCCATGGCGTGAGCCATGGGTGAACAACCCCGCGCCCACCTCACCCCTTCAATCTCCCGAGCCTCCGCAGGAGGCGCCATCCACACCGCACCATCACGCCCGCCGCCGCCTCAACCCCACCACCCCAACCACCACACCCACAACCCACCCCACCGCAGGCCCGGGCACACTGCTCGCAATTCGGCCCCCGTGATAGAAATCGCGGGCATCAGGCAGTGCGGCACTCCAACTCACTCCATTATCGAACTCGACCGATTGCCCGAAATATGATGCTCTAGTGATCCGCAGCCACAGCGGCGGGAGTGACGGCAACGTATACACCGACTCCGTCCACTCCTTCGTCGTCCCCGAAGCATCCAGCAGTCCAAACGGGCTCTGGACCTGCGGATAACTCCCCAGCGGGATGTGCACCTCTGCGAACCCAGGCAGCACGAACTGCGCATTGGTCTCACCAACCCCCGGCGGCCCGCCCACCGGCGGCGTGTCCGACCCGGTCGGGTACAGATACCAGTAATCGCGCTGCGGGTCGTAGTGCGCTGACTTCATCCACTCGTCGTAACTCGGGATCCAGTACCGCGCCCCCGGGCTCCGCGTCAGTTGGTCCGTGAAGTTCCCTTCGGCATCAAACCCAAACGTCGATGCGTCGTACGCCCCGCTCTCTGCCGCGGCGAGCTCGCCCGACTTCCCGTTATGCAGCCAGTTGCAGTACCGCGCCACCTCGCGCCACGAGATCCCCGACACCGCGTGGTACCCCGGCGTCACATAGTTGTTCGACAACCGATACCGCGTCCCCGGCCCCGAATACGCCGGATCCACCTCCGCGCCCCAGGTGTACGGCAGCCGCACCCACGACGGCCGATCCGCCCGCGCCGAGTACGTGTTGATGAACTCCATCCACTGCGCTGTCGTGATCTCGTACCGCGACATGTAGAACGTGTAATCAACACTCCCGCGCCCGTTCACCGTCCCAGGCCGCGCCTCGCCGCGATCCCACGGCCGATTCCCCGGCGCGGTGATGTGCGCCCAGTCGAATTCCGCCGGCTGCGCCACCACCTCCGCGGCAACCCCGCCCAGGCACAGCCACACGCCCGCCAGCGACACCCGCGCACCACGCACCGCCATCAACGCACCGCCCCTTCCGCATCCGCGTTGCCCCGCGGGGCCGCCACGCTCCCCAACCCCACGCGACCCCCACGGCCGCACCGCCGCGGCAGCAGACCATACCACGCCCCCGCCCAACC
>JBDZUZ010000042.1:0-24730 GCA_040255445.1 Planctomycetaceae bacterium | reverse complement strand
ATCTTCACCCAACCGCAGCCTGATGCTCGAGGGCCGCGACCGCGCCCTCGCGAACTGGCTCGACCTCGACGACGAGGCCGGCTGGGGAGACGCGGCGGATTCGCTCCGCTTCTACGCGCCCCCGGGCCGCCAGATCCTGCTCTTCCACGACCAGAACCTGAGCGGCAACTTCCTCCGCCTGATCGGAACCGGGCAGGTGCAGTCGATCAGCGACCTCGATGCGATCGGTCACGGCGACGACTTCCATTCCGTTTTCATGGGTATCAACCGCGTGACCAGCGGCGCGGATGTCAACACCAGCCTCGTGTTCCTGCGCGCCTACTGCAACAGCGTCGGCTACTCCGGTGAACGCGGACTGTCTTTCTACGGAGGGAGCAACCCCGTGATCGGCGGCTCCATCGAGCCACAGGCCGGCGAATCGATCATCCTCTCCGCGCCCGCCGGGGTCGAGGCGATCCTCTCGCCGCTGTGATGGAAGCAATCCTGAGCCACGCTAAACCGACGCCCGCTTCGTCCGGCCCACGCCGCGGCAGCTGACCACCCTCGCTCCACCGCCGATCCCCTCACATTTCCTGTCCGCAGCGCGGCGTCCGCCGCGCGCGGTCTCCGCGTCTTGGGGTGCAGGCGTGACGGTGAGCCACAACAGTGGCTCCGCGACACGCCGGAGGGGGCGCCCGCGCCGGTGAAGGTCACCGGGGTATCGCCCAAGCCATACCACCGGAGACCATCATGTACCCGATCCGCCACAGCGTCCGCCGATTGATCCTGAGCTCGCTCGTCGCCGCCGCCGGCCTCGCCGCGGCCCCGACCGCGCAGGCGCAGGACTGCAAGGTGGTGCCCGAGGCCGTGCGCCCCGCCGTCTGGTTCGGCCAGACCGCGCAGATCAACGCCTGGGCCTGCATCCCGCCGTCGGCGTACGCCTTCGCCAGCACCGACTTCAACCTGCTCGCCACCGACGGCGCCTGGAACTTCGTCAGCAACGGCGCGATCGTCGGCCCCAACGTGCTGGGCATCAACGCGAGCCAGCCGCACGCGCCGCAGCTGGGCGTTGTCGCCGACCCGTCTAACCCGATTCGTATCTGGACCGGCCTCTTCACGCCGACCAGCACCACCCCTTCGCTCGTCGAGTTCACCACGCTCCCCGGCCCGTTCTCGTACTACCCGAGCGACCTCACATCCTCCACTGCGCCCTGTCTTGCCACCGGCGGCAACGAGTTCCTGTTCGTGAACCCGATGCGCATCGGCGAACGCGGCGTCCTTGCCGCGCCCGGCAACGGCACCCGCATGTCCCCGAGCGGCGATGGCGGTATCGATGCGTTGCGCGATCCGGATGTACCCGAGTCCTCGGTTCTCATCGGGCTGCTGCTCCCCGCGGTCCAGAAGTGCGGCGTCGGCACGGTCTTCGATCAGGCGCCCGACAACTTGCGGGTCGAGACCGACGTCTCGAGAGTGGAGGTCGGGGGCGAGAGCTTCACGCTCAATTTCACGAAGATCGAGTACCAGTACACGGTGCAGTCGCGTGCCGACAACCCGCTCCCTCTGGGCATGGGCATCGTCTACACCAACGGCGGCCGGCGCATGGGGAGCACATCATCTGATCATGGTCTGCTGCCATTCCTCATCGCCCGAACACCGGACCGCATCGATACCAGGCTCGCGACCGCGACAGTGGGAACGCCCAACAACCCCGCTACCTCGATGCTCATCACCACACTCCACTTCGACCCGCCCGTGCTCGTGCAGACCCGCAAACCCGGCGAGCGTCGGGGCGAGCAGTTCGAGGTCGACACGATTGAACTCCGCAGCACGTTCTTCGGCGACATCAAGAAGGCTTACTTGGAGATGCAGCGCTTCGAGGCCACCGGGGCCAGTTCCATGCACCTGACCCCGGCCGTGCCCTGATCACCCGGTTTCTAACTGAAGCGGCGCGGCGGCGGGCGATAGAACCGCCGCCGCACCGCGTGACGGCTACTAATTCCCTGTCCCCGACCGCGCCCGCAGCGCCGAAGGTGACCGCGAGGAAGTCCGATGACCGACAATCCCGCGAATATCACGCTCCTGCTCCACGCCGCATCGCTCGGCGATCCCGCCGATGCCGAACGCCTCGCCCAGGCGATCTACGGCGACCTCGAACGCCTCGCGGCCGCGCAGCTCCGCCGCGAGCGCACCGATCACACGCTCAACCCCACAGCGCTCGTGCACGAGGCCTACATCCGCCTCGTGAACCAGCGCGATGCGCAGTGGAACGACCGCCTCCACTTCTTCTCGATCGCCGCCCGCGTCATCCGCCGCGTTCTCACCGATCATGCCCGCGAGCGCAACGCTCTCAAGCGCGGCGGCGGCAACCATCCTATTCGCATCGAGCACCATGAACCCGCCGACACACCGCGCGACATCGACCTGATCGCGCTCGATGAAGCGCTCGCCCAACTCGCCACACTCAGCGAACGCCAGGCTCGCATCGTCGAACTCCGCTTCTTCGGCGGACTTTCGGTTACCGAGATCGCCGAAGCGCTCTCGATCGGCGCCCGCACCGTCGACCGCGAGTGGCGTGCCGCCCGGGCCTGGCTCGCGCTCCAGCTGTCAGAAACCTCACAGCCCGAGGAGAACCAGCACGATGCCGCCGGATCCTGATCTGGCGCGACGATCGCACGACATCCTCACCCGCGCCATGGACCTGCCCCGCGCCGGCCGCGCCGCCTTCGCCCGCACCGCCTGCGGCGGCGATGATGCGCTCACCGCCCGCGTGCTCGCGCTCCTCGCCGCCGCGGACACCCGCGACACCTTCCTCGACCGCCCGATCCTCGATGCGACGGCGATCGCGAGGGAACCCGCCGCACCTCTCCCCGACGCTATCGGCACCTATCTCGTCGTCGGGGTCCTGGGCAGCGGCGGCATGGCGACCGTCTACGAAGCCGAACAGGAGCAGCCCCGCCGCCGAGTCGCGCTCAAGGTTCTCCACCAGAGCATGACCAGCGCCGACGCCTATCGGCGATTTCAGTTCGAGACCGAGGCGCTCGCCCGCCTCCACCACCCCGGCATCGCGCAGATCTACGAGGCCGGCGTCGCGCAGCTCGGCGGCCCGCAGCCAGCGCCGTTCTTCGCGATGGAGCTCGTCGCCGATGCGGCCTCCATTACCAGCTACGCGAGCCGCGCGAAGCTATCCATCCGCGACCGCGCCGAGATGCTCGCCGCGGTCTGCGATGCCGTGCACCACGGCCACCAGCACGGCATCATCCACCGCGACATCAAGCCCGCCAACGTGCTCGTCGGCGCCGACGGCCGTGTGAAAGTGATCGACTTCGGCGTCGCCCGCGCCATCGGCGCCGGCGCCCGCGCCTCCACCACCATCACCGGTCAGCCCCAGCTCATCGGCACGCTCAATTACATGAGCCCCGAGCAGTGCATCGCCCCCGCCAGTATCGACACCCGCGCCGATGTCTACGCACTTGGCGTCCTGCTCTTCGAGCTCATCTGCAGCCGCCAGCCCCACGACCTGGCCGGGCTGCCCATCCCCGCCGCGGTCCGCCGCATCGTTGATGATCCGCCGCCGCGCCCGCCCCTCCCGCCGACCGGCGAATACCGCGACCTCTCCGCCATCATCCTCAGGGCAATGGCCAAGGATCCGGAGGACCGCTACCCCAGCGCCGCCTCGCTCGCGGCGGACCTTCGACGGTTCCTCGCCTCTGAGCCCACCGAAGCCCGCCCGCCCGGCGTCGTCGGCCAGGCCCGACTCTTCGCACGCCGCCACCGCGCCATCGTCGTCGCGGCCGGCGCGCTCGCGGCCACCGTCATTCTCATAGCGATCATCAGTTCGGTCTTCGCCATCCGCCTCAACCAGGAGGTCGAGCGCCGCCGCACCGCCGAGTTGCTCGCTTCCCGCGAGCGCGACCGCGCCCGCTGGGAGGCCTACACCGCGCAGATCGCATCGGCCTTCTCGGCGATGAAGACCGGTGAGTTCCAGCAGATGCGCTCCCGCCTCGCCGCCGCGGCCGAGCAGCCCCGCGACTGGGAGTGGGGATTCCTCTCTCGCCTCGCCGATCGCAGCGCCCAGACCGTCGCAGCGCACGACGGCCGCGTGATGAGTCTGATCGCACAGGGCGACCAGTTCATCACCACCGGCAGTGACGGCGCGGTCTGTCTCTGGGAGCGCGCAACCCTCGCTCGCCGCGCCACGTTCCAGAGCGATTCGGCAGCGCAGTCCCGCGCGGCGATATTCACGCCCGAGGGTGTGATCAGCGGAGATGACATGGGATTCATCCGCATCCTCGATCCCGGCACACTTGCGGAACGCATGATCCTCGCGTCCATGTCCGGACCGATCCGCTCGCTCGCGCACCTGCCTGATGGCACCACGGCCGCCGCCGCGGACAACGGCCCGGGGCTGATCATCGGCCCCGATACCATGCGAATGTTCGGCGCCGATCAGGTCGGCGGTGTCCAGGGGCTCGCGCTCTCGCCCGATGAGCGGCTCCTCGCCACCTTCAACGATGCCGGCGCCGTCCACCTGCGTGATGCCGCCAGCCTCGCGACCCAGAAGCGACTCGAGTTCCCCGGCAGCGTCAACCAGGTCCACTTCAGCAGCGATGCCGGCCTCGTCGCTGCCGCGGGCGCCGGCGGTCTCGTGCGCGTGTGGGACGCGTACACCGGCGGGCTCCTCCGCGAAATCGCCACGACGCAGGGCGTCAACACCGTCCGCTCCATCGCGTTCTCGAACGACAACACCCTGCTCGCCGTCGGGCTCGTGCACCGCGGCATTCTCATCTATCAAGTGTCGAGCGGCCGGCTCATCGGCGAACTCGGCGGGCACACCGATGCGGTCTCCGGCCTTGTCTTCAGCCCTGACGATCAACTCCTGGTCTCGGCCTCGTGGGACGGCTCAATCCGCACCTGGCGCGCTGACGAGTTCGAATCCCCCCGGGCATCAAGACGCTCGCCGGGCACTCCGGCTACGTCTTCGATGTCGCATTCGCACCCGCCGGCTCACATCTCGCCTCGGTCGGTGCCGATGGCGCTTTGATCCTCTGGGACGCCGCCACTTCTGCGCCAGTTGCGCGGTTGAGTGACCGCGGACCCTCCCTCGCCGGGCTGGATTACTCGTCCGATGGAGCGTTGATCGCCGCGGCGTGCGCCGACGCCACCATCCGTATCCTCGACAGCGCGGCCGGGCGCGAGCTCGGCACACTCTCGGGTCACGATCGGTGGGTCGCGTGTGTCGCCTTCGACCCGGCCAGCGCCCGCATCGCCTCGGGCGGGCAGGACCGCACCGTGCGCATCTGGGACCTAGCAACCGGCCAGGCCACCGCGGTGCTCCGAGGCCACACCGAGCGCATCAACGCCGTCCGCTTCAGCCCCGACGGACGCCTCATCGCCTCCGCATCGCGCGATGGCAGCGTCCGGCTCTGGGACGCCGATTCCGGTGAGCAAGTCGCCCTGCTCAGCGGCCACACGTCCGACGTCTTCACCGTGCTCTTCAGCGCCGATGGCAGCCGCTTGTACTCCGGATCGCGTGACCAGACGATCCGCGTATGGGACGCGGCCAGCGGCGCCCCCATCGCAGTGATCGAGGGGCACGGCCAGCCCGTCACCTGCCTCGCGCTCAACCCATCCCAGACCCGGCTCGCCGCCGGGTCGTGGTACGGACAGGTGGTGCTGATCGATGTCGCCACGCTCGATCAGATCGCATCCTTCAGCGCCCACGACGCCGCGATCCGCGGCATCTCCTTCAGCGCCGATGGCCGCTGGCTCGCCACCGGTTCGTTCGACGGCACCGTCCGCCTCTTCGACTCCGCCACCCGCGAGGAGGCCGAGTCCGCGGGCCTCACCGCCGATTCACGCTGATCTTCACACAACGCGGCGTGCAATCACAACGCTTCACGCGTCCTTGATATCACGGCCGGAGGAACGCCATGCCCGTACACCGACACCCCGTCGCCAACCCCAAAGCGACGCGCGAGCTCAGCCGCGTGCCGCTGGACCGCACGCTCGCGGCCCGCCTCGAAGCCACGTTCGCGCAGGTGCGTGCGAGCGGCATCCGCTTCGGGGAGGTCTTCTACGAGCGACTCTTCGCCGCGGCCCCGCAGGTCCGGCCGATGTTCCGGTCGGACCCGGCCGCCCAGACCCAGAAGCTCGTGGCCGCGATGGACGCGATCGTCCGCAACCTGAACAGCCCGGAAGAGAACGCGGACATGATCGCCGCCCTGGGCCGCCGCCACGCCGAGTACGGCGCCCGCCCGGAGCACTATGACCTGGTCATCGGGCTCCTTGTCGACGCCATGGCCGAGGTTCTTGGACCCAGCGCCGATATCGCGAATCTCGAGGAGTGGCGCACGGTCCTCCGCCTCGTCAGCGACCAGATGATCGCCGCCGGCAAGCCGCCACCCGCGAACTAGCCAGGTTTCCGGATTGCGATTCGTCCGGATCGGGGTATGCTGGGGCCGAACACGGTCGCCGCTCGGCCGGAGCGACCACACGAGAGGAGCAAGACGATGGGTTGTGCGAAAACAGTTGGAATTCTGTGCGCACTGGCCGGGGGTGTCGGCACCGCCGCGGCGGGCGTCATCATCGAGATCGATACCGACGGCGCGGACGACGGTGTCGTCACGTACAACCCCGCGTTCAACTTCGGCGGCGACACCACAACCGCCTCGCAGTCGGCCACCGTCAGCGCCTTCGGCACGACCGGCGGCGACAGCATCTTCGGCGGCGACGGTGTGAATCAGGTCGACACCTATGTGTTCGCCTACTCACCCCAGTCGCAGCCCGACAATCTCGTTATCCCGGCCGGGACCGATCTGGGCGACGGCAACGTCGGCACCGGCGTGGTCGGCGGCGGGTTCGGCACATACCGCGTGTACGGGCTCTGGCCCGCGACGAACAACGTCTCAGGCGGGCTGACGAGCTTCGACGTCGTCGCACCCGGCGACAGTTTCCAGATCCAGATCAACCAGAACGAGCGTGGCGGGACCTGGATCCTGCTGGGCGAGATCGATTACACCGGCGGCGTCATCACCGTGGCTCAGCGGGCGAGCTCGAACACGTTCGTTTCGATGCGCGGCTACGGCGTGCTGTTCGAAGCGGTGCCAGCCCCGGGGACGCTGGGGCTGGTCGGGCCTGCGGGTCTGGGCGCGCTGCGGCGTCGGCGCTGAACCGGGATCGCACTGATCACCGCCGCTTGAGCACGCACCACGTCGTGCCGCCGCGGCAGTTGTGGGAGTTGAGGCGGTCGGCGCCGTCGGTACCGAGCCAGGGCGGGCAGTAGGTTTCTTCGACATCGATCTGCTCGACGTCGAAGCCGTTGCGGTCGCCGCGCGCTTTCAGGAAGTGCGCGGCTTCTTCCGCGCCGAAGAACCATTTGTGACGGTCGGCCGGCTTGTCGACGGGGAGGCCGTAGTACTTGAGGTTGCCCTGCGATCCCTGCGCGATCGCGAGCATCAGGTTGCGCACCGGGTTGGGAAGCGAGATGATGACGCGCGACTTGGACACGCGGCAGAGCTCATCAAAGACGCCGTGCAGCCGCTCGAGGTGCTCGAGCACATCGGCGCAGATCACCGTGTCGAAGGCGCCATCGTCGAAGGGCAAGTTCTGCTCTTCGAGGTTCAGCACTGTGTCCGCGGCGGGGTTCATATCGACGCCGTGGTAGCCGGCCGCGGCGGGGAGGTGCGAGCGGAGCTGCCGCTGGTCGCACCCGACATCGAGCACGCGGCCCACCAGGATGGGTGCGTACTTGCCGGCGATGTAGGCGGCCTTGCCGGTGCGGTCGGTGTACCGCTGGGCGGTGTGGTAGCGGGGCTGAGCGCTGGTGGTGCTGGTCATCGCCGGGTTGATCGGCGGACCGGGCGGGGCGGGGTGAGTTTTGGGTGCCCTCAAGAGGGGGCGGTCGGGGGACGGGGAACGCGAGGCGGGCCCTTTCGGGCGCGCCCCACGATGTCTGTTGTCAGCGGCGACGCCGCGCGATGCACAGGCCCCCCACCGCCAGCAGCGCGATCGCGCCCGGAGCCGGGACCATGTTGACGTTGTCGAGCGCGGCCGAGTCCGCGCCGCTGGTGAATTCGCCGCGGAGGCGGAGGCCGGTGAGGTTCGCAAGGACCGCCTGGATCTCGGCATCGGTCAGCGCTGCGCCGGCAAAGGCGCCGGTGCTGAGGTTGGGCACGGTGCGCCAGTTGGCGGAAGCCATGATGGGCGCGGACCAACTGGTCCATTGGCCGTTGACGGGCTGGGCGTCGACATCGATACCGATGGCGGTGCCGTTGCCGATGAGGATGACATCAGCGATGTTGCTGACGCTGGTGTGGTTGCCGCGGATGCCGTAGAGGTCCCAGGTGATCGCGGTGCCGAAGGCGGCGCTGCGATCGCCGGAGTACGCGGCGGGGGCATTGAAGAACCAGATGACGCCGGAGACGTTGTCGTTGGCCTGGACGGCGCCCGGCGGGTTGCCGATCTGATCGGTCCAGGTAAAGCCGCTGACGTCGTTGACGACGCTCCAGCCTTCGGCATCGGTGTCGAAGGTGGAGGTCTGGGCGTTCGCCACGCCCGCGGCGAGCGCAAGCAGCGCAGCGCCAAACACACAAGTACGCATTGGAATGTCCTCTCTCTCTCTATACACCACTCCCGGCGCTGATCGCGCGGCGGAATGCGCGATGGTGCGGGCCCGGCCGGGTTCTCCCCCGCGAGGACGAGGGTAGTGGATGGGGGCGATCTGGCAAGAGGCGGTCTCAGAGAACGGTTGCGGGTGGAGAGAACCGGGGGAATTCCTTGTGCTGAACAAGATCGCTTGGAGAAGATGGGCAAGCTGTGCCTGGGGCGTGAAGCCGTTGCGCCGCCGTGACCGGGGCGGCCTCCCGCCGCGGTTACGCTCATCCGCGAAGCCGATGGAGGTCGACGCATGCGGCGGCGGATCGGGGGATGGCTCTTCGTCGTTGGGGTGAGTGTGACCACGCTCGGTGTGGCGTTGTGGTGCGCGAGTCTGTGGATCGTGTCGTACCGGTCCTTCAAGCCGGAGTTCACCGCCGCGGCGGCGCGGGGCGATCTGTGGCTGACGACGGAGGGGACGTACTACGGGCCTGGGTTCCGTGCGACCCTCGGGCGACCGAGCCTCGAGCACTTGGTGTGGTGGCCGCAGCGCGGGCTGCAGACTGATTTGTCACGCGGGTGGTCGGTTGCGTTTCCGATCTGGTGGATCGCCGCGGCGGGGTCGGGTGCGGCGATCGCGGGTTGGGCGCTTCGCCGCGGCGGGGCGCGGGGCGTGTGCGACGGGTGCGGGTATTCGCTCGAGGGGATCGCGGGGGTGTGCCCGGAATGCGGAACGATGCGGCGAACGTGAGCGGGCCGCAGAGCCGCGCAAGGCATCGGGCCGGACGCCCGATGCGCCCGGCCCGATGAGCCTGTCCCGAAAGGCCCGTCCCGCGGAGCCCGTCCGTTCATGCCATTTCACCGTCGGCGGCGGCCGATGGTGGTGAGGCCGAGTGTCAGCAGGGCGGCAGCGCCCGGCGCGGGGACCAGAACGGTCTCGCCACCTGCGATGTAGATCGTGTGCCCGCCCATGAACGGGTTGAACGTGAGATTGCTGGTGGCGACGACGGTGTAACTGACGCCCGCCTGCATCTGCAGGAACATGGACGAGCCCTGGATGTGCGCATCGGGCGCGCCCGCAGCGCCCTCGATATTCACGATGGCATCGTCGAGCCCGATGAGGTTGCGGAGGGGCTCGCTGGGGTTGAAGCCGTTGCGGTACAGGAGGAGGTAACCATCGTAGTAGTTGCTGCCGGTGCGCCAATCGCCCAGGATGGCGTAGAACCCGGTGGTCGTCGGCGTGAATTCGTACGCCGCGTAGCCGTATGAGCCGGGGGTGAGAAGGCCCATGGTGGTGGGCCGGCCGCTGAGCGTGCCGTGGTCGAGCGCAGCGCCGGTGATGGGCGCTACGGCATCGGTGAGAAGATTGACCGCGCCGCCGGTGAGCGTTGCCTTGCCGGTCGTCACGTTGGGTGCGGTTCCGGAGAGGGAGACCTGCGCGCTGTAGGTCACGCCGGCGGGCGCTGCGTAGAGCTCGCCGTAGATCGGGCCGAAGCCGCCCTCGGGCCGCCCGGGCCAGGTATCGGCATCCGGGCCGATCGGGAACTGGTACGGCGCACCATCTGAGGTTCCGCCGGCGAGACCGCTGATGTAGGTGGTGGTCGTGCGGCCGGCGGTGTGCGTGAGGCGCAGCGTGGTCTCGCTGCTGATGCGCGTGCTGGTCGCGCCGGCGCGGGCCCACTGGCCCGAGACGAGGGCGGCGCGGACGGGGCTGCCGGCGGGGACGGGCACGTTGACGTTGAGCCGCACAATGTTGTCGAAGGGTGTTGAGGGCAACGGCGCGGCGTAGATATCGGCCCTCGCCGCGTTGGTGCTGGCGGCGAGGGAGGCGAGAACGAGGAACGAAGCAAGCGAACGCATGTGTCTCTCCGGTATGGGGTGATGTGGACCGGGGACATGCGGCGCTGGGTGACGCGGACTGCCGCGGCGTGGTCGGGCCTGGGCGGGTGTTCTGACGGGGCGGGGTGTTCTGAGGGCAAGATCGAGCAGAGGTGTGGAGGTACGAAGTCATCGAGACGGCCACCTCTACGTCCGCGGCGTTCGGCCGCGGGTAAGCTGCCGCTGCATGGGGTTGATCACGCTGACAGGCCGACCTTGGCGGATGGCGCGGGAGCTCGATGCGCTCGATGAGACCACCGCGATCTGTGTGTTTCTGCGGCTGGACAGGTCGCGTGAGGGAGCGACGTTGCTTGCGGCGGCTGTCTTCCTTGGATCGCTCGTCGGGCTGTTCGCTGTGGCCATGAATTTGCCGCCGTCGGTCCTCCGTACAAGTCCGCATGATCCGCTCGGACGGCTCGCAACGCTGATGGTCTTTCTTTGTCCTCCCGTTGTGGCAGCATCGCTCGCGCTGATTCCGTACCGGCTGATCGTCAACACATCGACGCGGCGGCTGCTGGCGAAGCTGCGATGCGGTCGCTGCGGTACGCCCATGCTCGAGCTGCTGGACTCGATCAAACCGGTGGATTGCGTGCATTGCGGCGGCGTGAACTCGCCCGAGCACTTCGGTCCGCCCACCATCGCGATCGTGGCTGCCGAACTGCTGAAGCGCAGCGGATACCAAGAGTCGAACCTGAATCGATTGATCAGCGCCGGTCCACCATCGCCCGCTAAGAAGCATGTTGAGACGGCGTTGATCGCCGCGGGTGCTGCTGCGGTGGGCGGCGGCGCTGCTCTGTGGGTTTTCACCGGACACGAGACACCGATGTTCTGGTTGTTCGGGTTGGCGATGGTGATCCTCCTGGCAGCCCTCTTTGTAGGTGTGAGCTATTGGGACTCGGTACAGCTCGCGTTACTCATCGATCGGTACCGGGAACAACTGGAAGCGCTGCTGGATAGTCCCGCCTCGGAAGACTGAGGCAGAGGCAACCGAAGCGCCCGGACACAGCGGCATAGAGCCGGCGGGGAGCGCGGCGGGCGCAGCGGGTATGCTGCAAGCGCATGGGGATAGTGCGGTTCAGAATTCGGCCGTGGCGGCTTGTGCCACAACTCGATGCGTTCGATGAAGCGACCGCATTGAGTGTGTTGATGCGGGCTCGTGCTGCGCGATCGGTCGCGGTGTTGGTCGCGGGCGTGCTTCTGCTCGCGGTGGGCGTTGTCGTGCTGGTCTTCGCGCTCCCGCCGCTCGGGACCGCGATCCCGCGGGAGCCGGTCGGCCGCCTGACGCTGCTTTGGCCGTTGGTGGTGGCGCCGCTCGCCGCGTTCGCGGTTGGTCTGACCGTGTACCGGCTCATTCTGGGCGCGGGCGTTCGCAGACTGCTCGGGGAGCTGGCGTGCACGAGCTGTGGTGGTGTCCACACGGACCTGCTTCATGCGTTTCAAACGGCGCCGTGCCCTGCCTGCGGGACTGCCGCGGAGGCGGGTCGGGTGGGTCCGCCGACAGCGCTCCTGGCGTCGCGAGAGCTTTGTCGGCAGCATTTCCCGCTGAAACAACGGAGAGCATTGCTGCGGCCTTCGCCCGCTCCGCGTTGGCGGCGCCTGTCGAAGCGTGCGCTTCTGGGCGGGAGCATCGCCGCGTTGGTCATCGGGGGCATCGGATGGGTCATCTCCGGGCATGATGTCGCCGGCGGGGTCATGATTCTTGGCGCGAGCGCGTTGTTCGTAGCCGTGCCCCTCTTCATTACCCATCACTGGTACTACCTCGGATGGTCGATACTCGCCGACCAGTATGATCGGTCGATGCGTGAGCAGCTTGGCGGCGATCCGGGGCTGGATATGAAAGACATGATGGTGCTGGGGTACACAGCGCGGTGGGTAGAGCTGGGGGTCTTGACCCCGCAGTTGCTGGCCGCGCAGGTGGCGGAGTTGGAGCGTGGCGAGGATCGGAGCGCAGAGCACTACAGATATGGTGCGCTGATGGCGTTCTACGGGACGCGCGAGTCGTTCGCGGATGCCGAGGTTGAATCGCTGTGCGCGATGCTGAGCGAGGATCCTGATCCGACGATGGCCCTCGCGGGACTGGTGGCGATGTCGCACCTGGTGCGGCTGACGGATGCGCAGTTCGAGCGGGTGCTGGCGAGCGACCTGCTCCGTGAGGCCGGGCGGTCGGGCGTTGGGCCGCGGCGGGCGATCGAGTGCCATCGTCTCCTCGCTCGGGTGGATGAGGACGGGTGGACGCCCGAGCTCGTAACCCGGGCGCTTGCAGAGGGACTCGGCTTCGTGCACCGCGAGTTGCTGGAGTGGGACGATATCGATCGTGCAACGCTGGAATCGCTCGCGGAGAAGGGCGCTAACAAGGCGGTGCGGAACATGGCGCGGCAGCGGCTGGGGCGGCGGTAAAGCGCGGTGACTGTCGAGCGGTCCGACCGCGGCGACGCCGGCGGGCATGCGGCAACGTCCGCCGCGGGTTTGGTTTGGTCGGTCCATACGCTTGGCCATCCTTCTTCCCCTCGCGGTGCTTGCATTTCTGCTCGTTCTCAACGGCGTCTTCGCCATGGCCGAACTCGCGGTGATGACATCGCGGCAGAGCCGGCTGCAGCAGGCGGCTGCGCGGGGCAACCGCGGGGCCGCCGCGGCGTTGCAGCTCGCGCACGAGCCGACTCGGTTTCTTTCGACGGTGCAGGTGGGGATCACGCTGATCGGCATCCTCGCCGGCGCGTTCGGTGAGAATGCGCTCTCGGGCAAGGTGCAGGAGGCGGTGGCGACCGTCCCGGCGCTGGAGCGGTATAGCGACCAGATCGCGCTGGTCGTGGTCGTGCTGGGGATCACCTACTTCTCGCTGGTGGTGGGCGAGCTGGTGCCCAAGCGGATCGCGCTGGCGTACCCGGAGGCGGTCGCTTCGACGATTGCGCCGCCGCTGCGCACCCTTTCGCGGGTGGCCGCGTGGCCGATCCGGGTGCTGACGCTCTCGACCGAGGGGCTGCTGCGCCTGCTGCGGGTGAAGCCGGGCGCTACGGCGGATGTCTCCGAGGAGGATGTCCGCTCCATCATCGCGCGGGCCGCGAGCACGGGTGTCTTCAACCCGCACGAGCACGCGCTCTTCCAGCGGGTGCTGCGTGCGGGGGATTTGACGGCCGCGGCGTTGATGGTGCCGCGGGCGGACATCGTGTGGATCGATGAGAACGAGCCGCTCGACTCGGTGCGGGTGCTGGTGGGGACGAGCCCGCACTCGCATTTCCCGATTTGCCGCGGCTCGCTCGACAGCGTCGTGGGCGTGGTGCACATCAAGGACCTGATCGCGTACGGGCTGCTGGGCGGCGCGGACTTCAAGGCGACCGCGGTCGCGCAGCGGCCGGTGTTCATCCCCGAGACGATGCCGGCGCTGCGGCTGCTCGACCAACTCCAGAAGAGCCGGATGCACCTGGCGTTTGTCGTCGATGAGTACGGCGGTACGCAGGGGCTGATCACGCTCAACGATGTGGTGCGTGCGCTGGTGGGCGACATCGCCCGCGGCGCGGAGGAGCCCGCCCCGGGAGCCCAACAACGCGAGGACGGTTCGTGGCTGATCGACGGCGCGATGCCGCTGCACGAACTGACGCTCGTGCTGAAACTCCCGCCCGAAGCGGAGGAACAGTCGCCCAGCGTCCACACCACCGGCGGCCTCGTGCTCGCGCTGCTGGGCCACCTGCCCGTGCCGGGCGAGCACGCGACCTGGCAGGGCTACCGGCTCGAGGTTGTGGACATGGACGGGACGCGGATCGACAAGGTTCTGGCGGTGCGGGAACCGGCGAGCGGCGGGTCGGCGGCGGGGTGATAGGCGGGATCAGGTCGCCGCGGCCATGAGCTGGCGACTGTGGGCGAGATGAGCCGCGTGGGCGTCATGCGGCGTGGTTGTTGCGGATTGCGTTATGGGGCGGGGTTGTGTGGTCGCGGGTTGTTGCTGTGTCGCTGCGGTCTGGGTGGCGGCGGAGTTGGCTGATGGCGTCGGCTGCGGGTGCGCGGTGCGTGGTTTGGCGGAGGCTTGGTTCGTGTTGGTGTTGGTTGTGGGTGCTGCGCTGGTGCACGACTGAGCCCCGAGCGGCTCGGTCGTGGCACGGTGGACCTGGGCGCGATCGGCGGTCTGCTGCGGATCGCACGACTGAGCTCCGAGCAGCTCAGTCGTGGCACGGTGGGCGTGGGCGCGATCGGTTGTCTGCTGCGGATCGCACGACTGAGTCCCGAGCGGCTCAGTCGTGGCACGTTGGTCGCGTGGGTCACGTTTGGCGCGGTCGGCTTCGGCGGGTTGCGCGGCGAGCTTCGCCGCGGACTGGTAGAAGCGGAGGATGGTGGAGGCAGCCCGGCGGCGTTCGGCGGGGGTGTTTTCGGGGATTGCCATGACCTCGCGGAGGACGCCGACGCTGTCGAGGCAGTCGCGGTCGGCGACGAGCTGCTTGGCGAGGGCGAGGTACGCGGCGATGTGTGGTAGGGAGAGGAAGCGGAGCATCTCGGTCGGGAGGATGCGGAGCTCCGCGGACGCCGCGCCGAGGGAGGGGTTTTCGAGGAAGGCGGAGAGGGTCTTGGCTTCGGCGGGCGAGAGGGGGGGTAGGGGGGAAGTGCTGAGGACTGAGGACTGAGGACTGAGTGGGGCCGCGGCGGTTGGGTTTTGGGCGGTGTTTGAGGTCATGGGGGCAGTGTACGGGTTGTTTTTGGTGTGTCAATAGGGGTGTGTTTGGGTTTGTGCGCGATTTTGGGGGTGGGTAGGGACGAAGGGACAAAGGGACAGAGGGACAGAGTGGGTGGCCGCTGGCGCGGCGGGGTTGGGGCGATGAGGGAGTGAGGGCCGGTAGTCTGTGGCGGATGTGGTTCCTGGCACCCTGGCGGCTTCCGGATCTTCTCTCGCGGCCGTGGCGGCTGGTGCGGGAGCTTGATCACATCGAGGATGCGCGGTGTCGGCGGTTGCTGGAGGTGGTGCGCAACACGCGGGGCGTGGCGTTGCTCGCTTGCGCGGGTGTCGCGATTGTGGTGGCGCCGCTTTGCAACGCTGCGCTGACCTTCTTCATCGACGGCATGGGACGGACGGATCAGATCGAGAACGCCTGGGAGCGGGCAGCGCTCGTGGTCGGGCGCATCGTCCTCATTGGCACGACATTGACCGTCGCGTTCATTCCATATGCGGTGCTGGTGCGTCGAGCGATGTTGCGGCATTTGGAGCGGGCGCGATGTCCGCGATGCGCGTACGGATTGATCGGGCTGCGCTTCGATGGGGGGAGGACGATCTGCCCGGAGTGCGGTGAGCGGATCGTGCTGGAGGCCCTGGGCTTGACCGAGGCCGATGTGCTCGCGGAAGAGCGCGATGCGGCGGCACCGGCGTCGGCGGTGACAGCGCGGAGCGGGTTGGAGCGTGCGGGTCGGTGGTGCCTCGCCGCGGCGGGTGGTGCGATGCTGCTGGGCGCGGTGGTGTGGGTGGTCACGGACAAGGGAGGGATGCTGGCCGCTGGCGTGTTTGTGATGATGTGGGTTGGAGTACCGGGCGTGCTGATGCTGGCGATGAGCTCGACGGGTTCGAGGGGAACACGGGCATGAGCGAGTGCGCGGGCCTCCCCCACTTCCCGCTGTTTGATGATCCGGTGCGCGAAGGGTCGATCTGGGTTGCAGCGGCTCGATCCGATGGCACGGCGTGCTGCCGCGGCCGCGGTTACTTCGGTGCGGGGCGGGTAGCGGCCCAGGACCAGTCTGATTGTTCGAACTCGTCCCAGGTGACGTCCCAGTCGGTGAGGCTGCGGTTCTCGATGATCCATCGCCGCACGCAGTTCGGGCAGATCTCGCCGTGCGCTTCGCGATTCGTGAGATCGTCCGGGTCAAGATAAATCGTCAAGTGCTCTTCATCAACTAGGAAGATCGCGTTGCAGAGCGGGCACTTCGTGAACTCGAAGTCCTCATCACCCATGCCTTGGCCGCGGCGGCGAAAGATCTCGTCGGTGTTGATGTCGCGACACGTGACGTAGATCGTAGGGTCGGGGTTGTGGGTCGGGCCGGGCACCGGCCCAGTGTACCGGCGAGCGCAGCGGAGTTGTCAATGATGGCATCGGCCGCTGATCCGAAAGAGGGCTGGCCGCGGCGGGATGGGCGGTGGGTCCGGGCCTCCTCCCGCTGTTGCCGGGGGGTGAGGTTGGGGTGGGTCGGGAGTCTCACGCATCGGGACTCGCCAAGCCTCGACCCGATGGCACGGGGGACAGGGCGCGATTGCATCTGGCCGGGCTATCGGCTGGGGGCCTGCCGATCGCTCGCAACGGTGGCGCTTCGTCGTCGTTACCGCTCCGCGTCCTCCTCGTCCTCGTTGGTCTCCAGCGATTCGTAGTAGTCCTTGATCTCCATGTCGCCGGGGGCGACCCACCAGGGGGTGTTGATCGCTTCGCGCACGGCGTACCAGCCGCGGGGGAGCGCGGCGACCTGCACGAGGGTGGGGTCCAGCTTGATCACCTCGCCGTGGCCGACGATGACGGCGTCCTTCTCGGTCATGTCATGGCCGTCGAGGAATTGCCAGGAACCGTCGTCCTCGTGCGTGACCATGCGGACGAAGGTCTCGCCATCGAAGATGCGGCGGAGGGAGAGGACGGCGAGGTCCTTGGGGTCGTTGAAGATCCAGGGTTGGGATTTGGACATGGGGCGGAGTGTACTTTGGCGCGGGCGGGGGCGGTGCCGCGGGCAGGGCGTTGCCGCGGGCGGTTATCTGAACAGCCGCGGGTTGGCGCGGAGGTGGGCGATGATCGGGGGGAACGCGGCGTTCGCGTGGTCGCAGAAGTCGTCGGTCCAGCTCTCGAGTTGCTGGCCGAGGTCGGTGTCTTCGAAGGGCTGATCGCCGGGCTCGCGCGGCGTGCGCGGGGTGGGGGCTTCGTTCTGCCACGCGGTGACGGCGTCCACGACACGGGTCAGGTCGCGGAGGTACGCGGCCGCCGCGGCATCGGCGAGGTTCAACTCGGCGAGGCAGTCGCGGAGGATCGCGAAGAGCTCGACGCCGTCGTCGTTCCAGATCGCGGTGACGAGGCCATCGTTCTCGGCGTGGCCGCGAACGCGGCCCTCGGCGAGGACGGTGCGGAACCCGAGTGGGAGGCCGGCGACCGCGGCGTTGGTGTAGTCGTACCCGCCGGCGCGTTCGACGGCTTCATCGAACATGGCGCCGGAGAGGTCGTCATCGGACCAGGTGGGGAGTTCGGCGGGAGGGATTTGGGAGTAGAGGATGGAGTCGGACATATTGGGGGAGAGGGTAACGGATTGAGGGCTTGCTGTGGTGCGGACGCGATGGACGCGAGGTTTCGCTGATCCGAAGGAGGGCTTGCCGCCCTCCTCCGGGCCTCCTCCCGCTGTTGCCGGGAGGTGGGGTTGGGTGGGGTGGGTTGGGAGTCCAACCCATCGGGTCTCGCGGAGCCTCGACCCGATGGCACGGGAGACATGAGCCCTTGCACCTGCCCTGGCCGCCCGCCGCTCTACCGATCGGTCGGGGCAGGGCCGGGCGGGGCAGCGCGGCGGTGGTCTGGGGCGGGCGGGGCATCGGGCTGGGCGAGTGTGCGGAAGAAGGCGAGGAGCGTGCGTTCGTTGAGGGCGTTGCCGCCGAGATAGAGCCAGGCGGCCGCGACGAGGATGCCGAGGCGGTGCGGGTCCATGCGGCCGTAGAGGTCGGGGAACTCCGCGGCGAGCCGCCGCGGTCAGGTCTCGCCGACATCGGTCCCTCCCCCACTCTCATCACGCTCCATCCACGCATCGATGACGCGGCGGACGGCTTGGGAGATGGTTTCGTTGGGTTGGGGGTGACGCGCGGGGTTGGGGGGGCCTTCAGTCGGCCGGGCCACCTCCCGCAGCCGGACTCACAATCCTTCGACCCAATGAGTCGAGCGGGGCGAGGGGCTTGCAGCCGCGTCGGTCAGGCGCCGCGTCGACACAGAGTCGAGAGACACTTGCCACATGGCGATTGCGGGTTATGCTGGACATCCGCGCCCATCCGGCGTGCTGCAACGAGAGGGGGGTGCTTTGAGAACGACCTTTGCGACCACTACGGCGTCTGTCCCAACCCACGTCACAGTCGAGCTCGTCATACAGGCCTTAGGCGTCGTGGCAGTGATTGCCGCACCGATTGCGGCTTTCCTCATCTCCAACTGGATCCTCAAGGAGTATCGGAAGGAGCAGCAGGAGCATCGCAAGGCGCAGCGCCGGCGAGAGCAGCAACAGGTGCTTCACGGCGTCTTCGAGATGGCTCATCGCGTGCACCTCTTTGGCGCCAACAATCCGCGGCTCGCGATGATCGTCTACAACGACGCTGGCGCCCCTGATCCACAAGCCCTCTCGCACGAAGATCGGCGTCGGCTATCCCACTATTTTGAGATGATCCTAGATTTCTACGAATATATTCACCATCAGTCCGATTCACTGCCACCTGAAGATCTTGATGCGTACCATCGCTTCATGGCTGGCATCTATGATGGATGCAGACCCTTCAGACAGTTCGTGGCCAGCCATGGCCTAGTGTGGTGGTCAGAAGCTGTGATCAAAGACATTCTGCGTCAGTCTCAGCATCGCGATGCGAAGGGGGTTCAAATGCCGTTGGCCTCAACACCGGGCGGCCAAGAGGCTGTCGCTCTATTGCGGACGCACGCGGCGCTGCTTCCGGTTGACGGCTCCGTACGGCAGTGTGCATCCGATTCAGAAATTCAAAAGGTGTCAGAGTTCGATACGCTTGTGTACGGCGACGACAACATACAACTGGAACATCTGCGCCGTTGGTGCACGCACTACCCGGATGGAGCTCTCATCAACTTCAAAGAGGACGGGGAGATCGCCGGTGTCCTCGGAATCTGGCCCATCAGCCCTCAGACCTGCGACGGCATCGTCGACGGCACGTGCCCAGAATCCGACGTAGAGCTCGCGCCGAGACTCAAGGAATGTGTTTCGAACTGGTACATCGCCGGGGTAGCACTGCCCGCCGATCGACGCGACACAGGATACATCGGTGCAATGCTCGTTCATGGCTTCCATCGCTGGCTTGTCACCGCAGAAGCGACCTTCCCCATGCGGCTTTGCGCCTATGCGATCAATCAAGACGGCGAGCGGCTGCTGCGACACCTGGGGTTTATTGACGGAGTTCCCGCCGCCGGTCGACCGAGAGCCGCGGAGTTCCCGTCGTTGGTCCGCCACTTCAAGGACTCACAGGCCCTCAAGAAGTTTGCCGAGGACATCATCGAGTTCGCGAATCGCGCCCGACAGTCTGCGCAACAGCGGCATGCTTCCAAGAAGTGAGCGGCAGCGGCTGCCCGGGGTTGAGCTTCAATGTGGCCCGCGATCTCGCTGATCCCAAGGAGGGCTGGCCGCCCTCCTCCGGGCCTCCTCCCGCTGTTTGCCGGGGGGTGGGGTTGGGGTGGGTCGGGAGTCCAACGCATCGGGACTCGCAAAGCCTCGACCCGATGGCACGGGAGCTGAGGGTTAATCCACCTATCCGGGCCACCTGCCGTACCCTGCTTCGAATGTCGCTGATTGATCGCCTTCGGCCGCCAGTGGAGGCGAGCTTATCGTATCAAGGCGTGTACGTGTTGGGAGCGGCAAGGTGCCGCACCATCCGCTTTTCATATCACAATGTAGATCGACAAGTAGGCTCCACTAAACCTAGCCCCAAGGATTGCACCATGGCACCCAATCTTGAAGCAGTACAGAGGCAGCTAGCTCGGATCAGTGCCGCCAGCAAGGGTGCCGCCGAGGCATATGCCGCCTCAAGCAACTCCAGCCTAGCAGATGATGAGCTTTATGTTCTCGCTGCGACGGCGGCTCGAGATTATGTGACCATTTCCGCGCCCGACGATGGCCGTCTCGAGATGCGAATGATCCTTATGACGGATCACGGCCTTGGCGGCGGAAGCAGCAAGCGCCTAGGAAATGTCATTATTAATGTTAAAAAGGCATTTGGCCACGCGGCAGACATCGTCCTCGCATCATCTGCTGTGGTTGCGATGCCATGGACGCTGCCTTTCATACTCATATCAGTGGCAGCTCGCCTAAGTGATTTAATCAGCCGGGATGTTTCAGAAAACGACGCCATGCTTGCATATGTAATTTGGCAGTCACGAGATCCCGCCAACCTGATCCACTCAGATCTTCTAACAGCCTTCAACGCTCACCTGAAAGCGCATGGGCGACCCGCAGTTAGCCAGCAATCGCTAGACTCATCGCTAGAGGCCCTCGAAAATCTAGGTTTTATCTATCGCGATCGATCTAGGACAGGACAACCAATTCTTCGAGACTTTGTTATTATTACATATTCCTGAAATCTGAGGCTGCTGAACTGGCGTGGAGCAAAGCGATCGCCGGAAGCTACGCTTTCAGAGCATTTGCGGCTATGACAACGATCAGCAAAATGGCGGCGGTCAAGCCGGACACGAGCGATCCATAGAGTGCTGGCGCCCACCATCTACCGAGTCGCAGTGTATAGAAGTTGGCAGCCATTTGGATGCGATCAAGACCAGAGGGGCCTGTCCCTGCAGGTGTCTCCGCCGCGCCCATCACCTTGCGGACGAATCTCGCCGCCATGACCATCTTGAACGTTTCCCAGCAAACAAATATCATCAGCGAGACAAGTGCAAACAGACCTGCAGCGAGCCGGAGACGACCGAGATAGTCGACAGTGGATCCTGACCAGACGGCGAAGAACCCTGCATAGCCTGCGAGCATAATTATGTTTGAATAAGTGCTCGCCTTGTCGTACTGCTGCGCCATAAGTTCGCAGAGTCGATCATTGAGTCCTGACGCCTTTCGAACCGCTTCGCATCGCCTCAATTCGTCCAGAGCGCGTTCGATCCGCCTGATTCTGGCTTCATGGTCACTTGGAGAGTGCATAGTAAATTCCGCTATGTTGATTCGCCCGACGCAGCACCGTCACATGCTGTCTGAACTTCGCGGCAATCTGCCATTCCTTCGCAACCCCTGCGATTCAACAACACTGCCTGATCGCCGACCGCAGCGATCTTCCGCCGCTTACCCCATCCCCTTCACCACCGCCTCGCCAAACTCCGAGCACTTCACCTTCGTCGCGCCCTCCATCAGCCGCTCGAAGTCGTACGTGACCGTCTTGGCCTTGATCGCGCCTTCCATGCCCTTGACGATCAGGTCCGCGGCTTCGGTCCAGCCCATGTAGCGGAGCATCATCTCGCCCGAGAGGATGACCGAGCCGGGGTTGACCTGGTCCTTGCCGGCGTACTTGGGCGCGGTGCCGTGGGTGGCTTCGAAGATGGCGTGGCCGGTGACGTAGTTGATGTTGGCGCCCGGGGCGATGCCGATGCCGCCGACGCACGCGGCGAGGGCATCGGACACGTAGTCGCCGTTGAGGTTCATCGTGGCGATGACGTCGTAATCGGCGGGGCGGGTCAGGATCTGCTGGAGGAAGGCATCGGCGATGGCGTCCTTGATGACGATGTCGCGGTCGGCCGTGCGCCCGCCGGGGAGCTTTGTGCCGGACTTGATCACGTGCCACGGGC
Organism: Planctomycetaceae bacterium; assembly: GCA_040255445.1. Taxonomy (GTDB): domain Bacteria; phylum Planctomycetota; class Phycisphaerae; order Phycisphaerales; family UBA1924; genus JBDZUZ01. The sequence continues at coordinate 2,792 of JBDZUZ010000042.1, read as the reverse complement.
CGCCGTCGAGCGGGACCGCGCCGTACTCCTTGGCGACCAGCTCGTAGCCCCACTTCATGAAGGCGCCCTCGGTGAACTTCATGATGTTGCCCTTGTGGACAAGGGTGAGGGACTTGCGGCCGCGGGTGATGGTCTCTTCCATCGCCGCGCGGACGAGGCGGTGCGTGCCCTCCTGCGACACGGGCTTGATGCCGATGCCGGCGGTCTCGGGGAAGCGGATCTTGCCGAAGAGCTTGGGGAAGGCTTCCTTGAAGAGGCTCTTGAACTTCTTGGCATCCTCGCTGCCGTGCTCGAACTCGATGCCGGCGTAGATGTCTTCTGTGTTCTCACGGAAGATGACCATGTCGGTGTCCTGCGGCCGCTTGACGGGGCTGGGCACACCCTCGAACCAGCGGACGGGGCGGAGGCAGACGTAGAGGTCGAGGATCTGGCGGAGGGCGACGTTGAGCGAGCGGATGCCGCCGCCGGTGGGCGTGGTCAGCGGGCCCTTGATGCCGACGAGGTACTTCTTGAAGTCGTCGAGGGTCGCCTGGGGCAGCCAGTCGCCCGAGGCGTTGAAGGACTTCTCGCCCGCGGCGACCTCGTGCCAGTGGATCTTGCGCTCGCCCTTGTAGGCCTTCTGCACGGCGGCGTCGAAGACGCGGACGGAGGCGCGCCAGATGTCGGGGCCGGTGCCGTCACCCTCGATGAAGGGGATGATGGGGTCGTTGGGGACCTTGAGGCCGGCGGGGGACATGGTGATCTGGCTGGGCATGGGTGAGAGCTCTCTCGATGCGGGCCGCGGCGGGGGCTCAATGAGCAGAGCCCCGGGCGGCCCATGGTACTGGAAAAGGGGAGTCGAACGCGGTCGCCGCGGCGGGGGTGCGGGAGGAGTCGGGTGGAGTTCCCGGACCCGGACCGGCGGGGCGAAGAGGATAGGTGAGCGGTGGGCGGGGGAATGAAAAAACGCGGCTGTGGGCCGCGTTTGAAGAGGCGTGATCTGACGGCGGATGCCGCGGCCGGGGCCGGGGGTCAGCCGTTGATGGCGGTGACGCGGACCTTGGTGTAGGGCTGGCGGTGGCCGGTCTTCTTCTTCCAGGCCTTCTTGGGCTGGAACTTCTGGATGTAGAGCTTCTCGCCCTTGACCATGGGCTCGATCACCTCGGCGGTGACCGAAGCGCCGGCGACGAAGGGCTGGCCGAGCTTGGCGGAGCCGCCGGTCTCGCCGACGACGAGGACGCGGTCGAAGGTGATGGTCTTGCCGGCCTCGAGGCTGCCGGAGTCGACAAGGTCGATGAGGATCTCGTCGCCCTGGACAACGCGGCGCTGGCCGCCGGACTCTGCGATGACTGCGTACATGGGGACTCCGCGGAAAAAGCCTGCGGTGTGCAGGGCTGGGATGGTAGCGCGGTCGCTGGGGCGGTCAATTGGGTGGGGAGGTGGGACAGAGGGACAAAGGGACAGAGGGACAAAGTGGGTGCGGGGCTGGCGCCCCGCGGTCGTGAACGGAGGTGGCCCGTACCTCGGGGTCGGGGTTGGGGTCGGGGCAAGAATCTGGTGGGTGTTTGGGGTCGTAGGACTGTATTGTGGCGTCTGCCCGGTCGGCAGGCCTTCAGGCCTGCACCACAACCACTCTGTCCCTTTGTCCCTTTGTCCCTCAGTCCCTGGCTCCCCCATGCTTGACGCCACAGTCGAACATTCCGACGTCATCGTCGTTGGCGCGGGGCCGATCGGCATTGAGGTTGCCGCGGCGTTGCGGCGCGAGGGGTTGTCGGTCATCCAGTTCGAGGCGGGGCGGATCGGCGCGACCATGGAGTGGTGGGCGCCGGGGACGCAGTTCTTTTCGGGGCCGGAGCGGATCGCGATCTGCGGGGTGCCCTTGGTCACCGCGAACCAGGGGAAGGCGACGCGGGAGGAGTACCTGGCGTATCTGCGGCAGGTGGTCGGGGCGATGCGGCTGGAGATTCGGACGGGTCGGCGGGTGGTGGAGATCAAGAAGGATGGGGCGGGGGCCAGAGATGGCGATGGGTTCGGGGTGATGGTGGATGGGCCGCGGGGTGTGGAGCGGTATGGGGCGCGGAAGGTTGTGGTCGCGATGGGGGATATGCACCGGCCGCGGCGGCTGGGGCCGGATGGCGTGCCTGGCGAGGACCTGCCGCAAGTGTCGCACTACTTCGAGGACCCCCACCGCTACTTCGGGCGGAAGGTTCTGATCGTGGGCGGGCGGAACTCCGCGGCGGAGGCGGCGATCCGGCTGTACCGCGTGGGGGCGACGGTGGCGATGAGCTACCGGCGCGAGTGGTTCGATGAGGGGCGGATCAAGTACTGGCTGATGCCGGAGTTGAAGAGCCTGATCAAGAGCGGCGCGATCGGGTGGTATCCGAGCACGTGCGTGATGGAGATCGGGCGCGAGCGGGTGACGCTGTGTGGGGCGGGGGCGAACGGCGAGCCGGAGGGCGCGGCGTGTGCGCAGGTCGAGGCGGACGATGTGCTGCTGCTGATCGGCTACGAGATGGACGGGACGCTGCTCGCGAAGGCGGGGGTGGAGCTGCTCGAGCGGGGGCGGCCGCGGTTCGATGCGGAGACGATGGAGACGAATGTGCCGGGCTTGTTTGTCGCGGGGACGGCGACGGCGGGGACGCAGCAGCGGTTCACGGTGTTCATCGAGAACTGTCATGAGCACGGGGAGCGGATAGCCGCGGCGATTGCGGGGCGGGCGGTGCGGGAGCGGGAGGGGGTGGTTGGGGCGGCGGAGTTGCCGGAGAGCTGAGCGGAAGGGACAGAGGGACAAAGGGACAGAGGGACAGAGGGGA
>JBDZUZ010000041.1:5301-24830 GCA_040255445.1 Planctomycetaceae bacterium | reverse complement strand
ACGGCCCGTGTTCGTCGCGCCCGCATCGAGCACCTTGGCGATGCCCGGGTGATCCATGATGGCCAGCGCCTGCCGCTCGGCCTCGAAGCGGGCGATCACCGCCCGCGTGTCCATCCCCAGCTTGATGATCTTGAGCGCCACGCGACGCCGCACCGGCTCGTCCTGCTGCGCCAGGTAGACGACACCGAAGCCGCCCTCGCCCAGATTCTCGATCAGCGTGTACGGGCCGATCCGCGTCCCGGGCCCCTCGATGGGCACGCCGCCCGGGGGCGTCGCCTCGCCGCCCGCGGTCGGGAGCGTGATCGGGTCATCCGACGACCACTTGGCGTAGAGCGAGCGCACCTCGGCGAGCAGATCGGCATCATCGCCGCAGGCGCGGACGAAGAAGTCATCGCGCTCCGTCGCCGGGTAGGAGAGCGAATCACGCAACAGTCGTTGTGCCCGCCGCGGGCCGGAACCATTCACGCGTATTGCCCTCAGGTCTTTCGCGGCACGAACCGCAGCCGGCCGCCTCTCGCAGCCTCTGGATTGAGCCTAAGCGGATCGCTGGGAACTGGCAACGACCCGGCATCCACCCTGCGGAGGGCGCCGAGGACCGAGATCGACGAGTCCGTGTGCTGCGGATCGCCGATCCCGGTCCCCGGTCTCCCAGGACCGAATCGGATTCTCTCCAACCCGAGTCGGTCCTGGCCCCCACTGCCTGCCACGTCCCCCGCGATCCCCCGCGATCCCCTCAAGGCCGTCAGCAGCGCTGCGGCGGGCCATGGCACGTGGTATGCCACGGGCGCAATCACCCCGCCGGGACCGCCCCCTCGCGGCCCCGGCGGCCGGCTTGCCCCGCCGCCGCTCCTCCTTCGCTGTGCCCCCTCCGCTGGCCCCCCCTGCTGTGCAAGTAGTTCCTACGCGGCGTTGGAGCGGGCGCAGAGTCCGCACGAGGATTTCCCGGCCGAGAACCGCTATTCCGCCGCCGGATCCTCGGAATCAGCCCGCTCACCGCGCCACTCCTCTACCACGGCCTTGGCCCGCTCGGCGTCCCGAGCCCGGACCAGCACCCGGATCATGCCCGGGGCCTCAGCGCGAAACGCCGCGGTGAGTTGTCCGGAAGAAGTGGCCGGGATCCCGGCATCGCCCAGCGCCGCGATGATCAGCGTGGCCTCGACCTCGTTGCGGACCTCGGCGGCGATGACGGGATTCTCGTGTTCGCGACTCATGGTCAACCTCCTGCCCACCCGGACGCCGCGGCGGACGCGGCCGGCCATCTTCCGCCCGCCGGCCCGATGCCGGCAGCCTAATCGATTAAGCTGAGAACCGTTTCACAGACCCGTGTTCAAGGAGAACCCAGTGCAGCGCACCGATCTCACCCGCCCGTGCCGCGGGCCCCGTATCCTCGCCGCCCTCGCCGGACTCGCTCTGGCCGGCGTCGCGGCGGCCCAGACCCGCCCCAACGCCGAGATGCTCCGCTTCCCTGATGTCAGCGCGGAGCAGATCTGCTTCGTCTACGCCAATGACGTCTGGGTCGCTCCCAAGTCCGGCGGCATGGCCTTCGCCGTCGCCAGCCCCAGCGGTCAGGAATCCCTCCCCCGCTTCAGCCCCGATGGCAAGGCGATCGCCTTTGTCGGTAACTACGAGGGCAACCGCGACCTGTACACGGTGACCGTCGCCGGCGGCACGGCCGCGCGCGTGACGCACCACCCGATGGGTGAAGCCCTCTGCGACTGGTCCGCCGATGGCAAGCAGCTTGTGTTCATGGGCAGCGGGCTCGCGGGCCTGACCCGGCAGAGCCAGATCTTCACGGTCCCCGTCGCCGGCGGCATGCCCGAGCAGCTCCCGGTGCCATACTCGGGCTTCGGCGCGATCAGCCCAGATGGACAGTGGCTCGCCTACACGCCGCACTCGACCGACACCCGCACCTGGAAGCGTTACCGCGGCGGCATGGCCACCGACATCTGGCTCTTCAACCTGAAGGACAAGACCTCCCGCAAGATCACCGACTGGGAAGGCACCGACACCATCCCGATGTGGGCGCCGGGCGGCAAGAGCGATGTGGTCTACTACCTCTCCGATGCGGGCCCCGAGCACCGGCTCAATATCTGGTCGTTCGATGTGAAGTCGGGCAACCGCAAGCAGATCACCAGCCACAAGAACTTCGATGTTCGCTGGCCCTCGATCGGGCCGGGCGATGCGAACGCCAAGGCCGGCGAGATCATCTTCCAGCTCGGCTCCGAGATCCGCATCCTGGACCTGGCCAGCGGCAAGGACCGCGCCGTTCAGATCACCATCCCCGGCGACCGGCCGACGGTGCGGGCGCGGGCGATCGATGCCTCGGACAACATCACCGCCGCGTCGATCTCGCCCACCGGGAAGCGGGTCGTCGCCTCCGGCCGCGGCGATCTGTGGTCGCTCCCGGCCAAGGAGGGCGTCACGCGCAACCTCGTCCCCAGCGACGGCTCGTACGAGCGCGACCCGTCCTGGAGCCCCGACGGCCGCTGGATCGCGTACTTCAGCGATGCGGACGGTGAGTACGACCTGTACCTCCGCCCCAGCGATGCCAAGCCGCCCGAGGACAAGAAGAAGGACGCCGAGAAGAAGGACGACTCGAAGGAAGGGGCGAACGACGGGGCAAAGGGTGACGACGCCCCCGCCAACGACGAGGAGACCGCGAAGGCCGACGGCGATGCCGGCGAGAAGCCGCAGCACTGGATGGCCGCGAAGCCCCGGAAGCTCACCAACCTCGGCCCGGGCTTCCGCTACAACCCGGTGTGGTCGCCCGACTCCAAGCACATCGCCTTCACCGACAAGACCGGCGCGATCATGCTCTGCGATGCCGAGAGCGGCGCGGTGAAGCAGGTCGCCCGCGATCCGTGGGCCAACCAGCCGAGCATGAGCTGGTCGCACGATTCCGCGTGGATCGCGTACGACCTGGCCGACAACGACAACGCGAACAACGCGATCTGGATCTACAACGTCGAGAGCGGCGAGGCAAAGCAGGTCACTTCGCCGATGTTCAACTCGAGCTCGCCCGCCTTCAGCGCGAAGGGCGATGTGCTGTACTTCCAGTCCGACCGCGAGTTCAGCAACCCGATGTACGCCTCGGTCGACACCACCTTCATCTACAACAACACCGGCCGGCTGTACATGACGCCGCTCACGGTGAAGGGCAAGAGCCCGTACCTGCCTACCAGCGACGAGGAAACCTTCAAGCCCGAGGAAAAGAAGGAAGAGAAGAAGGACGACGCCAAGAAGGACGACTCAAAGGAAGACAAGAAGGACGAAGCCGGCAAGGCCGACGGCGAGAAGAAAGACAACGGCGATGCCACCAAGCAGGCCGCCAAGGACGATGCGGTTTCCGGCACCTGGGAGGGGACCGCAACCCCTCCGGCCGAGCAGGCGGCCGCGGGCCGCATCCCCTTCACTCTCATCCTCCGGCTCCAGCCCGATGGCTCGGTGACCGGTTCGATCGCCTCGCCGATGGGCAGCGCGCCGATCAGCTCCGGCAAGTTCGACAAGGCCTCCGGCAAGCTGACCGTCTCGGCGCAGCTCGGTGATGCGCTCGTCAACCTCACCGGCACGGTCAGCGGCGAGTCCATGTCCGGCGAGTGGGCCGTTGGCCCCGAGATGGGCAAGTGGGAAGCCACACGCACCTCAAAGCCCGAAGCCGGCGCCGCAGATGACTCCACCAGCGCGAAGTCCGATGAGAAGAAGGCCAAGAAAACCGTCGAGATCGACTTCGACGGCTTCGAGGCCCGCGCCATCATGCTCCCCGTCCCGCGCGGCAACTTCGGCGGCCTGAACAGCACCAGCGACGGCAAGCTCATCTACGTCCGCCGGAGCGGACGCGGCGAGTCCGAGCCGCCCTCGATCAAGCTCTTCGATCCTTCCGACGACTCGAAGGAGGAGAAGACGATCACGTCCGGCGCGTGGGCCTACGACCTCTCCGCCGATCGCAAGAAGCTGCTGGTGATGCGCGGCGGCCGCGGCATGACCGTCATGGACGCCGCCGCCGGCGGCGGCAAGTCCACATCGGTGCCGACCGGCAACATGCGCAAGACTATCGACCCGCGCACCGAGTGGAAGCAGATCTTCCAGGATGTCTGGCGTCTGCAGCGTGACTTCTTCTACGAGCCCACCATGCACGGCGTCGACTGGGAGGCGATGGGCGAGCGCTACGGCAAGCTCATCGACGACTGCGTCACCCGCGAGGATGTCTCGTGGGTCATCGCCGAGCTCATCTCCGAGCTCAACGTCGGCCACGCCTACGTGACCAGCATGGGCGACACCGAGTCCTCACCCAGCGTGTCGGTCGGTCTGCTCGGCGCGGACTTCGAACTCGCCGGCGAGGGCGACACCAAGGCCTACCGCGTGACGCGGATCTACGAAGGCGCCCCCTGGGACGCCGACGCCCGCGGCCCGCTCAGCCAGCCCGGTGTGGAGATCAAGAAGGGCGACTACATCCTCGCGGTCAACGGCATGCCCATCGATACCAGCCGCGACATCTACAGCGCCTTCATCGCGACCGCCAACCGTGTCACCGGCGTCACCGTCAGCGACAAGCCCGTGCTCGACGAGACCGCCCGCGAGGTGCTCGTCACGCCGGTCTCGAGCGAGTCCGATCTCCGCTACCGCGCCTGGGTCGAGGCGAACCGCAAGTACGTCGAAGAGCAGACCGACGGTCAGGTCGGCTACATCTACGTGCCCAACACCGGTGTCGACGGCCAGAACGAGCTCTACCGGCAGTTCTTCGGCCAGCGTGGCAAGGCCGCCCTCATCATCGATGACCGCTGGAACGGCGGCGGGCAGATCCCGACTCGCTTCATCGAGCTGCTCAACCGCCCGATCGTCAACTACTGGGCCCGCCGAGATGGAAACGACTGGCCGTGGCCGCCCGATGCGCACAGCGGCCCCAAGTGCATGCTCATCAACGGCCTCGCCGGCTCCGGCGGCGACGCCTTCCCCGCCTACTTCAAGCAGATGGGCCTGGGCAAGCTGATCGGCATGCGGACCTGGGGAGGCCTGGTCGGCATCTCCGGCAACCCGGGGCTGGTTGATGGCGGCAGCATCTCCGTCCCGACCTTCGGCTTCTACCGGCCCGACGGCAACTGGGGCATCGAAGGCCACGGTGTCGACCCCGACATCGAGGTCGTCGACGACCCGGCCAAGATGGTCGACGGCGGTGATCCGCAGCTCGACGCGGCGATCAAGCAGATGCTCGCCGAGATCAAGGCCAACCCCTACATCCCGCCCAAGCGCCCCGCGAGCCCGAACCGCTCGGGCATGGGCATCCCCGAGAACGAGCGGTAACCCTTCAACGCGATGGTGAATCGAAGCGGGCGGGCCACACAGGTGGCCCGCCCGTTTTTCGTTGGAGCCCGCATGGTCCGAGGAGCAATGTGGTGGGGACCAAAAAGCAACACGGTCGCGGGTTGTGCGCCCCGCGACCGTGTTGCGTGGTTCGGTCCTCCCCTCCGAGGACCGACCCTCCCTGCTGCTCTCCTCTACCCCCCTCCCATCGCTCGGAATACCCCTCCGCGGCGTCCCGAGCATCGTCAAAGTATCGGTTCCAAGTAGGTAAATCAACCCCATGGTTTGCACCGGTCGGCAGAATACCAACTCTAACTCGTTATAGGGCAGTTTCTTACACAGACCCCCTATTTTGACAGCCCCACTCCAGAATCAGCAGGCCGCTGCCCGCACCTACGCTGGAAGCCCGGCTCGCCCCCGGCCCCGGCCCCCTTCCGGCCTTCAACGAGAACGCCTTCGTGACGACCGCGACACCAGTCTCCGGACCCGCCTCGGCCATCTCGGCGAGCATCGCGCCGCCGCGGCTGGATCCGCGGGGGATGACCTACGCGGTCTTCGCGTATCTCTGGTGGGGGCATGTCCCGATCTATTTCCGCGCTGTGCGTGAAGCACCCGCCCTCGAGGTCCTCGCGCACCGGATCGTCTGGGCGGTCCCGCTGCTCATCCTGCTCGTCGCCTTCCGCGGCCAGCTCCGCGCCGGGCTCGAAGCACTCCGCCACCGCAACACGCTGCTGCTGCTGCTCGCGAGCACCGTGCTCATCGCGGTCAACTGGCTCGTCTACATCTACGCGGTCGCGACCGATCGCACGCTGCAGGGCAGCCTGGGGTACTTCATCAACCCGCTGGTCAGCGTGCTGCTCGGCGTGTTCTTCCTGAAGGAACGGCTGCGCGCCCGCCAGTGGGCCGGCGTGGTCGTCGCCGCGGCGGGCGTGATCATGCTCGCTGCCATGACCGGCGAAGTCCCGTGGATCGCGCTCACGCTCGCCGTCAGCTTCGGTTTCTACGGGCTGGTGCGCAAGGTCGCGGGCGTGAACGCGCTCGTCGGCCTCACGGTTGAAACGACCATCCTCTTCCCGCTCGCGCTCGCGTACATGACCGTCGCGCTCTGGCCGGGCACGCCGCTCGAGCTCACGTTCCTCAACAGCTCGACGAAGCTCGATGTCCTGCTCGCGCTCGCGGGCCCGATCACCGCGATCCCGCTGCTCGCATTCGCCGCCGCCGCGCGCCGACTGCCGCTCTTCGTGGTCGGGTTGATGCAGTACATCTCCCCCTCGGTGCAGTTCCTGGTTGCGGTGCTGCTCTTCAAGGAGCCCTTCGACAGCCGCCGCCTCGCGGCCTTCGCGGTGATCTGGGTGGCGCTCGTGCTGTTCTCCGCGCCGTTCGAACGGTTGCGGCGCCGCCCCATTGCCCGCCCCGTTGCCCGCCCCGTCGCCCGACCCGATCCCAACGCTCCAACCCCTGGAACCCCCACGCCCCTCGGGACGGTCAATCCACCGGCCGCTGGCGACACCCGGCGATAATCCTCGAATCTACTTGACAGAACCCATACATTTGGGCTATGTTTGGGCATGCTGTGGCGAAGGCCCCCAATCCAGCCCGCCGCCGACGATGCTCACGCCGAGCGTCAGTACGACCACGCCGCGCCGGCCCCCGAGCTCCGCGGCCGCGGTGCTGCGATCAACCCGGCCGGCCGCTACGAGCCCGTCACGCTCTCTGTATTGGGCGAGGAACTCGATCGCGCCGCCCAGGAGCACCCCAACGGCCTGCAGGTCCCGCGGCAGGTCATCGATGATGCCACCCGCACGATCATCAACCCGGTCGACTCTCCCGACATCGGCTTCGAGTGGACCATCAACGCCTACCGCGGCTGCGAGCACGGCTGCATCTACTGCTACGCCCGCCCCGAGCACGAGCGGCTCGGCTTCTCGCTGGGACTGGACTTCGAGAGCAAGATCGTCGCCAAACGCGATGCGCCCAAGCTGTTCCGCGAGGAACTGTTATCGCGCCGCTGGGCGAAGGTCGTCGCGGAGAACGGCGGCCGGTCACCGACGATCGTGATGTCGGGGATCACCGACCCCTACCAGCCGCTCGAGCGAGAACTCGAGCTCACGCGGTCCATTCTGAAAGTCGCGCTGGAGTTCCGCCAGCCGGTCTCGATCATCACCAAGAACCGCCTGATCCTGCGCGACTTGGACCTGCTCGAGGAACTCGCGCGGATAAACGCCTTCCGCGCCGCCATCAGCATCACCAGCCTGGATCACACCCTCGCCGCGAAGATGGAACCACGCGCCAGCAGCCCCGCGGGGCGGCTCGACGCCGTGCGACGACTCTCCGCCGCGGGCATACCCGTCACCGTCATGGTCGCCCCGATCATCCCCGCGCTCACCGACCACGAGATGCCGGCGATCTTGAAGGCCGCAGCGCGTGCCGCCGCAACCAACGCCGGCTACGTCCTCCTGCGACTCCCCCACCGCGTGAAAGACCTCTTTCTTGAGTGGCTGCAGCGCCACTACCCCGACCGCGCAGCGCGTGTCGAGAGCCTCGTCCGCCAGACACGCGACGGCGCTCTCTACGACCCGCGGTTCGGCGAGCGCCAGCGCGGCAACGGCGCTGTTGCGAAGCAACTGTCGCAGGCGTTCGGCGTCTTTCGCCGCAAGTACAAACTCGACCACCCGGGCGGCTCGCTCGATGGCTCGTCGTTCCGCGTGCCCGGCGAGCTGTTCAGCCACGTCCCGGGCCAGGCCAGAGCCTCGAGCGGAGAGCCGCGCGGACAGCCCGGCCAGCTCGATTTGTTTGGCAGTTGAGCCGCGGCTGCCCGGTCGCGCCGGGAGCACACCACACCGGTCGCCGCGCTGACCTCTGGCCCGCCGCGCTGAATCGACATAGCGCTCTCACTCCATGGTGACGTGACCGTGCTTCGGATCCGGCTTGGACTCGCCCAGGACATGCTCCTGGATGAACCCCTTAAGCTGCCGCACCCCGCTCCCCGCGCCGTCCCAGTATTCCGCCCGGCGCACACGCACCGCCAGCAACGCAAGCTGCGGATCATCTAGTCCGTTCGGGAACCAGGCCTTGTAATCGTCTTCCCACATCCGCTCCATCATCGACCTGTCGCGCACGATACGGGCAGCGCCCTCGACCGAGACATACCGGTTCCGCTTCGGATCCGCGTACGCGAGATTCACGTGCTGATCGAGCGAGATCTCGTCAGCCTTCGCGGTGTCGACGCCGGTGAAGAACCAGAGCGTCCCATCGAACGGTCGTCGCTGCGTCGCCATCGGCCGGCTCCGCAGCGACCCATCGGGCGCTGCGGTCGTCAGCATCGCCATGCGGATGTCCGTGATGAGCCCGGCGAGTGTCTCGGCCGGCGTCTTCTCCGACATTCCAGTCTCCTTCCCAGTCGTCCCCGGCCCAGCCGCCCCCGGTCGCCCCAGTCACCCGGGGAGACCGGCCGCGGACGGGCCTGTCGCGAGGGACTTCACGAAGAGATCGCTCAGATCACGCCCAGCAACAGCAAGATCAGGATGATCAGCAGGATCGTCCCGATGCCGCCCATCGGCGCGTAGCCCCACTTGCGGCTGTACGGGTACACAGGCAGCGCACCCAAGAGCAGCAGAATCAGGATGATGATCAGGATCCATCCAAGCATGGCGATTTCCCTCTCTCGCGTCCCACGGGGCGGTCGCGGCAGCCAACGCCGGCGAACCACACCCCGTGACCTCAGGAAGTCTGCACATCCGTATGAGCGGCCCCTGAAGCGCCGATGAATCCCGCCTCACCGGACGCTGAATCCGTGAAACGCGAACGCCCCCATCGCGAAGAAAGGGCCGACCGGGCGCCCCGCCAGCACGCGAACCAACCAGGCACCGTTCGCAGTGTTCAGACCCCCCCCCACACCCCACCCCCCACCCATCCGCGGCAGCCCGCCATCGCACCACACACGAACACACGCAGGAGGAGAACCGCATGTCCCGCCACACCACCACGCTCGCCGTTTCCGCACTCTCGCTCGCCGCACTGACAGCGCTCTCGGGCTGCATCGTCGTGGTCGGCAACCGCGGCGGCGCGTACGAAGCCCGCACCTACACCAACGACGGCACCCGCACCAAGCGGATCGGCGTCGAACTCGACCGGGTCTCGAACACGCTGGCAGCACAGCTCGCCATCGACGGCGACCGCGCTGCGGTCATCACCCGCGTCGCCCTCAACTCCGCCGCGGAACGCGCCGGCCTCGAACGCCACGATGTCATCATCGCGATCAACGGCGACCGCAAGGCCGCGATCGCCGACATCCGCGACGCCGTCGAGGACCGCAAGCCCGGCGACACGATGGTTCTCACCATCCTCCGCGGCGGCGAGACGCGCGAGATCACGGTCGAGGTCGAGCGCCGCTAAACGCCGCTCGACCATCGCGCCCGTATCCGCTGGTCACTGCTGATCACCGGGGGTATCAGCGCGCGGTCGCCAAGTCATCCATCAGCTCCGCCGCAAACCGGAACGTTGCATCCGCCGCGACGCCGAGTTCTTCGAGCTCGGCCTGGCCCCATTCCTGCGCGGAGATGTCGCGGCGGAACTGCTTCCACCGCGGCCGCTGCTCCTCGCCGTGCGGATCGAGCCACGAGGTCCCGCGCCGCGATTCGAGCCCGTAACTCTTCTCGATCGCGCGGGCGATGTACCGCCCGCCATTGGTCGAGCCCTCGAGGACATACAGCACCCCCAGCAGCCGATCCGGCCCCGAGATACGGCACGCGCTCATCGTCTCGAGCATCCGCCGCGTCGAGGGGAGGGCCTCCGCGGCGGGCGCGCTGCCCAGCGTCGCGAGATCCGCCTCGATCAGACCCGACCGATCGTGATACTGCTTGTACACCGCGCCGATCCGCTCGGTCGGCCGCGCGTGGAGCGCCTGCTCGAGGTCGCGGTGTACCAGCAACATCTGCTGCATCTGAACCAGGTAGGGCGGCAGACCCGCCTCGCCCGTCAGCATCGCCCGCTGGAATCCGTGCCGCTCCGCAGCCTGGTGCGCGGGCCAGGTCCGCTCCTTGAGCAGATCGGCCACCCATTCGCTGGCGTCCGAACCGCCCGACACTCCCTGTCCCGCAACTGGCGCCGCCCCCATGCTGACCGTCCTTTCCATGCAATTGCCTGTATCCGCGGCTCGGGAGTCCCCGCCCGTGCCACAATTGAGACTCATTCTCAACTGTCCGGCTCCGGAGTCAAGTCCCGCCGGGAGTCACACCATCCTCACGACCCGCCCCCAGAGTCGCGGGCCGCCTGCCGCCGCCGCACAGAGGAGCGAACATGCCCCTCGATCCTCCGGTCCGGCCGCTGCGCCTCGATGTTCTCCTTGCGGGCCGCCAACGACTCGCGATCGACCTGCTCGCGCCGGGTCTTCCTCGCCTCGATGCTCTCGACAAGCCGCGGCGGAAGTCCCAGCACGCCGGTCGATCCGCCGTTCGCGGCGGGAGCGCCCCCCGCCGACCGGATCGCGCTCGCGGGCCGCCGAACCGAATGCGCCTCATCGAAAGCGCCGTGGGTCACCGATCGCGACCTCTTGCCGGCCTTGGATCCGACCTTCTTGCGGGCCTTCGCAGCTGTTTTCTGACCGCTCTTGCCGCGAGCGGATCCGCGGCCCGAGACGCGACCCCGTTCGGCCGCGCCCGCCCGCTTGCGCGATGGCTTGGAAGTCTGCGCGTCGACCTTCTCCAGCCGCTGGGCGATGCGCTGCGCCACCCCCTCGAAGTACTCGGCCTTGAGCTTCGTGTTCGCGTTGGACTGCGCCGGCCGTTTGCCCCGCGGGGCCGCCTTGCCGCGGGCCTCGCGGCGCTGCCGCTTCGCGAGGTCCGCGTACTTCTCGTGCAGTTTCGCCGCCTGCTTCTGCTTCTTGCGGAGTTCGCCCGCCGAGAGGCCCGTAAGACTCTTCGGCGCGGCCGAGGCCGCGAATTCCGACTCCCGGGCCGTCAGCAGTTTCTTGACTTTCGCGAGCGTGACACTCATCGGGCAGCACCTCCTGGCGGCGCCCGCTCGACGGGCCGGACCCGCTCGGGCTGCACCGCTGAATCGAGTATCTCAGTATCGCACTCTATGAAGGCGCGCAGCGCACGGCTCGGCACGCGCGCGGAGATGAACGCCGGCTCAGCGACCGCCCGCATCCTGAGTCGCCGCATCAATCCTCGATCAGCGTCGATCCGATCCGGATCTCGCTCATGATCGTGCGGTGCACCGGGCACCGGTCGGAGATCTCGTGCAGCCGCGCCCGCTGGTCCTTGTCCAGCGGGCCCAGGACCTGAAGCTCGACATCGATGTGATCGAGCTTGGACTTCTCATCCTCGCAGTTTTCGCAGTCCTCGGCGTGCCGCCGCTCGTGCCGCAGCGTGCACACCACACCCTCGAGCGGCCAGCCCTTACGCTTCGCGTACATCCGCAGCGTCATCGCCTTGCAGGCGCCCAGGCTCGCGAGCAGCAACTGATACGGCGTCATGCCCGCATCCGCGCCGCCCACACTCGCGGGCTCATCGGCGACGACCACGTGCTCTCCGGCACGGATCCGCGTGGTGTACCTCTCGCCCTCGAGGCTCACGATCACGCCGTCGAACCGGTCACCTGACCTCTCGCCAGAACCATTCCCGCCGCCGCTCATGCCGCCTCCTTCTCCTCACGAGTCATCGGCACCGGCGACATGTACGTCAGCCGCCGCCACAGCCACTCCATCGGCCCCATCTTGAATCGCGACAGCCACAGGTGCGCCAGCCCGATTTCGAAGATGTAGATCCCAAGTACGACCAGCACCATCTGCGCCCTGTCCATCGAGCCAAACTTGCCCAGGCCCCAGTGGTAGAAGATCGCCGTCGCGAGCAGCGTCTGCAGCAGATAGCACGTGAGCGCCATCCGCCCCAGCGGCGCCAGCAGCTTCGCGATCGGTGAGCGAGCGTGCCCAAGCAGGATCATCACGCACAAGTACCCGAACGCCATGAGCAGCCCGCCAACCGCCTCGGTGACACCCATCAACGGGAGCGCTGTGACCACGGATGTGTTCGCCACCGCCCATTGGCCAGCGAGCACGATCGGCAGACCCACGCACAGCCCGACCGCGACGCCGATCTTCGCGACCCCGAGCCGGTGCTCCTCGAACAACCCAAACTTGTAGAGCGCAGCGCCGAAGAAGAACGACGCCAGCACCGTCCATCCGAACCCCAGCGCTGCAAACAGCAGGATGAAGAAGAACGACATCGAGCGGAAGATGAACGCATCGAGGTACGGGCCGTCCCGATATGCCTCGGTCTCGAGCCGCATGTACTCGGGGTGCTCGGGCCCGCCCTGGATCGTGCGGCTCTGATAGAGACGGAAGAGTTCCCGCGCCGGGCCCGCCGCGGGCTCGGACGGCTCCGCTGCCTCTGCAACCGGTACATCCGCGGCCGGCGTATCCGCAGCCACGGCCTCCGCGGAGTCCGCGCCCGCCGGCGTGATCCCCGCCGTTGGCGTCTGGGCCGCCGCATCCGTCCCCGCTGCCGCCGCCACGCTATCAGATTCCAGGATCAGCACCGCCGAACCATCTTCGTTGACGGTCAGTTCACCGGTCGTCGTTTCCTGCCCCTGCTCCTGCGCCGCCTCCTGCGCCTGCATCGACATTCCGGTAAAGAGCGACATCGCCGCGATCAGGATCATCGCCCAGACCAATACTCCGCAGCCCGCCGCGATCAGACCCTTCCATGGCAACCGCGAAGCGAGCAACAGAACAAGGCCCGCGATCGAGTAGAGGAACAGGATGTCGCCGTACCAGAAGAGCAGACCATGCAGTGCGCCCAGCGTGGCGAGAACGAGCAGCCGCCGCGCGTAGACGCCGCCGAACCGCACACCCCGCTCCTCCGCCCGCCGCCGCTGCAGCACGAGCCCGATCCCGAACATCATCGAGAAGAGCGGGTAGAACTTGCCCTGGCAGAAGATCTTGGTGAAGTAGTGCGCTGCGGCGTTGAGCGTCCCGTCGGGCGGATCCAGGTCGAGCCAACTCCCAAACGGCATCGCGAAGAACTGGATGTTCACAAAGAGAATGCCCAGCAGCGCAAAGCCCCGGGCCGCATCGAGCGCCAGAATCCGGCCCGCCTCGGGCACCGGACCCATCGGTGCGGCATAGACCGGCGGCGCCGCCTCTGTGGGAGGCGCGCCGACGGATTGCGGCGCTGACGATGCATGTTCGCTCATTCCTCCCCGCCCCGATTCCCCTGAATCTGCCATGCCCTGTACCCCCCGGGTCGATCGCGCGTCCTCGCCCGACCGCGTGTCAGGCTGTCTACAAGCCGCGGGCCCGCAACGACGCATTCGCCGATGCCACGCCGTGATTTCACTCGACAGATCGCCCCGATCGCGCGACACTGCCCGCACGCAGACTAACCCATGGGAGGTCCCTGATGCCAGCAGCCCCGATCGCCCGACACATGTCCCTCCTCGCGGCAGCGCTCGCCGCGGCGGCCATCGCGCTGGGCTGGGGGCCACGGGCGGCGTCCACCACACCCGCGACCATCACCGCCACCGGCGCGGCCACCACCGCCCCCGCCAAACACATCCTCGTCTTCACCCACACCGCCGGATTCCGCCACGGCTCGATCCCCGATGGCGTCGCCTGCTTCCAGCGCATCGCCGCGGCCAACAACCTCCAGATGACGCACACCGAGGACCCGGCCATCTTCACCGATGAGGCGCTCGCCAACTTCGGTGCTGTGGTCTTCCTCAACACCACCGGCGACATCCTCAACGCCGACCAGCAGGCCGCGATGGAACGCCACCACCGCGCCGGCGCGGGCTTCATGGGCGTCCACTCCGCAGCCGACACCGAGTACGACTGGTCCTGGTACGGCCAGCTCCTGGGCGCGTACTTTCGTTCGCACCCCGCGATCCAAGAAGCCTCGATCGACGTCCTCGATCTCACTCACCCCTCCACCCGCCACCTCCCCCACCGCTGGACCCGGCGCGATGAGTGGTACGACTTCCGCACCCAGCCCGCGCCCGGCGTGCAGCGCCTGCTCAACCTTGATGAGTCCACCTACAGCGGCGGCGTGATGGGCCAGCAGCACCCGATCGCATGGTGCCACACCTTCGACGGCGGCCGCAGCTTCTACACCGCCGGCGGCCACACCAGCCAGAGCTACACGGAGCCCGACTTCGTGAAGCACCTGAGCGGCGGTCTGCTCTGGGTCATGAACCTCGCCGATGGCCCCGAGCGCCAGGCCGCCCCCGAGTAGCCAGCCCCCGACATAGCCTGCCCGGCTCGCCGCAACCGCCGCGGGCCGATTCCCAACAACCGGTGCGACCCGCCCGCCCGCACATCCGCGGCGGCGGCATCCTTCTGCGCCGGGAATCCATGGAACTCATCCTCGCCATCTGCCTGGGTATCGGACTCGCCGCCGCGTGCGGACTGCGGGTCTTCCTCCCGCTCGCGGTCCTCTCCGCCGCGACGCGGCTGGGCATCGCCGATCCCGGCGCGGGCTTCGAATGGATCGCCACGACCCCGGCCTTCGCGCTCCTGCTCTTCGCGTGCCTGGCCGAGGCGCTCGCCTACAGCGTGCCCTGGGTCGATCACGCGCTCGATGTCATCGCCTCGCCCCTCGCGATCCTTGCCGGCGGCATCGCCGCCGCCGCGGCGATCTCTGATATCAGCCCCGCCTTCGCCTGGTCGGCCGCGCTTATCGCCGGCGCGGGCATCGCCGGAACCGTCCAGGCCGGCTCGGTCGCCACCCGATCCACGACGACGCTCACAACCGGAGGCATGGCGAACCCCGCCGTCAGCGCGGTCGAAACCACCGCCGCGGCGACGGTCTCCGTCGCGTCGATCCTGGCGCCCGCTCTGGGCGTGCTGCTGATCCTCGTCGCCATCGTCGCGATGCGGCGCCTGGTCCGGACCGCCCGGGCCCGCCTCCGCCGGATGCCCCTCCGCCCGAGCGTGGGATCCCCGGCCGAATCGCCCGCGCTCGCCGCGGCGAATCCCTGAGCATGACCGGACGACCGTTCACGCTCTTCATCGATGGAGACTGCCCGCTGTGCCGCCGCGAGGCCGCGCTGATGGCTCGGATGGACCGCGGCCGCAACGGCCTGCGGCTCGTGGACATCGCCGCCAGCGACTTCGATGCGGCCTCCTACGGGCGGACCCAGGACGACTTCATGGCCGAGATCCACGGCCAAAGCGCGGATGGCGAGTTGATCACCGGCATGGAGGCCTTCCGCCGCGCCTACGCCGCGATCGGCTGGGGCTGGCTGCTGGCTCCCACCGGCTGGCCCCTCCTCCGCCCGCTCTTCGACCGCCTCTACGCCTTCTTCGCCCGCCACCGTCTCTCACTGACGGGCCGCAGGTGCGCCCCTGACGCGGCCTGTACCATCGAACCCCGTTGAGTCCGAGCCCCGCCTCCCACTCTGTCCCTCCGTCCCTTTGTCCCTCAGTCCCTTCTTCAGTATCTTCAACACTCAAGGAGCAGCGATGGGAACGTGGGGCACAGGAACATTCGATAACGACCAGGCCATGGACTGGTGCCTCGACTTCCTCGAGGCGCCCGACGGCGTGGGCGGCGATGAGGACGAGCCGGGCAAGGACACGTTCCTGATTGGAGCGCTCTCGGTCGTGCTCGAAGCCCGCGACAACGAGGACTACCTCGAAGCGCCGGTCTGCGCCGAGGCCCTCGCCGCGGCGGAGATCGTCGCCGCGGCCAACGGCAAGCCCTGCCCGGAACTCACACCCGAGGCCGAGCCGGAGGACGGCGAGGACGACGAGGTCGATGAGCTCGCGCAGATCGCCCACTGGGCTCAGCGCGGCGAGACCAGTGTGCGCAATCAGGCCTCGATCCGCGAGATGGCCCGCAAGGCCGTGGCGCTGATCCGCGCGGACTCCGAGCTCTCGGAGTTGTGGGACGACGACGCCGACTGGGCCGCGGCGATGGCCGATCTCGAGCGACGCTTGAGCTGAACCGGCCTTCAGCCGCCATGGCCCTCGCTCCTCGCGATGAACTGCTCCCACCGTGCTCGCAACGCACGCTGGCTCAGCTTCACCCCGTTGGTCCATACCGGAACGTCCACGAGTTGGACGTAGGGCGGGTGAAGTGCCACGAGGTGTACGGCAACACGACCGGTGTCCGGGTGGATGCCGATCAAGTTCAGATCGAAGAGTGTGTGGAGGTCAGACCGCAGTAGCAATCCGTTGTCGGGCGATTGGTTGGCATCGACCGCGAAGGGTTCGATGTGTGCGGCTTCCAGCAGATCGACAATCGTGCAGCCGGAGATCACACAGCGATCCTCGAACTGCTGACGGAGCGCCCGCCGAAAAGCCGGTTGACCGCGGCGAACTTGAATCTGTGTCCAAACGGTCGGGTGGCGCGCCACGTCAGGGCCGAACGCTCCTTTGGCAACTTTGTCGTCATCAGCAGCGGGCTCGATGTAGACCCGCAGCGCGATCTCCGTTCCGCGTCCGCTCTCGGTAGTCTCAATCCGACGGACCCCGAAACGACGTTCGATCGCGTCACGTAGGCCTCTGAATACAACTCGCCGATTCAGATTGGGATGGCTCGAGTCTTGAACGATCTCGATGTTGACTGGGACATCGAACTGATCATCGAGGATTTCTTCGCGGCGCAGAACGGCCAGAATCGCCGGTTCAGAGCTTGATCCTCGGGCCACGCGCCGCAGCCACATCCCGTGCGAACTCAACCACGCTGGGAGGTCTGGTAGCTCGATTCGATGCGTGAATCCCTCAGCCTCAGCGGAAACGACTCGCACGATCATGGCTCAGTCCTCGGGTCTCGCACCGACAGGACCGACAAAGGTCCTACCGCTGCGCAACGCCGAGTCTACTCAGCCGTCGACCGCCGCGAGCACCAGCACCCGCTCGCGCTTCGTCACGACCACACCGCCGGGACGCTCGATCGTCACCGCGAACGCCGCCGGATCCACCACATCCAGCTTGGCGTTGATCGGAATGATGATCTCGCCCGTCGCCGGATCGGTCTGCGCCGCGGCGACATCGAACACGCCGCCGTCGACCGGGAACTCCATGCCGTCGGGCCGGCCCGCATCGAAGATCCACAACTGGTACTGCAGCTCGGCCGGGTCGTTGGCCGCCAGGCCGCGGAACCGCAGGTAACCCTGCTGCAGACGGTTGTTCCACACCACATCACCGCTGACGCCCTGCGCTGCCGGGTCCTCCGTCGCGCCGAAGGTCCGCTGGAGCGTGTCAGCCTGGTTCGCGATGAGCTCCTGACGCTGCTCGGTCAGGGTCAGCGGTACCGGCACCGGCGGAACGACCGCGGCCGGCGGCTGACGCATCCAGCCGATGACCGCCACGATCGCGAGCGCGGCCGCGATGGTCCAGCCGATCCAGGGCAGCGACCCGGCCTTGGGAGTCACGGCCGGTGTGGCCGGAGCCGCGCCGCCGCGAGAGCCGACCATTGTCCCGCCACGCGACGTCATCCGGTCGCGCACAGCACCCGGCATCGCCATTCGGTCCGCCACCACGACCTCGTGGAAGCCGGCGATCAGAGCGCCGATGGTGCGGTCGATCTGGGTCGGATCAGCGGTCCGGCCGCGCGAGTCGGTCGGCAGCGCCGCCAGGAGCTGGTCGAGTTCGCGCTGCTCGTCGCCCGAGATGGCGTCCACCGCGTTCGCGGCGAGCAGGTCCATGAGCCGGTCGAAGTTCTGGTTGGGCAGGTTGCTCACTGAGCCACCTCCCCTCGGCCGCCGCCGCCACCAAAGACCGCCGCCCGCAGACGGGTCAGCCCGCCGCGGATCCGCGACTTCACCGTTCCCAGCGGCAGATTCACGACGCTGGCGATCCGCTCGTGGCTCAGCCCGTGGTGCAACGCCAGATACAGCACCCGCTGCTCATCACCATCAAGCTCGCGGAACGCCGCCATGGCGCCTTTGACATCATCATCGCCCGGGCCCCACATCGCCCCCACCGGTCCGGCGACCGGAGGCTTGGCCTCGAGCATCTTCTCATCGTGTAACTGCGGGCGGGAGCGGATCTTGCGGCGACGATCGATCAGCCGCCGGTGCGCGATCGTCGCGACGAACGCGGCCTCGCTGCCCTTGGAAGGATCGAAACGGCCGGCCGCCGCCCAGATCTCGATGAAAACATCCTGAGAGGCGTCCTCAAGGTCCTCGCCGTACCCCTTGAGGTAGCGGTCCGCCAGCGACCAGACCAGGCCTCCGTACTGATCGAGGCACTCCGAGACCGCTTTGGTCTCGCCGGCCGCGATGCGTTGGAGGATGCTGCCGGCCATCAGGGCCCCGAAGGAGTCTGCAGTCGGCGGAGCGGCGCACGCCGTTCCCACCAACTACGTAGCCCATCCCTCCGGTGAGCCACCCACTTTGGATTCACACCCCCGCAGAAATTCACTGCCAAAGAATTTTCGGGCCATTGCGCTCCATCCGGCCGGCGGCCCCGAAACTGCCTGTGACAGGGGCCACGATCCGCCTCGCAAACAACCGCTTCCAGTCTGAAGAAAGCCTCATCTCGGAGGCTGTACCCCCGCCGGGGTCCGGATGCATTGTCGCGTCCGGCGTCGGAACGGACGAGGTTGTCGTGCGCGACCCCTGTGAGTCGGTTTCGAGAGACGGACCCTCACGGTCCAGAAAGAGGAGACAGATATGACGCTTTCCGCACGTATCGTTCTTGCCGCCGCCGCGACGAGCGCCGCCGCCACCGCCGCCAACGCCGAGCTCGTCTACGGCGTGACGCAGGAGCAGACGCTCGTCACCTGGAACTCGAACGCACCGCAGACAATCCTCTCGGGCCGCGCGATCTCCGGCCTCCAGGTCAACGAAGTCATCCGCGGTATCGACATCCGCCCCGCCACGGGCGAGCTCTACGCCCTGGGCAGCTTCGGCAACCTGTACAGCATCAACCCGATGACCGGCATGGCGATGGCGCGCGGCGCCCTCAACCCCGGTCTCAATGGCTCGACCTTCGGCTTCGACTTCAATCCGACCGTTGACCGGATCCGCATCGTCAGCGATGCCGACCAGAACCTGCGCGTCAACCCGGACACCGGCGCCACGATCGTCGACGGCACGCTCGCGTACGTCGCCGGTGACCCCGCCGAGAACACCACGCCCAACGTCGCCGCCGCGGGCTACACCAACAGCTTCGCCGGCGCCACGACCACGATGCTGTACGTGATCGACACCGGCCGCGACACGCTCGTGCTGCAGAACCCAGCCAACAGCGGCAACCTCATCACCATCGGCGCCCTCGGCGC
>JBDZUZ010000041.1:0-5291 GCA_040255445.1 Planctomycetaceae bacterium | reverse complement strand
TGACCGACACGGCCAGCTTCGATATCTCCGGCATCACCGGCGCGGCCTTCGCCTCGGTCCAGGACGCCACCCTCGCCCGCACGACCTTCTGGTCCATCAATCTCACCACCGGCGCTGCGACCCAGATCGGCGAGGTCGGCGGAGGCTCGCTCATCACCGCGATGACCGTCGTTCCCGCGCCCGGCGCGCTCGCTCTGCTCGGCCTGGCCGGCGTGGGTCTGACCCGCCGTCGCCGCTGATCCCATCAGCGCGTGCGCTGCCGGAGTCGCTCCCTGGGCCACGATGAGGAGTCGCTCCCGGATTTCAGAGGGCGCGCACACTCGCGCTCTCCGCACCGCACGCATCCCCCGCGGGGTCAGGACCGGACACGGACCCGACCCTGCTTCCAACCTTCCGCAATGCCATCGGCCATCGGATCGCGGCGCCCGCCGTCGTTCGATGATGGCGCCATGTCCACAAGGAGAGATGACTCATGACACGCACCGCTCTGACCATCGCCGCGGCTGTCGCGGCCTCCGCATCGATCGCCGCGGCCGATCAGTTCCTCTTCGCTACTGATCTCAGCGCTGCCAACTCCAACCCGCCGGTGAACTCCAGCGCAACCGGAACGTTCACCGGCGTGTACGACGATGTCGCCAACAGCTTCAGCATCCAGTGGTCGATCACCGGCCTCATCGGCATGCCCAGCTCGCCCGGCTCGCACCTGCACAACGCGCCGCTGGGCTCCAACGGCCCCGTCGTCTTCGGTTTCAACAACCCCGATGGCACCTGGCCCACCTCCGGCTCGGCGACCTGGATGAACGTCCCGGCGAACATGGTGTCCGAGCTCTTCGCCGGCAACCTGTACGCAAACTTCCACACCACCGACTTCCCGTCCGGAGAGGTGAGAGGGCAGGTGAGGCTCGTGCCCGCCCCCGGAGCCGCAGCGCTCGGCGGATGCGCTGCGCTCCTTCTGGTCCGGCGCCGCCGCCCGCGGATGGTGTGAGTCTTCCGCCCCGCGGCCGCCACGCCGGCCACGGACAACACGAGCCTCGCCACGCGCCGCCCCCGAGTTGCGTCATGCCGGGGGCGGCTGCTTTGCGCACACGCTCCCTGAGCACTCAAATCATCATGCATTCATCGATCTCGTGTTCGACCCGCAGCCGCGTCCGCGGCAGGTCAAACTCGCGCCCGCACTCCGGGCATACGCCCTGATCACCAAGGCCAACCAGTGAATGCGAGCAGTCATCACACATCGGCTTTGCTCGCCGCCGCCATCGTCGCAAACCCCGCTCGTGCGCCCGCCTCAGTCGAGACTCACCGATGACGAGGATCACACCCCCGACGATCAAGCCCGGAAACAGCGGCTCGAGACCTTCAACATTCTGCGCAGCAACCAGAGCGAGGCACCCACAGATCACGAGGACACCCACGAGGAGTACCCGACCCATCCGCCGCGAACGACGAAGCTCGCTCGCCAATCGGCCGGGATGTGTCCACCCCAGCAACGGTCCGCCCGGCCCCCACCGCAGCGCCCGCTCGGTCGCACGCCTCGTGACATCGCGGTCATAGGCCCGCCCGCACCGTTGGCATGAACCCGTCGGGTCGTGGCCACGAAGCGATGCGTCACACCCGAGGCAGAACTCGAACTGCGCATCCCAGACCCGCCGGAACCAGTCGAGACGAACACGGTCGACCTGCGCTGCGAAGCACACGACCAGCGCCGCTCCGACCAGCAAGAGGAACGGCGAGAACCCGTCCGCCACGGCGGCGATAACCATGGCCGCGGCCACAAGCGCGGCCGCGATCGCAAGCAGCCCCCGGACTGTCCATCGCAGCGCATCCATGCCCGAACTCGGAGTCCTCCTTGATCGTGCGCGTCCACAGTGAGCGCAAGACCCCCGACCGCACGCCCAATCTATCAGGGGGGCGTCGAACACCCCCGACCACTCCGCCTACATTCCCGCCATGCCCGATCGCAAACCCTTCGTCGGCGGCAACTGGAAGATGAACACCAACCGCACCACCGGTGCGGACCTCGCCCGCGCGGTCGTCGACGGGCTCATGCACATCAACCACGCCGAAGTCGCCGTCTTCCCCCCCTTCCCCTACCTTCTCCTCGTGCGGTCCATCCTCCGAGACCGCGGCTCCTCCATCCGCCTGGGCGCCCAGGACTGCTACTTCCAGCCCGATGGCGCCTACACCGGCGAGGTCTCCGTCGCCATGCTCAAGGACTGCGGCGTGCAGGTTGTCCTCTGCGGCCACTCCGAACGCCGCCATGTCATGGGCGAGAAGGATGAGACCATCAACGCCAAGGTCCGAGCCGTCCTCGAGGCCGGCCTCGAGTGCATCCTCTGTGTGGGCGAGACCCTCGATGAGCGCCTCGCCGGCCACCAGGACATCGTGACCACCCGCCAGATCCGCACCGGCCTCGCCGAAGTACCCGGCGACCACATCGACCGCCTGACCATCGCCTACGAACCCGTCTGGGCGATCGGCACCGGCAAGACCGCCACCCCCGAGGACGCCCAGTCCGCCCACAAGCAGATCCGCGACTTCGTCTCCCACCTCTACGGCCCCGACCGTGCCGGCCGCGTCCGGATCCAGTACGGCGGCTCCCTCAAGCCCGGGAACGCGGCGGACATCTTCGCCCAGGAAGATGTCGACGGCGGTCTGGTCGGCGGAGCCTCCCTGGTCGCGGCCGACTTCGTCGCCATCTGCAAGGCCGCCGCGGCCAGCATGACCTGACGCCCCGCGGCCAACCGACCACCTACCTAGACTTCCCGCCCATCGCCCGGCGTCACCACCGGTGAGCCGCGTCGCCGGGCTTTGTCCGCCTCAACACTCTGCCGAGAATCGACATGCTGCTGCTTGGTCTGGCCCCATGGGCCGTCGGAATTCTGGTCGTCGCCTTCCTCGCCGTCTGCGTGCTGATGATCCTGACCGTCCTGATCCAGAAGCCGCAGGGCGGCGGGCTGTCGGGCGCGTTCGGCGCGGGCGCCTCGTCCGGCCAGACCGCCTTCGGCGCAAAGACCGGCGATGCCCTGACCATCTTCACGATCATCGTCTTTGTGGCCTTCCTCGGGCTCGCGATCGGCCTGAACTACGCGACCCGTCCCTCCGCAATCACCACAACCGCCCCCGCGGCGATCTCCAACGAGCCCGCCACCGCCCCGCCCGCGGAAACCACGCCCGGCGCGACGACCCCCGCGGGTGACACCGGCGTCCCCGCCGGCGGTCAGCCCCCCGTGACCACGCCCGCGACCGATCCGAACCCCGTCGACCCCGCCGCGGTCACGCCGCCTCAGCCGACGCAGCCCGAGCAGCCCGCCCCGGCCACGCCCGAGTCACCCGCCACCGGCGGCGGCCGCTGACCCACCTTCATCCCCGCACTTCACGATCCGGAGCCCTTCCATGATCAGGAGCATGACCGGCTTCGGTGAAGCCTCCACGACCATCGACGGGGCGCACTACTTCGTCGAGGTGCGCTCGCTCAACAACAAGTACTTCAAGGCCACCATCCGCCTCGCCGAGGACCTCCAGGGCCTCGAAGCCGAGATGGAATCCCGCCTCCGCGACCGGCTCAGCCGCGGCACGATCACCGTGACCGCCCGCTGCACCGACGCCTCCGCCGGCGCCGCCCACGAGATCAACACGCAGGCCCTCGCCCGCTACATCGCCCAGCTCCGCGCCTTCCCCGAGGTCGCCGAGGGCAAGCTCTCACTCGATATCGCCGCGCTCCTCAACCTCCCCGGCGTGCTCCAGCCGGCGTCGGATGAGGAAGACCGGCTCGAGAAGGCCAAGTCCGCGTTCCTGCCCCTGCTCGACAAGGCCTGCAAGGCCCTCCTCGAGATGCGGGAGCGCGAGGGCAAGGTGCTCGCCCAGGACCTCCGCGACCACGGCGCCTTTATCTCCGAGCGGCTCGCGACCATCCAGCAGCTCGCTCCCCGCGTCGTCGAGGACTATCAGGACCGCCTCCGGGCCCGCATCCAGGCCATGTTCGACGAGGCCGATGTGACCGTCGAGCCCGCCGACCTCGTTCGCGAGATCGCGGTCTACGCCGAGCGGACCGACATCGCCGAGGAGATCAAGCGTCTCTCGGCCCATATGGACCAGTTCGGCGACCTCCTCGCCGGCAAGGACTCGCGGCCCATCGGCCGGACCCTCGATTTCCTGGCCCAGGAGATGCTCCGCGAAGCCAACACCATCGCCTCCAAGAGCCCCGATGCGGCAATTTCACGGGCAACCGTGGAAATCAAGGGGGCGATCGACCGCATTAAGGAACAGAGCCAGAACGTGGAGTAAACTACCCACCGGCTGGGCGCCGCAGATTGCTCCCTCGGGCGAGTGGAGGATCGATCGGAGCAACCGCGTGGACGTCTCCACACCGCATTCCCCCGCAACAGCAGACACCGCTGCCGACGCGCGGATTCCGCGCTGGGCCCGCTGCGCAGGCGCCGCGGCCATGCTCCTGTCGTGCGGACACGCGCTCGCCCTCCAGGAACTGCCCGCGGTCACCACGACCGGCGCGGCGAATGTCACTGTCACCGCGCCGCCGGTCGATGAAGCGGTGCTGCCGCCCGCCGAGCTCATCCGCCTGCTCGACCACGAGTCGTTCGCGCAGCGCGAGCGGGCGGCCGAGATGCTGCTGTCGCTCCCGCACCTGGGGCTGCCCGAGATCGAGAAGCACGTGGCGTCCGGCGACCTCTCGCCCGAGCAGGAAGCCCGCCTGGAACCGATCGCACTTGAGCTCATGGCGCGGACGCCGCGGGCCGGGATGGGGGTCCAGTTCTCACGCGACATTCCAGAGCAGAACGGAGTTGAACTCGGTCGCGCGATCGATGGCTTCGATGCCGCGCGTGTTCTGCAGCCCGGCGATGTCATCCGATCGATCGCCGACATCCCCGTCACGAGTGTCAATATCGCCCGCTACGCCATCCTCTCCCACGATCCGGGCGACGAGATGGCCGTTGAACTTCTGCGACAGGGCGAGCCTCTCCGCGTGACGGTGGTGGCCGGTTCGTTCGCCGACCTCAACAACGGCCGCGCCAACCTCAACCCCGATGAACTCCGTATGGCGTGGCACTACCGCCTCGCCCGGCTCCGTTCGCCGCTGGTCGCACAGAAGCCCCCGATCGGCCTCAACATCACTCCCGAGGAGTGGCGGCTGATGAACGATGCCGTCGGCCGGGCGATCGACGAGCAGATCTTGGAAGCGACGGCGCGGCACGCCGACATGCAGCGGAACAACCCCTCGTTCCGGCTCACCACGCGCCAGATCGAGCCAGACCAGCCGGCGATGATCGCCGCGG
>JBDZUZ010000040.1:0-25061 GCA_040255445.1 Planctomycetaceae bacterium | reverse complement strand
TGGGAGGGGAGGAGCCGCAAGGCTCCCCCCTATCCCGATGCGCTGCTCTGCTTCCTCGCGCTGGGTACCTCGCAATCGGTTCTCCCGCGTGCGTGACACTGCTGCGCAGTGGTGCGCGGCGACAACAGCCTTCCGATACGCTTTGCCCATGGACGAAACCACGCAAGCCAACCTGATCCTCCTGGGCGCCATAGTCGGCGGGCTCATGCTCCTGACGCTCGTGCTGCACCTGCTGCCGCGGTTTGGAGCGGTGGGCCGTGCGGCAGCGCGGTTCTGCACGCGGGCGCCCGGGCTCGATCTGGTCATCACGGCCTACACCGCAGCGCCCTGGGTGATCGGGCTCTGGCTGCAGGGGTGGCGCGGCGGGCTGGTCGGTGTGCTGGCGCAGGCGATCACACTGATCGTGTGGGCGCGGCTGCACGAGGCGGTCTCGCCGAAGCGGCCCGATTCGCAGCGCATCTCCAGGACGCTCAACCAGATCGTCGGCACTGCGCGGAACCACCTCGCGGTCTGGTGGACCGCGCTCGCCGTGCCCATCTTCCTCTTCATCCGCATCGGCGAGCTGGTCATCTATCCGCCGCTGACCTGGCTGATCCGGTTGCCAAAGTACAAGACCGGCGAGTGGATCAACGTGAGTCGGCAGAAGTTCGACGGGCTGGTGGGGTACGACCTGGCGTGGTGCCTCTACTGCGACTGGATGACGGGTGTGTGGTCGCTGGGCAGCGAGATGCTCCGCAACGTCGAGAGTTTCTGGTGCCCGATCCGCTTCCTTGATCCGAGCAAGTGCGAGAACTGCAAGACCGATTTCCCCGATGTCTCCGCGGGCTGGGTTCCATCTGATGGCACGATGGAGGATGTCACCGCCGTCCTGCGCGAGAAGTACCCGGGTCCGGGCGGCGACAACCCGTGGTTCAACCACCCCGTGCGGCTGACCGTTGAACGTCGCGAGGTCGGCGGGCGCGATTAACCCTTTGGGGTCGTCTCCTTCGGCGCATCCGCGGGCGGAGCGGGCTTCTCGGGCGGCGCCGCGATCGGGGGCGGGGGAACGCCCCAGTCGGGCAGGCCGCGTTCCTGCCGCGGCGTGACGCCCTGGACGGGCTCGGTCGGGATCTCGCGGGTGGCCGGGGCCTGCGGTGCCCGCAGTCGGAGCGCCATGGCCTGGGCGCGCCGGCTGTAATCGATCGATTCGCCCAAGATCCGCGCTGCCTCCTGGTCGGCGTGGAAGCCGCGTGAATTCTCGCTGCTGATGTAGTCGAGCCGCCACATCGCCTTGCGCTGCAGATCGAAGATCGGCGCGAGCTGCTCGGGCGTAGCGCCCGCGGCCTTGGCCTCCATGATCGCATCGAGCATCTCGGTCATCGCGGCCGCGGTGCGTTCCATGAGCGCGGTGGTGCGGCGCTGGATTGTCTCGACGCGTTCGGTAAGCTCGGTCTCCGAGATGTTGTGACATTGCTGGCAGGCGTTGTTGATGTTCTTGAGCGGGCTCTGCACCGTGTGATTGCTGACCTTCGCAGCGCCGCGGCGCTCGTAGGGCATGTGGCAGTCGGCGCAGCTGACGCCGCTCTGCGCGTGCACGCCCTGGCTCCAGAGCTCGAACTCGGGGTGCTGCGCCTTGAAGAGGCGTGCGCCCGTCTCGCCGTGGGCGTAGTCGTAGAAAGGCGTGCCATCGGGGAAGGTCTTCCCCGCCCAGTGTGTTTCGAGCTGCTCGACTTTGAGCCCGTGTCCCCAGGGGAACTCGAGCGTGTCCTTGTTGGCGCAGTAGTACTCGACGTGGCACTGCCCGCAGACGAAGGAGCGCATCTCGTTGCGGGTCGCCTCGGCGTTCGGGTCGTAGGGCGTGGCGCGACTGCCGCGGCGCCAGCGCTCGACGCTGGGCAGGTGCGGCACGGGCTCATCGCTATTCGCGAGCGCCTGCATGCCCAGCACGAAGCCGGGGCGAGTGACGCGGATCGACATGGTGTCGGGGTCGTGGCAGTCGATGCATGACACGGGGTGCGCCTCGCCCGCGGGCAACGCATCATGCACCTGCTGCCCCGCCATCTCGCCGGTGAAGCCTCCGAGCGGCGGCTGTGGCACGGCGGGCGTCGTTTCCTCCGGCGTGCCGTCGGGCATGGTGACGAGCATCGCGAGCACTTCGCCATAGGGCTTGCGGCTGACTTCCTGGAACCCGCGGATCGCGGCCTCCATGTCGAACTCGCGGGCGAGAGCCTCGTTATCGGCGGGCTTGCCCAGCGCCTCCTTGCCAACCTTCTGATAGAGCACGGTGTTGGAGGCGTGGCAGTGCAGGCAGGCGCCCGCCTGTGGCTTCTTGGTGATGCGTTCGGTGACGCCCTGGTCGTACAGCATGTACGCGTGGCCGCGGGCCTCGCGGTAATCGATGCTGAAGGCGTAGCCGGCATAGAGGCGGCGGAGCCAGGGGTGGTGATCGAGCTTGCTCGCGGGCATCGCGCTCGATCCG
Source organism: Planctomycetaceae bacterium (assembly GCA_040255445.1). GTDB lineage: Bacteria > Planctomycetota > Phycisphaerae > Phycisphaerales > UBA1924 > JBDZUZ01. The sequence goes on along the minus strand of JBDZUZ010000040.1, from coordinate 22,603 downwards.
CCATAGAAGCGGTCGCCGGCGGTGGCCTTCCAGCCGTCGAACTGGTGCGGCCAGTTGCGGCCCCAGGGCTCGGGGTCGGAGGAGATCTCGCTGACCTCAACGACACGGATGAACGGCGTGCGGGCTTCCTGCTTGCGCGAGAACATCGTGATGAGCACGTAAGTCACCAGCAGCGTGCCGATGACGGCCACGAGAAACACGAGCACCAGCAGCAGTACGCGGCCGCGGCGTGTCTCGGGGAGCTTTCTTCGGAGGAGGTCAGCGGTCATTGATCACCAGTCCTTCTCGGGGCCGGACCTGCGCTACTTGAGCGCGTGGCCGACATCCGTGTGGCAGTGGATGCACAGCAGCATGTCGCCGCCGTGCTCCGCCGGGCGCATGTGGTCGACGAAATCGCCGTGGCAGTGCAGGCAGGCGCTCTGCGTCACGCTGCGGTTGCGCGGCTTGATCTGGATGGGTTCGTGGAAGACGCCCGTCGTGAAGGCGAGCGAGTGGAAGAAACCGTTGTCGGCCTTGACGATCCACTTGCCGGCGAAGTCGTGCGGCAGGTGGCAGTCGTTGCAGGTGGCGACGTTGTGGTGGCTGGATTTGACCCAGGTGTCGTAGTGCGCCTGCATGATGTGGCAATTGGCGCACGCGGCGGGATCATTCTGGAGATACGCAGCGCCGTCGCCGTAGCCGAAGGTAAATGCGCCCAGGCCGCCCAGCACGCCGAACGATGCGGCGATCACGAGCGCTGCGATGCGCAGCCGCCGCGGCGCGGGCGGGCGCGCCGCTACCGGAGTGGACGTCGTCTGCTCGGCCAAGCTGGACTCCTCTGTGCGTGTAAGGCCGTGCAATTGCCATACTACCAACCGAGCCCGTGCCGTCAATCATGTGCAGGATCGCTCAGGGCGCTGCGGGCTTGATGAGACCCAGACTCATTACCGCCAGCTGTAGCGCAATAAACGCCGACAGCCACATCATCGCCCCGTCCATGAAGCCGTACGCGTGCAGCCCCACGCCGAGCATATTGGTGCCGAACCAGCTCCACGCGGTGACGATGTTGCCCAGCACCGCGAGCACGGCGATGCCGCGGAGCTTCACCAGCCCGCCCCAGCGGGCGTGCAGGATGATCGCGTTGATCAGCACGACGAGCGCAGCGCCGTTCTCCTTGGGGTCCCATCCCCAGAACCGGCCCCAGGACTGATCCGCCCAGATCCCCCCCAGCACGGTGCCCACGAAGCTGACCAGCAGCGCGAAGCACACGCTGCCGTAGATCATCTTGCCCATCGCCTCCGCGCGCGGGCGGGTGATCCATCCCGTCGCGGACCGCGCGACGAGGTACGCCGCGGCGAGCACGCCGGCGAGGAACGTCGCCGAGTAGCCCAGCGTGATGGTGATCACGTGCGTCGCGAGCCAGAAGTTGCTGTCGAGGACGGCCTGCATCATCTGCATGGTGTCGCCGTCGTTGCCCAGGTTGTGGGCGACGATCAGCGTCCCGCAGCCGACGATCGATGCGCCCAGCACCGCGACGCCGATGGGGAAGAGCCGCTCGATGAAGAGTGCGGCGACCGCCGCGGCCCAGCCCACAAACACCGCCGATGAGTACAGATTCGTCACCGGCGGTCGGTCCTGCAGATAGATGCGGACAGCGATCGCGACGGTGTGGACGACGACCGCTCCCAGCAGCAGCGCTGCGGAACCGGCCCGGATCGTCTCCGCGGTGCGCGAGCCATCGGCGCGGCCGCGGAGGATGAACGAGGCAAGTGCGCCGAGCCCGGCGAGCAGGTACACCGCCGCGGTTCCCGAGAAGAGCGAAGCGCGATTAAAGAGGACCTCAAGGTCCATCCGCCGCATGATCCCTGGCATCGATTCGCGCAGCAACGCTTCGTACGCGGCGGCGGCCCGTGCGAAGCGGGCCGAATCGCCCTCGCTCGCGGCGGTCATCATCGTCGCGTAATAGCCGATGGCGGGGTTGGCGTCCGGCGAAGCCGCATCGTCGCGGAAGGCCTCGAAGAATGGCCGCCACGATCCGGTGGGCGAAGCGGGCGGGATGACATACGGCTCGCGCATCTGCGCGTGGGCGAGCATGGTGTTGACGCGGCTGTGCAGATCGAGCACGGCTCCCTGGAACGCATCGCGCTCGCGGGGCGCGACGGCCGAGGCCGCCGCGGCCGCCTCGGCGATGTCGCGCCACTTGGGCTGGATCACGGTGAGGGGCAGTCTGCCGCCGGCATCGGGCGCGCGGTCGAGGAGCGCAAGCACCTCGGGCTGGTCGACACGCACAACAGCGAGGTCGGTGATCTCGGTCGGTCGCGTGATCAAATCCAGCAGATACGAAGTCGCCGGCGTTCCTTTGGCGGACTGTCTGCCGCCCGCGATCATCAGCATCGAGCGGGCGGCCGTGTCTATCGGCTTGATACGCCCGCCGGCGGAGACGGGCAGGCGCGCGAAGGTGTCGAGGCCGGGCATCGACTCCGGCTGCGGACGCAGCAGCGCGCTCGCGGCGAGCACGATCCCGGCCAGCGTGACAACGCCGACCCACAGCCTGCGCCGCGGCGGTGCAGCCGCAACATCCGCCGTCTTCGTTGCGCGCTTCTGGCGGCGGCGAAGGAAGCCCGTCAGCGACTGCACGAAGTGCACCGTCATCCCAACACCCACAAGAATGCACGCGGCGTAGGGCAGCAGCCAGCCGGGATTGCGCACGACCTGCAGCACCGTGCCGCTGCCATCGGGCTTGTAGGAAGCCTGGTAGAAGGTGCGACCTTGGTAGCGCAGCGGGTTGTTCATCCAGATGCGTACATCGCGATCAACGCCGCGGGATGGATCGATCAGGCGGACATCACTGGAGAAATTGCGGGGGATCGTCGTGCCGGTGAAGACATCGTGCCGGAAGTCCTTGAGGTGGAGCGTGTAGGGCAGATACGTGCGGCGAAAGCGCAGGGCCAGCCCATATGCGGCTTCGCCCAGCTCGATCCGCTGCGGTTCGCGGAGGTCCGCGCTCACGAGCCACGTGCCCAGGCGAGTGTCGCCGCGCCGGAGTGTGATGTACGCCGCGGGCGTGTCGGTGCGGCCGCCCTCGACGCCGCTGACCCGCGGTTGCGGGATCGCGCGGGCATCGAGGCCCACGCCGCGATCGGCTGGCGTCTCGCCCTCGGCGCGGACGAGCGCGGCGTTGGGCATCCACGAATCAACCACGATGTCGAAGGGCAGGCGTGGATCGCTGATAACGCCGTCGCCCGAGGCGGCCGCGGCGATCACGCTGCCCGGAACGGTGATGATGCGGTCGGTCTCGGGGTCCGAGGGATCAACGACCGCCAGCTCAGCGCCGCGGATGTCTTCGATGTACGAGCTCTGGGCGCCCTCGTCGATCGACATCAGCCCCTCAGTGGCGAGGAAGCCGGTGACGAACTCGCCGAGCAGCAGCACGATCAGCCCCAGGTGGAGCATGATGATGCCGATGCGGCGGCGCGTGGCCTTGAAGCGGATGGTGTGCGCGGCGATCAGGTTGAGCGTGAGCAGCGCGGCGATGGTGAGCCCGCCCGGGATCGGGATGCGGAAGCGGCCGGGCGCCTCGCCGACGAGCATCGCGACATCGACCCACGCGATCGGAGCGCGGAAGTACTGATCGACCGCCTGCCACACACCCAGCCGGGTCTGCGCGATGGTGCCGATGAAGATCAGCACCATCGCCGCGGCGAGGAGCGCGACGGTGAGCCGCAGCGAGGCGAGGGCGCGGAGGAGAGGCATCAGTCGCCCTCCCCGCCCGACGCTGGCGGCGTTGACCCCAACGGCGCATCGGATCTCGGAGCGAAAGACGCCGCGAACGCGGCGATCTCCGCCGCGATTCGGTCGGCTGCTTCCGGCGCGGCCACAGCGCGGATGAACCACGTGCGGTCATGGCCGAGCTCGTAGAGCCCGGTGGCGAGCATTACACCCGCGTCGCCGACGATGCGCGCCCGGTACCCCTCGTATCCCGCCTGCTGGAAGCGTTCGATCACCGACTCGAGCTCGCCCGGTTCGATCGCCGCGAGGCCCATCTGCGTGCGCCAGCGGTTGATGTTCGCGAGTTCGCCGCCGACTCGTCCGGGGAACACAGAAACGGCGATCTCGGTGGCATCCGACGCCGCGGCGCCTGGCGAGCGGAAGGTCGCGAACCGCATGGGCCGCTCGCCGGGCGCCGGTTCCCACGCCGGTGGGGGCGTCCAGGCGGGGGAGTCCGGGCCGGCGCTGCCGGCCGTGCGGGATGGTTGGCCCGACCGGGTGGGCGGTGCGGGGATCACCTCGATCCCCTTGGCGATGCGCTGCTCGCGGATCGCCGCATCATCGCAGCCCCCGCTGACAACAAGCGCGGCGCACGCGGTGACCGCGAGGACACGCTTCGCGAACCTGTGCTGCACTCCGCCGCCGATCGCCACGCGCTATCCCTTCTGCCACGCCGCCGTGCGCATCACGATCGGATGCGCATTCCATTCTACCCGCCTGGCTCCGAACCGAGCGAGCAATGAAAAAGGGCGCCGGCGATCCCGCCGACGCCCCACTTCGTGCCTTTGTGCCTTCGTGCCTCTGTGCCTCTTCCTCAGCACCCCGCCTGCCAACGCACAAAGAAGAACGTGATATCGTCGCCATCGGTGCCGCCCGAGCCGTCGATGTCGGCCTCGCCGGCCTGCCAGTCGACGAAGAAGGCGGTGATGTCGTCGCCGTCGATCCCGCCGGAGCCATCCCAGTCGGCCGGGCATGACGGCTCGCACTCATCGGGGATGCCGTTGCCGTTGGCGTCTGTGCTCGAGCCAAGCGCGATGTCGCAGGCGTCTTCGCGGCCGTTGGTGTTGCAGTCCGTGATCGGGTCGGTGGAGACAACGCGGAAGATTTGGCCGCCGGTCTGATCGAGGATGTAGAGTTCGCCGCGGGCATCCTCGGCGAAGGAGGTGACGTTGTCGATGGTGGCGGTGCCGGGCGGATCCAGCTGCGTGCGGACATTGGTCACGGTGTTGGACTGCCCATCGCGGACCAGCGTGTAGATATCGCCCGAGCAGTAATCGGCGAAGAAGTATGTGCCGCGGAGGCTGGGGATGGCGCAGCCGCGGTAGACATACCCGCCGGTGATGGAGCAGCGGCCGCCGCCGTGGTCGTACTCGTGGATGGGCGCGATGAGCGAGGTATCGGCGCAGTCGCAGCCGGTGAGGCCGGTGCAGCGCGTGCCCTCGAGGCAGCGCCAGCCGTAGTTGCGACCGCCGGCGGTGAAGGGGGGCTCGACCGAGATCTCTTCGCGCTGGCCCTGGCCGACATCGGCGATCCACATCTCGCCGGTGGCGCGGTCGAAGCTGATGCGCCAGGGGTTGCGGAGGCCGTAGGACCAGATCTCGTCATCGCCGTTGATGCCGACGAAGGGGTTGTCGTTGGGGATGCTGTAGTTGCGGTTGGGGTCGGCGGGGAACTGGTCGTCGTCGGCGTTGCCGGGGATGTTGTCGGGCCCGTCGACATCGATGCGGAGGACCTTGCCCAGCAGGTTGCTGGTGATGTCCTGCGCGTTGCCGGTGCCGGGGGTGTGACCCGGCGGGTTGATGGTGGGGTTCTGCCCGCCGCAGTTGTTGTCGTTGGCGCAGCCGCCGTCGCCGGTGGCGATGTACAGGTGACCATCGGGGCCGAAGTCCATCCAGCCGCCGTTGTGGTTGGCATCGGGCTGGAGGATGGTCATGAGGATCGTCGCCGAAGCGGGGTCGGCGGTGAGGGCGTTGCCGTCGCCGCCGGTGGCGCGGTAGCGGGCCACGACGGTCGAGCCCCACGAGACGCCCGGCTGCGTGGCCCGCGTGTAGTTCACATAGAAGTAGCCGTTGTTCATGAAGTCGGGGTGGAAGGCCAGGCCCAGCAGCCCCTGCTCGCCGCCGGTCGAGACCGGATCGATCACGAGGAAGTTGCCGGGGAACATCGTGTTGTTCTGCAGCGAGAGGATGCGGATGCGGCCCTGCGTGCCCGAGCGCTGCTCGAGGATGTAGAGCCGGTCGAACTGGCCGTTGGGCGCGGTCGCGAAGACCGGGCGGGTGAGGCCGGACTGGATCGTCTCGGTGGTGATGTTCTGGGCGAGCGCCGGCGCGGCGAGGCCCGCGGCGGCGGCGAGGACGGCGGTGATGGTCGTACGCATGGATCTCTCTCTGTCGGTGGGAAGGCGAGGGGGAAAGGCGAGACGGAAAGGCGAGACGGACAAAGTGGTCCGGATCAGCGTGCCGGGATCGAGCGATGGGCCGGCGGGGGACTCTTCCGGGGCAGCGTACGGCGCAATCCCCGGATCGGGAAGTGAATTCCGCGTTTAGCAGCCGGCCTGCCAGCGTTCGAAGAAGTAGCCGATGTCGTCGCCATCGACCCCGCCCGAGCCGTCGACGTCGGCCGAGCCGTCGCCGGCCTGCCACGCGGTGAAGAACGCGGCGATGTCGTCGCCGTCGACGCCGCCGGACCCGTCGAAATCACCGATGCAGCGGGGCTGGAGCGTGATCGAGGCGACATCCATCTCGACCGGGGCCGAGCGGCCGTGCAGCACCCACTGGTCGTAGGCGACCTGACCGGCGGTGTTGGTGGTGTTGGTATCGCGGAGGAACTCGATGTATTCCTTGGTCGTGGTCTGGAAGTACACGCGGACCTCGGCGCGCTCCGCCGCGGCGGGGATGGCGAATTCGGTGTCGTCCCAGTGCTGACCGTCGGCGTAGGAATACGCGACCGGCGCGGCCTGCACCGCTTCGAACGCCGCGTTCGTGAAGCCCCGCGGCGGGATGCGGTTGTCCTTGAGCCACACGTTGTTGAGCACGAAGTGGAACGACGGGCCCGCCGGCTTGTTGAATTCGTTGGCGGCCCAGGCATCGAGGCCCAGCTTGGCCTCGTAGACCTTGGTCGAGGGCTTGTCGAGGACGGCGGTTGAAGGGTCGTACGCGCCGTGCTCGGCGATGAGATTGTCGGCGCCGTCGAAGAAGCGCACGTTGATCCACATCTGCCGGCCCTCGGGGTAGCCGGTGGGCAGCTTGTGGCCCGATTCGTTGATGATGCGGGTCGTGAGCACCGCGCCGGACTGGTAGAGCTCGAGGTCCGAGGCGTTCTGCAGCATCTGCACAGCACGCGCGACCGAGGCATCGACACTCGCTTCGGAGAGGTCGGTGTCGTAATCGTCGTAGAGCGAGCGCACCGCGCGGAGCACCCAGGTGTTGCCGCCGTTGAAGTGGTGCTGGGGCAGATCGTTGCGCACCGGCGGCTCGAACACCGGGTCGCAGCCGGTGCCCGTGGTCGTCGGCATGTGGCAGTCCTGGCAGGTGCTGACGAACGGGTCGTTGCCGCCGAAGCGGCCGGTCATGTCGATGGGCCCCTGCGCGAAGGCGCTGTTGGCCCATTCCGAGTAGGTCCGCTCGATGGGGAACTGGTCGTACTTGTTGCCGGTCTCGTGCGGTGTGTCGAGCGCGTTGAGGCGGTAGGAGCCGTCGACCTGCTTGGAGTAGATCGGGTTCGAGACCTCGTGGCAGGTGGCGCAGAGGTTGGCTTCGCGGTGGAACGGTGATTGCAGCCACTGGTGCGGCGTGAAGGCGAGCTGGAACGGGCCGCGGCGGCGGTCCTTGTGATCGAAGATGAACGAGGCGTTGTGCGGCGATTGCGGGAGGTCCGTCAGCCGCGTCAGGACCGAGATGTCCTCGAAGGGACTCACGCCCGGCTCGTACTCGGGGTCGACCATGCGGTGGCAGGTCGAGCACGACACACCCTGGAAGTCGGTGAGTGTGAGGTTGCCGCCGGTGGGGTCGTCCGACCGGCCCGAGACCCAGCCCTGGGGCGTGTGACAACGCAGGCACATGTCGCCGGCGAACGCGGCGTCCTGATTCGCGATCGCGAGACAGGCGTGGAAGATCGGGTCGCGCGTCGCCTGGCCCATCATCGATGCAGCCCATGGCGTGTAGGGCTCGCGCTCATCGTCGTAGAAGGCGTGACAGTTCGAGCAGTTGGTCGCGCTCGACATCGGATCGTCGATCCCCAGCGGCTGCGTGCCGGGGATGAAGAAGTCGCGGACGGTGGTGGGGACATCGGCGATGGTGAGTCCAACGGCGACGAACCCGAGCCCCGCCGCGGCGACCCATGCGATTTCAAGAAGTCTGCGGAGGCGGCGCGGCCGGGGGGTGGCGGGTCCGGTGTGCGGCGTGTTCGGTTCAGCGTTATCGGACACGATGCGCTCCTCTGTGCTGCAGCCACTCCGCCCAAAGCGGAGGCACGCCCCTTGAATCGGGCGAAGCAGGGCGCAACTGCGGTCGCAGGTCACGCGAGAGGGGCGTTCTGTGGACAAACCGCGGCCGGAACCGGCCGCGAGAGACCGATACGGGCGGGATGGGGCGGGGGATCCGGGATGAGAGCAGGTCCGACCGGTCCCAAAAAGAAACGCCGCCCCGAGGGGCGGCGCGCGGGCCACGGTTCATCACCGTGGGGTAGTGACCAGATTGTATCATCGGACCACCCGGAAGCAACCTTCATGAAAGCCCGAGTCATTGCGTACGTCGACGGATTCAACCTGTTCTACGGAATCCGGAGCGCCTCCCGGCAATCCGACCGGCGCCACCGGCAGTTCGGGGGTGCTCCGGAAGAGTTCATCGGTCGATCGCTCTATTGGCTCGATGTCGGCGGGCTGGTCGAGCGACGACTACGTCGGCGAGAGACCTGCATCGCGGTGAAGTATTTCTCAGCCCCGCGCAGCGTCCCGAAGCTCGTCGAAATCGATGACGCCGTTCGTGCGAGCATCGAAGCGAGCAACGAACGCCAGCGTCTCTACCTCGACGCGATCCGCGCCACACCCCGGCTCACCGTGCACCTGGGTTGGTACGCCGAGAAGAACCCACTGCGTTGCGAGGTGTGCGGGCATATGCGTGCCGCGTGGGAAGAGAAAGGGACGGATGTGAACATCGCGACCGAGATGTTGCGCGATGCATACGAAGACCGTTTCGATCTGGCCATTGTGGTCTCAGCGGACTCTGACCTCGTAGGACCGATCCAGGCGCTCGGGGTCATCGGGAAGCCTGTGCGTGTTCTCTTGCCGCCGGGACGCAAGCGTGCCAAGCACATCCGCAGCATTGCCGCGTCTGTAGAGAACTTGAAGATCAGCCACGCACGAGTCGCGCGCTTGCCAGATTGCATCCGTCGCCCCGGGCTATCGACACTCGAGTGCCCGCACAAGTGGATGCCGCCGCGTTGCTGGGTGTGGGGTGGACAACGCGATGCAAGCGATGACGAGGGTGATCAAGCGTCCTGACATTGGTCCACATAGGGGGTGCTGTCAGTCACGCTCTGTGCCGCGACAGGTGCGTTGCGCGAACAGGCGCACGAAAAAGGCCCGCGGCGGGTGCCGCGGGCCTTGGGGTTGGTCATCGATTCGGCCTGATGCCGGAAGTGCTTACTTCGCGAGCTCGGAGTCCGGGTAGTCCGGCACGCCCTGCACCGGCTTCTCGGGGGCCGGCTGGCCCATCAGCATCCAGGTCGGGAAGCCGCCGCCCATGCCGCCGGCGTTGTAGGTGTAGTTTGCGTCGAGCACCTTCTGGATCCGGTGGTGCGCCTCGGTGAGGTGCGCCAGCGTGTAGGCATCGAGGTTGCCCGAGGGCTTCTCGACCAGGCCGGCGAGCTTCTCATCGAGCTGGCGGAGCTTGAGGATCGCGAGGTTCGCAACGGGCTTGCCCGAAGCGTTGCTCGCGCCCTGGCCCAGCGCCAGATCGATCAGGCGGTCCAGATGCTCGCGCTGCAGGTTGCGACGCAGCGAGCTGATCATCGGCTGGCGAGCCGTGTAACGGCGGCTCGGGGCCTTCTCGATCTCGCTCCACACCGCGGCGTTGATGGTGTCGAGCATCTCGGGGAGCGTGAGCGCATCCTGGTCCGACGGCACCAGCATCTCGTTGTCGTAGACCCGACGCACCGTGGTCGGGTTCATCAGCATCGTGAGCACGGAGCTCTGGATGCCCGAGATCCGGTCGTGGATCGGCCAGGTCGGGTCTTCCATCGCCTCGCGGAAGCCGCCCTCGTCGAGCCACTTGTCGACCGTCATGCGCGACAGCAGTTCGGGCGAGAGGCCCCAGGCCTCGTCGAAGAAGCTGTTGTCGATGATCCAGCGGAGCGAATCGCGCTGCTGGTCGGCCGGGACGGGCTGGATGGTCGGCGGGGCATCGGGATCGCCCTTCTTGGCGCGGCTGACGAACGCGCCGCCGATCCAGTTGGACATCATGCTCAGCGAGCGGGTCTGCATACCCAGCGTGATGGTGTAGCCGCGGCGGGCGCGGGACCAGCTGTCGCCGTCCTTCACGAACTTATCGAGCAGGCGGCCGCGGTGGTAGCGGGCCAGCTCCATCTGGCTCTTGGCGTAGTCGAGCGGGTTCTTCGCGAAGTCGTAGCGGCGGTCACGCGGGTCGGGGCCCATCGTGTCCTCATCGGTGCCGTAGATGAGCTCGGGCTCGTTGACGCGCTTGAGGACTTCCTTGAGGTCGCCCGAGCCGTAGCCGTACTCGATCGCCCAGTAGTCGTACGCGCCCACGCCGTTCATGCCGAAGTCGCCGGCGGGCTCGCCCTCGACGATCGCCATGTTGATCGGCGTGTAGTCCATCACCGAGCCGGTGAAGGGCTTCTTGCCCTTGACCTCCTCGCTGTTGATCTCCGACAGGTCGAAGATCGTCGAAGCGCGGAAGTTGTGACGCAGGCCCAGGGTGTGGCCGACTTCGTGCGCCACCAGGTCCATCAGGAGCGGCCCGATGAACCAATCCGGCACGCCGTCGAGCGTGTCGAAGCTGCCGCCGCCCTCGCCGCGGGCCGCCGCGAGCGCATCGAACGCCTCGTCATCGAGCATGTCGAGGGTCATGCGCATCATCGCGACATCGAAGGCCTTGCCCTTGGCGGCGAGGCACAGGCCCGCGGCCTGGCTGGTGCGGCCGGCGAAGCCGTCGTACTCGTGCGTGCCCAGGAGGTCCTGCTCGCCCATGCCCACGCGCGGATCGATCGCGGCGATCGGGTGGCCGCCGTACGCGGTGATGCCGCGGCGGGCCCGCTGCGCGAGCAGCAGGTTGCGCTTGGCGGGATCGGCCAGACGCACCCGCGGGTCCCACTGCGGGTTGGTCTCCAGCCACGCCATGGTCTCGGGCGAGAAGCCCTCCATCGCGAGCTCGGGCAGGATCTCGGAGAACTGCACCCAGAAGTGGCGGATCCAGCCGTCGGTGAGGATCACGTCCGCATCGAGGATCTGACCGGTGAGCGGGTGCGTGCGGCTCGGTCCGATGGCCGTGCCGATGTCGTTGCTCAGCCAGCGGATGAAGTTGTGGCGGACATCCTCGGGGTCCTTGTCCATGTGGGCCCCGGTGGCCTCGTCCTGCTGATAGACCTGGATGGCGTCAACGATGCCGATCTTCTCGAAGGCCTTGTTCCACTCGAGCACGCCGTCCTGCACGAAGCGGCGGTACCGCACCGGCACCGTGTGCTCGATGTAGAAGACGATGGGTTCCTTCGGCGGGCTCAGCTTGAGCTTGGGGTCGCGCTTCTCGACATGCCAGCGGTTGATGTAGCGAACCCACTTCTCCTGGTCGGTGAACTTGCCCAGGTCGCGGTACACGGTGGTGAAGTAACCGACGCGGGTGTCGGCCTCACGCGGCTTGTAGCCCGTGTTGTCGGGGATGCGGCTGATCGAGTAGTGGAACTGCTTGAGGATGCCGCCGGCGGTGGGCATCTCGTAGCGGATCTCGACGTTCTCGGGGAAGGCCTTGGCGACCTTCAGCGTCGCGAGGCGGGCGTTGGCGCCCGCCGCAGCGCGGCCGAAGAACTCGCCCGCGCGGGCCGTCAGCAGGTCCTTCATGTCGATGACCGGCTGGTTGCTCGGGCCCATCGCCAGGATCGGCAGATCGAGGATCACGCGGTCTGTGAAGAGCCGCTCGACCGAGCTCTTGCTCTCCTGATCGCCCGTTGAGCGGGTGCCGACCTGGGGCTCGAGGAGGAGCAGGCGGTTGTCCTGCCGCTTCCAGTAGACGTACCGGTCGCCGGCCTGCAGGCCCGCGTAGGTCTCGCCGCTGGCGACGGTCATCGCGATGAACTGCCGCTGGTTTTCGTAGCCGCGGGGCAGTTCGGCGATCATGGCGCCGTCCTTCTGCCGGACCCACAGGTTGTAGTAGCTCTTGCCGTCGGCGGTGGAGACGACCTTCTCGAAGTCCTTGCTGACGTCGGCGAACTTCTTGAGGCCCGATTCATCCCGCTCACCGGGCTGGGCCATGACGGTCATCGGCAGGCCCGCCGCGCCGATGAGCGCGGAGGCCAGAACTGCGGCGCGGGCAAGCCCGCCCAGGCTCTTCATCGACATTCCAGAGACTCCTTTGACCCGGGACTGCGGGTCGGACATGAACAGACTCGATTCTCCCGCCCGCGAAGACCTCGCGGGCACCCGGGCCGCTCATCGCACCACCGGCACGGCCGCCGGCGGCCATCGCCCCCCGCCGCGGTACCGCGGCCAGCGCAGGCGTCACCCCGATGAGTTGACCCTCTTCACCCAAAGACGCGCGAGAAGCCCAGAGGTGTCGGCTCCCCGGTGAAAAATCGTACATAGTTTCGCCGCCCGGTGTTCGGCCGTTTCAGGTCCTGTCCGGGGGATGAGGCGGGGTGCAACGCGGCGGGCTCGATGCGGTTGGAAACCGTGTGAAAGCGCGGCACCCGGGTCGTGCGGGTTACTTGCCTCCACGGTGACCGCTGCATATACCTTCAAATTATTTGAAGGTGTGCGCAGTGCCCTATCGCGACACAAAGGCCGCTCTCCGTGCTCTGACCGAGGTCGCTGCCTCGCAGGGCGGCTACTTCACCGCGCGGCAGGCCGAGGAGGCCGGGTACAACGCTCCGCACCTGAGCTACCACCTCTCCGCCGGCAATTTCGAGCGAGCCGGCCGCGGGCTGTACCGGATCCCGTCTCTCCCGCTGGCGGAGTACGACGATCTGATCCGGCTCTGGCTGTGGAGCCGTGGGCGTGATGATCGTCCGCAAGCGGTGATCAGCCATCAGACCGCGCTCGCGCTCTACGACCTGGCCGAGTTCATCCCGAGGAAGATCCATCTGACGGTGCCGCCGGGATTCCGCCGGAAGCCGCCCGCGGGATGCGTGCTTCACACGGCGGCGCTCAAGCCGGAGGAAACACAAGCGATCGCTGTGGTCCCCGCCACGACGCCGCTGCGCACGCTGCGTGACCTCGCGGCCGCCGGCTCCCCGCCGCTCGAGCAGTTCGAGGACGCGACCAACGCCGCTGTTGAACGCGGTCTCATCGGGACTGCCGACGCCGCCCAGGTTCTGAAGCTCCGACATGAACGACGGCGCATCAGCAACGTGACGGAGCATCGATGACGCGTTCGTACGCAAGTCCCGCGGCATTCCGACAGGCACTCGATGCACGACTCCGCACGCTCGCGGCCGAGCGCGGCGTGCAGATACAGGGCCTGCGACTGAGATTCACCCCGCCCACACGCCCCGGCTGATCACCGCCGCGGTCACCAGGGCGAAGGCCAGCACCGCGGCCTGCATCGGCCGGTCGCGGGCGACCAGCTCCGTCGGGTCGTCGTAGCGGCCCGATTCGAGCAGCACGATGCACCGCAGCAGCCCGAAGGTTGCCGGGATCGTCGTCAGCCACAGCAGATTAAAAGACACCCCCAGCAGCGGCACCGCATCGGTGTACCGCCCATCGCGCGACTGCACGTAATCCGCGTAGGTCAGCAGCATCGCCACCGCCGTCACCACCACCGCCATCCGCAGCAGGTGATCGGTGTACACCGCCAGCACGCCCCGGGCGTTCGCCGCGTCCTCGCGCATCGTCCGCTTCTCGCCCAGACGCTTGCCGAAGGCCAGGAACATCGCGAAGAACAGCGTGCTGTTGAGGAGCCACGTGCTCGGCGCCACCTCCGCCGCAGCACACCCCGCGAACACCCGCAGCACAAAGCCCAGCGAGAGCGACACCACATCCGCGATCACGATGTGCTTGAGCTTCATCGTGTACGCCTGCACGTTCAGCACGTACAACGCCAGCACGATCCCCACACCCAGCCACACGCTCCCCAGCAGCGCCAGCGACGCCGCCGCGGCCACCACCAGCACGCCCGCGAAGACCCACGCCTGCCTGGGCGTCACCTCGCCCGCGGCGATCGGCCGCGTCCGCTTTCTGGGATGGGCCCGGTCGCGGGGGGCATCGAAGATGTCGTTGACGATGTAGCACGCGCTCGAGGCCAGCGAGAACGCCACCGCAGCGAAGAGCGCGGGCAGCAGCAGGTCCAGCGCCGGCCGCGCCGTGTCCTGCAGCGCGTACAGCGGCCCCAGCAGCACGAAGCCGCTCTTGGCCCACTGGTGGGGCCGGGCGAGCTTGATGAGGGCCCGCCACAGCGGCCGCGCGGGGCGAACCGCCCCGTCCTCGATGCCGCCCGGGTTGTCCGTCATCGTGCTGATGGCTCTGCTCCAAATCGGGCTGGCCCCGCGCAGGGGCGTACGCCCCACGCCCGCGGGGGTTCCGGGGCGTTCATCGGCCGCGGCGGGAGGGGGCTTGCAAGATTGGATGTCGCCCGCCGCCCCAAACCCGAGCGCATCGACCGCCCCGCCTGCCGATAGTCTGGGCAATCCGCGTGCTCCAAACCACCCCGCCCAACACCGCCCACCGCCTCCTCGCCGCCGCGATCCTCGCCGCGGCGTCGTTCATAACTTCTGTGCTGCTCATCGTTTGGGGCCGCGTGCCCTCGCGCGTGGCCTACGACCAGATGTGGTTCCACGAGCCGGCGATCCGCCGCTTCATGGCCGAATGGCCCACGCCTGACCTCTCCAACTACCTTTCCGCGACCACGCCCGGGTACCACCTGCTCATGACCGCGGCTGGGCTCGCCACCGGCGGGGCGGTCTGGGTGATGCAGCTGGTCTCGGCCCTGATCGGCGCTGCGCTGGTCGGGCTGGTCGGGTGGGAAGCCGGCCGCGCCGGGCTGCGGGGCGCATTCTTTGCGCTCCCGGTCCTCGCCAGTGCTTATGTAGTTTCATCCTCCGCGTGGCTCCTGCCCGACAACGCGGGCTGGCTGGGCGTCCTGCTCGTCTTGCTCATGTCGATGCGGGCCGCGGCGAGACCCGGCTGGTGGCGGTGGGGGGCCGCGGCGGCACTGGTGCTCACGCTCTTGGTCTTCACCCGCCAACTCCACCTCTGGGCCGCGGCGATGATCTGGGCCGGGGCGTGGGTGGCGCTCATTCCCGCCTCGCAAGAGGCCGGCTGGAAAGGTGTTGCGCTCACCGCCCCCGGCGTCCGCTTCACCCGCGCTGTCGTCGCCGGGTTCATGACCGCGCCGGCCTTCGCCATCGTCGGCGGGTTCTTCCTGTTGTGGGAGGGGCTCACTCCACCCGCGTTCCACGGTCAGTACGGCGGCAGCAACCCCGCGGGCGCGGCGTTCGTGCTCAGCGTCTTCGGGGTGTACAGCGTCTTCTTCCTGCCCACGATCCTGCCCGCGCTGGTCGCGCTCTGGCGGGATCACCGCGGCTGGCTGATCGCCGCGCTCGCCGCGGGGTTCCTGCTCGCGGTGCTGCCGCGGACGGATTTCGATTACGAGGCCGGGCGGCGGACGGGGCTGTGGAACCTGGCCGCGAAGTTCCCGGAGATCGCCGGGCGGACCTCGACGCTGATCGTGCCGCTGGCGGTGTGGGGGGCCGCGGCGGTCGCGGCGTGGCTGGCGCTGCTGGGGGCGCGGGAGCGGATGGTCGTGCTCGCGGGGCTAGCGGGGTTCGCCGCGGCGGTCTCGGCGAGCCCGGAGGTGTGGCAGCGGTATGTGGATCCGCTCGCGCTGATTCTGATGGCGATGATCGCGGGGCGGGCGGGGGAGCAGTCGAGGCCGTGGCTGGCGCGGGGGCTGCTCAAGAGGCTCGCGCCGGTGGGGCCGGTCGTGCTCGCGGGGCTGCTGGCGCTGGTGACGGTGCGGGGGTTGATGGACAGCCGGCCGCTGGACGGCCCGCCCCCGCCGCTGGAGACCGGCGACCGGGCGGGGCGGATGGATTCCCCGGTGGTGCGGTATTACCAGTCGATCGGGGAGCCCGTGCCGGGGCCGATCTCGGACCGGGCGGCGCCAGAGCCGGACCAGCCGGGCTCGGCGAGACTGGCTTCACGCCGCCGGCGAGTCGATAGTGAGAGGCCCAGACTGACAGGCAGGATTCACCCCGCGGCGACCGCCGCGTTCTGATCGGAGCATCATGACCACGCCAACGCGTCGCGCGCTTATCACGGGCATCACCGGGCAGGACGGTTCGTACCTGGCCGAGTTTCTGCTGGCCAAGGGGTACGAGGTGCACGGCCTGATCCGCCGCGCTTCGACCTTCAACACCAGCCGCATCGACGGGCTCTACGAGGACCCGCACAACCCCAACCCCAAGCTGCGGCTGCACTACGGCGACATGGCCGACACCAGCTCGATCTCCGAGATCCTGCGGCGGGTCCGGCCGCACGAGGTCTACAACCTCGCCGCGCAGAGCCATGTGCGCGTGTCGTTCGATATGCCGCTGTACACGGCGGACATCGTCGCGATGGGCGCGCTGCGGCTGCTCGATTCGGTCCGCGAGTTCCAGCAGGAGAGCGGCCAGCAGGTGCGGTACTACCAGGCCAGCAGCTCCGAGCAGTACGGCAAGGTCGTCGAGACGCCGCAGAAGGAAACCACGCCCTTCCACCCCCGCTCGCCCTACGCCTGCGCCAAGGTGATGGCCCACTGGGCCACGGTCAACTACCGCGAGAGCTACGGGCTGCACTGCTCCTGCGGGATCCTCTTCAACCACGAATCGCCGCGGCGGGGCGAGACCTTCGTCACGCGGAAGATCACGCGGGCCGTCGGCCGCATCAAGCTGGGGCTGCAGGAGAAGGTCTTCCTGGGCAACCTCGATGCGCAGCGCGACTGGGGCTTCGCGGGCGACTATGTGAAGATGATGTGGATGATGCTCCAGCAGGACAAGCCCGAGGACTATGTGATCGCCACCGGCCGGTCGATCTCGGTGCGGCAGTTCTGCGAACTGGCTTTCAACCACGCGGGGCTCGACTACCGCGACCATGTGGCGTTTGACTCGCGCTACCTGCGGCCGGCGGAGGTGGATCTGCTGGTGGGCGATTCGAGCAAGGCGCAGCAGAAGCTGGGCTGGAAACCGTCGACAACGGTCGAACAGCTCGCGGCGATGATGGTCGATGCGGATATCGAGCTGGCGGCGCGGGAGAAAACGCTGCGGGATGCGGGGCACAATGTGCCGTTGCCGTTTAATCCGGGGGCGTGAACGACGGGTTGTCACTTTAGGATATTGTCTGAGTCATGCCGTGCCAGATGTTGTTGCGCCTTGCTCTCGGATCGCGGTCGAGTACACTGGGAAACCGGCCCGTCCCCGGTGAGGGACGGTTGCGCCTTGCTCTCGGATCGCGGTCGATTACACTCGGTCAGGATCTGGGCCCCGGTGTTCCTGCGTTGCGCCTTGCTCTCGGATCGCGGTCGATTACACTCTCCCCCGCCGCCTTCACGAACGCGGCCGGGTTGCGCCTTGCTCTCGGATCGCGGTCGATTACACTCTTCGCGGACGTGGACGCGCGGAATCCATGGTTGCGCCTTGCTCTCGGATCGCGGTCGATTACACTCTGAGAGCATCCTCAACCGCATCGCTCGGGGTTGCGCCTTGCTCTCGGATCGCGGTCGATTACACTGCCTCGCACACATGCGGCGTCACGCGAGCGGTTGCGCCTTGCTCTCGGATCGCGGTCGATTACACTGCAAACCTCGTAAGCCAGACCCACAGCCGGGTTGCGCCTTGCTCTCGGATCGCGGTCGATTACACTAGATCCTCTCCAAGTGACTGTCCCACGGCAGGTTGCGCTGAAGATCGAGGGAAAAAACCGAGCGCACGCAGTGGCCAGCGGGTTGCAAACGCTCGTTTCGGGAAGAAACGTGGAGACCCATGCGCTAAGCCTCCCTACCGATCGCGTCCACCTCGACTCTGTGGAGGCCCAGCTCGCTCATCTGCTTGACGGATAACTCGGGGGGCGACCGCCCGGCGGTCATCGAGGCGTCGCAATGCAGGCGATACCGGACGATCGGGCCCCCCTTTGTCTTCTCCGTGATCTCTTGGACAATGAACAGACCCTTGTGCTTCGCCTGTGATGCTTCATCGAGGCGAAACGAATCGCGAAGACAAAGTGTGCAGGCCATCTCAGCGGTGGGTTCCTCTGGCAACTGAACGATCGATTGGCCGCTCCGCGCCCGGCGCGCGGCCTCCTTCATATTGGTGACACGGGCGACCAGGCGGCCACCGCTGATCCGGGCATACACGATGTGATGGTTGCTGCCTGGCCTGATGAGTTGGTGCGTTCGACAGGCGCTGACCGGTTCGAACCTGCTCCGCTCAACCATCCGAACGCGCCGAATGGGTACGCCGGAGGGCATGCGCGGCTCGTTCGCTCCGGCGAATATGCCCTTGGGAAGCTCAGCCGGTATCTCGCCGCCGCATCGTGATCTGACATGCTGCTCGAGGATGCCGCGGATCGTCTTGTAACGGACCTTCTCGAACTCGGCCGCCTTGGTGATATCGCTCACACACTTCCGACGAACGGCAGCGCCCTCGGCCTCGATCCACTCTTTCGCCCACGGTCGAGTTTCGGCGCTGACGGCGTCTTCCCGCTTCTGCGTTGCCCCGTAGAAGGTCGCATCATGGAGTTCGCCGCGGATCTTGCGGAGCGGCCGGTGTGACACGATGACCCCCGCGATCAGCGAGGCGAGATCGTTGCGGATCGTCGGCCAGGGCGGCGGCACATCGCGGCCGCGGCTGCGGGCGTATTGCTGCAGGCGGCGGGGGTCGGTGAGGGCGATCACCGCGGCGTCCACCGCGTGGTGCCGGTGGTCGTCGCGTGTCTTGGTGCCTTCCTCGGAGAGGATGCCGTGCAGGCCCCAGGCGCGGCCGAGTTCGCTGGTGATCCCGCCGCGGCCGATCTCCACGCGGATGCCCAGTTGCTTCAGATACCCCGCCACGGAGCGGCTGATGTAGGCGGTGTCATTGAGTTGCCGGGCGACGAAGTCGTCGAGTTCGGCGGTTTCGCGGAGGAAGCGTTCGAACTTGGGCTTGAGCAGGTTGCGTGCCAGCGACAGCACACGCTTCCATCGATCTGGCTGTTCACGCTCGAGCCAGGCACGGGGCGTTCGATCGCCCTTGGCTTCGTTGTCCTCCCGGAAGCAGAGGATCTTGTTCATCATGCTGTTATCGAGACTCTGCCACCGAGGGAGGATGTGATCGACCTCGGTCGCATCGGAGAGCATCTGCGCGACGCTGATCGGGTCGCCGGTATAGACGCACCGCCGGTTCTGCTCGATCCAGAGCAGGTACTTCTCGCGCAGATCTCTGGTCGGTCGTTGGTTGAGGGCGATGATTTCGGCATCGGCCGCGGCCTTGGCCTTGCGGCGGTCGGACTGCTCCTTGCGGATCCTGGCTCGCTGTTCGAGCGACTTCTTGGCCTCGCGGGCGAGTTCGACATGGATGCGGTCGGGCCGGCGGCCGCCGGTGAGCCCGCCACGCTGCGGGGGCGCATCGCACAGATCGCGGAGGATGGTGTTGACGACCTTGCGGACCTCGGTCATGCCGGCGCGGACGATCGGGTTCGTGAGCGCGGGCGCTGCGGGGAGGAAAGCACACACCCGGACCTCGCGCTCATCGGGCCGGAGGAACCCGGCCGCGTGCAGCGCGGAATCGCGGGGATCGTTGCCCATCATCCGCAGGCCCTGCTCGAGCGGCGGGATGAGTCGGGTAATCGCGGTGCGGCCATACGCCGCGTAGCCCTCAGGGAGGTTGACGGCGACGACGGCCTCGCACTCCTCGGCCGAGAGGCCGAGTTCCGCGAGTCGGGCGGCGGCGCGGTCGGGATCGTCCTCCGTGATCAGGATCTCGGCGATCGCATCGCGCAGCGGTTCATCGATGGACTTCCATCGCTTCTTGCCCAGAGCGGCCCGCAGCGCGGTGTCGGTCTCGTGTCCCTTGAGGCTCTTGCGGTCCTCGGCTTCGAGGTTGAAGCGGATGTGATCGCCCAGGTCGCACGCCTTGCGGAGTTCATCGAAGGTGCGGCGGTCCTTGGTGCAGAGCGATTCGATGGCCGCGGACCGCTGATCGGGTGTGAGGCTGCTGGTCTCGCCGGTGCGGGTGTCGATGATGCGGAGGTTGTTGACCTCCTGGAGGATGCGGAACCGCTGGGCGATCCGGGCGGCGCGGGGGCAGCGGCGTTCCTTCGGGTTGAGTTCGCAGCGGCCGATGGCGGCCTTGGGCCAGTACATGTTCCGCTGTCCGAAGATCAGGCCACGAACCGCCCATGTGTCGTTGGAGGCGGGGTTGTAGAGGGTGGTGCGGAGTTCATCGGTGAGGATGGCCGGGTGATGCGGTTTCTGCACTTCCCAGATGCGTTCGAACTCCTCGATGTACATGGAGCGGCGGGTGTGCAGGTTGCGGACGGTGTCGCGGAGCTGGCCGGCCGCGCGTTCCTTGTCGGTGGGTTCCACGATGCGCTCGCGGCGGTCGAAGCCGGCGAGTCGGTCGTTGAGGAACTGACCGAGCGTCTGGTCATCGGGGATCTGGCGTTGCAGGTGGGAGATCTCGGCGAGCATTCCCTTGTCCTGCTTGGCGGCGCCCTTGCGGCTGGACCGGAAGCCGCGACGTTTGGTGAGGTGGAGAAAGACGCGTCCGAGTTCGTGGGCGGAGATCGCTTCGCTCGCCGCGCGGGCGCGGAGCGGGTAGGGGTTGGCCGCGAGGAGGGCTTCGAGCGCGGCCTGATCGGTCGGCAGGAGGCCGACTTCCTTGAAGAGGCGGATCAGGGCATCGCGGCGGGCGCGGCGGCGGCGGATCTGCCGCCGCATGGAGCGGGCGATGCGGCGGGCCTGGTTCTTGCTCTTCTCG
Organism: Planctomycetaceae bacterium; assembly: GCA_040255445.1. GTDB lineage: Bacteria > Planctomycetota > Phycisphaerae > Phycisphaerales > UBA1924 > JBDZUZ01. The sequence continues at coordinate 1,702 of JBDZUZ010000040.1, read as the reverse complement.
CCGCCCTGCTGCGTGCGATCGACGCCCTCGGGGAAGATGCGCGACCCCGCGGCGAGGATGCGGCCGCTGCCGGCATCGTCATCGACTTCGAGCAGGCACCAGCCGACCGAGGTCGGGCCGATATCAAGACCGAGACGGATCTCCCCCATGCTGACCTCCCCAGAACCACTTGACAGCCCCGGCCCCGCCGGTAGAGTGGTGGCAGTGTAATCGACCGCGGTCCGTGAGTCTTTGCGCAACAAGACGAAGGATTCGCAGGCGACGCTCCTACGGGAGCGACCGGCCGTCATGCCGAGAGGCAGGGCGGCCATTTTCTTTAGTCACCTTTGTCGTCGCTGACGATAGCCTGTGGTTTCCAACCGAGCTTGCGTTCCGCAGCTGCGAAGAACAGCTCAGATGTAGTCGTAAGTACCACGGTGTACGCCAGACACCGCCGCTGTTGAGCCGGCTCCCGGAGTTTGAAGATGGGTTTGGCGCCGTGGAAGACCCGGCATCTGACCTTGTAGACGGCCTCCAACAACCTTGCGAACTTCTCGCGCACGTTGATCCGGTCGTCGGTAACGGTCGAACCAGCCAAGGATCTCCAGACCTTCTGTGCATCGGACACCAGTTCCGTTGGCAGCGAGGATCGATGCCCTGCCTCTGTCGGCTCGATGTCCTCTATCGCGGACGCGACGTCCACGGCGGCCGCGGCGGGTATGAATGCAGAGGCCGCCTGCCAGCGTCTCTTCAACACAGCGGCCGCATGCGCATCGAAATCCGTCCCAAACGCCTGCGTGGTGGCGGTACAGAGCGACTTGATTTGTTGGAGTTCAGATTTATCGGTTGTCGCCTGACCGCAGCAGTCGCAGTACCAGGTCGAGAGCGACCGGTCGTCAAAGGTTCTCTGCCAGTTGGCGGTCGAGTAAATCGAGTTGAACGCGAAGAACGCGTAGGCAAAATATGTCGGCGCGAAAGGCTCCGAACGAACCGCCTTGGTCCCATCACCCTTGCTCGCCCAATGATGAAGCAGACTGCTCACCGTGTGGATGCTGTATGCCTCATCTAAACGATCTTTGATGTTTGCGGCGACCGGTTCTCGTCCGAACTTCTGTGAACGTTTGGCCATTGAGGGGTCCTTGCTGGAGGGGTGAGGGAGCCGCGCGAGTGTACTACGGGGTCACCGGGGGGTGTGTAGGGGTGTCTTAGGAATAGGTGCGGGCCGCTGACATGATGTTGTCAGTGGGGGCGGGGGTGGTGGTGGGAGGCGGGCCCCAACGCAGAAACCTTTCCTCATGCACTGCGTCCGGACAGGCGTGTACTTTTCTATAACATCTGGCCCGAAATTAGCGGGCGCCGGTTTGGGCTTTGGCCCTATGTGGGCCTGCTAGAACCCATTGCGGGCCGCAACATGACTGCTATTGTGGCCGCTGGCGTAGGAGGCGGGTCCTTGGTGTATCAGGGGATGACGTTACAGCCGACCGAAGAGAATTTCTCTGCATGGTTTCCTGAGCAGTTGCACTACCAGGAGATGGATTCGATTTACTATCCACGTGTTGCTCAAATGCTGAAATTGAAAACCGCGCCCGACGAATTGATAGCCAGCGATCCCTATAAAGCGGCAAGGATCTTTGCTAATCGTGTACAACAAGCGGGATATCACCTGGCAAAGATTCCGATGCCCATTGACTGGCAGTATGCCATTGATGAGCTTAATGGCGTG
>JBDZUZ010000039.1:0-25103 GCA_040255445.1 Planctomycetaceae bacterium | reverse complement strand
CCCGGAGCGCCCGTCCGGACGCCCGCCCTGTACGCCCGCCGCCCGTCGCACTTGGCCCCGCGACCCGGTACGCTGCACATTCACACCGACGGAGGCATCACCATGCACAGAGCAATCAGCCCGGTCGCGGCCCTCGCGCTCGCGGTCTCAGGAGCCGCGGCCATGCAGAACACCAACCCCGACAGCGGCCTCACCCGCGCCGAGAAAGCCGCCGGCTGGACGGTCCTCTTCGACGGGTCCTCCGCCGAGCACTTCCGCGGCTACAAGAAAGACGGCATGCCCGAGAAGGGCTGGGTGATCAAAGACGGCGTCTGGCACGTCCCCGACAAGAGCGGCGGCGGCGACATCGTTACGAAGCAGCAGTACACCGACTTCGAACTCATCCTCGACTTCAAGTGCGCCGCCGGCGGCAACAGCGGCGTCATGTACCGCGTTGATGAGCGGCACCAGTATCCCTGGATGACCGGCCCCGAGTTCCAGCTCCTCGATGATGCCGGCTGGAAGGAAGCGGCCGACGGCGTGCACGCCACCGGCGCGCTCTACGACATCGTCGGCCCCGCGAAGGACAAGGCCTACAACCCGGCCGGCGAATGGAACACGGCACGCATCCGCCTCAAGGGCGGCCTGCTCACCCACGCCCTCAACGGCAAGATCGTTCTCGAGCAGCGTCTCGACACCCCCGAATGGCGCAGCAAGATCGCCGCGAGCAAGTTCAAGGGCTACGACGGCTTCGGCATCCAGCCCAATGGTCACCTCGCGCTGCAGGACCACGGCCAGGAAGTCTGGTTCCGCGACATCAAGGTGCGCGATCTCAGCGCTGCCCCGGCCAACGAGACCGCCCTCTTCGACGGCAAGTCGCTGAATGGCTGGGTCCCGGTCCTCAAGGAGCAGGCCGCGCCCGAAGATGTCTGGACCGTCAAGGACGGCGTCCTGATGTGCACCGGCACGCCCAACGGCTATCTCCGCACCAAGAACAGCTACACCAACTACGTCCTCCGCTTCGACTGGCGCTGGAGCCCCGACACCAAGAAGGCCGGCAACAGCGGCGTGCTCCTCCGCATCGCTGGCGAAGACAAGGTCTGGCCAAAGTGCATCGAGGCGCAGCTCCAGAGCGGCTCCGCCGGCGATTTCTGGGCGCTGGGCGATGCCTCCATGGAATCCGACCCCGCCCGCCGCAACGGCCGCAACACCAAGGCCATGCACAAGGCCGAGCGCCCGATCGGCGAGTGGAACACCTACGAGATCCACGTCGACGGCGGGACGATCACGCTCTTTGTCAATGGCGACATGGTGAACCAGGCCACCGGCTGCGAAGTCGTCTCCGGCCCGATCGGCTTCCAGAGCGAAGGGACGCCGATCCACTTCCGCAACATCAACATCATCCCGCTCGACTGAGCCCGGTCCGCCCCAGCCCCGCTCGACTGATTCTGGTTCACTCGGCAACCGGCGCAAGCGTGACCCCTGCCGATGCCGCATCCGCGGCGATCGGGGCCATGCCGCGCGCCACCACGCGGCCCTCCCGCACCAGGATCGCCGAGACCGCGAACTCCGCATCGTCGCGCAGCCGCCCCGCATCGATCGGCACATCGACCCGCGCCGGCGCATCGCCCGCGGGATACGCCCGGCCGAGGTACCACGCAACCCGCTCACCGTCAGCGCTGCGCTCGATGATCGCGATCGTGACTTGGTCGCCCTCCAGCGTCCGCACATCGCCCGCCCGCACCGTCGCCGCGAGCGTCTCGCCAGCACGCTTCGGCGGAGCGCAGCCGCCCGCTGCGAGAAGCAACACCGCCGCGGCCGCGGCGAGCCCGCGAGCACATCCCCCGCCGAGCCCGGCCGACCATCCATGACGTTCACAACTCCGTACGCCCATACACCCACTCCCTTCGTTCACGGATTCTTCACGCTCCAACGCGTCCGGTCCCGAGTTGCCTTGGTGTACGCTGGGGCACCATGAAGACCACCGCATCGCTGCTCCGCGTATCCCGCGCCGCGTTCCTCGCGGCATCGCTCGTGTGCGTTCCCGCCGCCCTCGCCCAGCCCGAGTCCGGCCCGGAATCGGAGAACGTCGGCCACACGCGCCACCACCACCCCCGCAACCCCAAGCACCCGACCACGCAGGACGCCGCTCGCTTCATCACCAACCGCGATGTGAAGCGCATCCTCCCGCTCCCGGAAGAGAAGGATGCGTTCACCTTCGTCGTCTTCGGCGACCGCACCGGCGGCCCCGATGACGGCGTCGCCGTTCTCGCCGATGCCGTCCGCGACACCAACCTCATCGAGCCCGATCTGGTCCTGACAGTGGGGGACCTCATCCAGGGCTACAACCAGACCGAGCCATGGCTCGTGCAGATGCGCGAGTACAAGGCCGTCATGGACAACCTCCTCTGCCCGTGGTTCCCCGTCGCCGGCAACCACGATGTCTACTACCGCGGCCCCGAGGAGTTCAAGCCCCAGGGCGAGCACGAAGACAAGTACGAGATGCACTTCGGCCCCCTGTGGTACGCCTTCGAGCACAAGAACTCCTGGTTCGTCGTGCTCTACTCCGATGAAGGCAACCCGGAGACCGGCGAGAAGAGCATCAGCAAGCCCGAGACGCAGGTCATGAGCGAGGCCCAGCTCTCCTGGCTCAAGGACACGCTCAGCAAGACCAAGGATGCCGATCACGTCTTCGTCTTCCTGCATCACCCCCGCTGGCTCAAGGGCAACTACGGCCACGACTGGGACAAAGTGCACGAGGCCCTCGTCGCCGCGGGCAACGTCACCGCCGTCTTCGCCGGCCATATCCACCGCATGCGCTACGACCCCAAGGACGGCATCGAATACGTAACGCTCGCCACCACCGGCGGCCATCAGAATGAAACGGTTCCCCAGGCCGGCTGGCTGCACCACTTCCACATCATCACCGTCCGCAAGGACCAGGTCGCCATGGCCTCGGTCCCCGTCGGCGAGGTCATGGATGTCCGCGAGATCGACGGGCAGCTCGTGCAGGAGTGCGAGCAGCTCGCCAAGGCCGCGCCCAGGTTCGCAGAGACGATCGTGCTCGAACCCTCCGGCCGCGCCTCTTCGCAGTTCGAGGTCACGCTCAGCAACCCCACCAGCCGCGTGATCGATGTCACGCTCACGCCCGACAGCCGCGATGCCCGCTGGGTCTTCCGCCCCGATCACGACCACGGCGAGATCAAGGCCGGCGAGTCGAAGACCTTCACCTTCCGCGTCGAGCGGCCCGAAGCCTCGCTCGATGCCTACATCGATGCTCCAACGCTGATCGTCGACACCCAGTACCTCGCGCCCACCTTCCGCTACACCATCCCCACCCGCACCGTCGACCTCCCCCTGCGCCTGCCCGCGCCGACAATCGCGGCCAACGCCCCCGAGCGTGCCCTCGACCTCCGCGCCGATGCCGCGATCGCCGTCCCCTCCGCACGCATCCCGATCGAAGACGGCCCCTTCACCATCGAGTGCTGGTTCAACGGTGAGGAGTTCGAAGGCCGCACCGGCCTGCTCTGCAAGACCGAGAGCTCTGATTACGGCATCTTCGTGAGCAACGGCAAGCCGCACTTCTCCGTCCACCTCGGCGGCGCGTACGTGAGCGCAGCCGCGGCCGAATCCATGTTGCAGTCCAACCGCTGGCACCACATCGCCGGCGTCTACGACGGCCAGAAAGTCCTGCTCTACGTCGATGGCAACCTCGTCGGCGAGACCGCCGGCTCGGGCTCGCGCCGCCGCAACAATCACCCCTTCATGATCGGTGCCGATGTCACCGGCCAGGGCACGCCGACCTCGTTCTTCACCGGCCAGATCGACGCCGTCCGCATCTCCAGGACCGCCCGCTACAGCGGCCCATCGTTCAAGCCCGAGCGCCGCTTCGCACCCGACGACAAAACGATCCTGCTCTACAACATGGACGGCCTCATCGGCCCCTGGATCTACGACGAATCGCCCGCCGCCGTCCACAGCACCCGGACCGGCGAGATGCAGATCGTGCCCGTCAACTAGTGCACTGCAGTAAGCACGCAAACACCGAAGCAGGACGCCAAAGCGCAACGAAAAGGCCCGCCACCCAGGCGGGCCTTTATGCAATTGAAGCGAGTGCCATCACTCGACCACGTGACACTCGACCACGCGACCACTTCCCTACGCCCTCACCTTCCCCGGCAAACCCGCCATCACTCCACCCGCGATCAGCGCGGCCACGCCGAGCACCAGCATCCACACCGCCTTGTCCGACGGTGAGCCCGTGAAGAACTCCGACAGTTCAGAGGACAGCGAGTCCGCCGTGCTGATCCCCAGGATCAACAGCAGCACGCCCGCGGCCAGCAGCGCAAGTCCAATCGCTCGTCGCATCAGAAAGCTCCATGGCACAGCGAGTCAACTCCCGCAAGTGCTGCATGTATCTGGCCCCCGCGGGATGAACAACGCATGAAACCCGGCTGAGGCCGCGTTGATCTTGACCCCTGCCGGCCGTCCGGCAGCCCTCCCGCAGCCCTGTCTCCCCGTGCCGCCGGTCCTCAAACCGGCACAACTCTACCCTTCGGCCACGCCCCCGCCAGCTTCTCGAGTTCCCCCTTCGACACCGTGCGCCCACCCCGCGTGAGCGCATGCCCCGGCAGGAACGTTGCCAGCCGCAGCTCCTCGACCGCCCACCGATACTCCGCCACCTTCGCTGGCAAAGCCGCCGGCCCCATCGCCCACGCCGCCGCATCCGCGTTCACAGTCGGTGCAGCCCGCCGCGCCGGCGGCAATGCCGACTTCGCAACCGTCTTGCTCTTCGCTTCGCCCCCGCGCTCTGCTTCCGCCGCCCGCTCCGCCGCCATCGCCGCCGCGACCCACGCCGTAAACCGCTTCCACAGCGGCGACACCATCTGCATCCCCGCCTGGTCCGTGCTCAACCCTTCATCACGCAGCCGCCGCAGCCGCTCCCACATCCCGCCCACATACCGCGGATACTCCCGCAGCCGTGCCCACGGCGCATCGTGCAGAAACCCCGGCGGCATCAGGTACGCGCCCTGCTCCCGCATGTCCGCCACACTCGCCGCCCACAGCCGCCCCGTCCCACCCGCGAACCGCCCCGCAACACGGAACCGCGGCTCCAGAAACCCCGCGAACAATCCGCCAACTTCCGCCGCGGCGGCCGCCAGCATCCCCCACGAACCCTGCAGCGTCGCGTCAAACGCCTCCCGCGTGGTTGGCAACGGCTGACCGATCATGAAGCACCGCTCCGCCACACGCACCAGCAGCGCATCCTCGAGCTGATCCGCGCTCGCCATCGATGCATGCCACCGCTTCATCTCCGCGAGTTGCGCCATCGCCGCGATGTGATGCACGACTTCCTCGCGGCAGGCAATCGCGTACAACCGCCGGATCCCGCCGTACGTGAGCGCGGCCGCGAGCTCGCGATCCGCCGACACCGTCACCGCAACGCTCGCACCCCGGTCGATGATCGCCGGCGCCATCACATCCCCATCGGCCTCGATCGTCTCGGGCAACTCGCCAAAGTCCCACGCGGTCACCCCCTCGCGCCCAAACCGCCGCCGCGCGGCCGCGGCCTTCGCTTTCTCGATCCGCCCCGCCAGCCGCTCACGCAGCGCCGCAACATCCCGCTCCGCCGCGATCACCTTCCCGCCGTCATCACGCACCTCGATCCGCATCACCAGATGCAGCGGCAACGCCTTCCGCGGCCACGCCCCCGGCTCCACCCGCACACCCGTCAACACCTCGACCGCCTCGCTCAGCGCCTCCCAGTACGAGCCCTCACCGAACGCCATCACCTCCGCCGCATCAACAGCGACCCTCTCAACCGCAGCAACCTTCTCGATCCGCGCCCGCTCCGCCTTTGGCAGGTTCTTGAGAAGCGCAGCGTTCTTCTCCCCCAGCCATCCCGGCACAAGCCAGTCCACCCGCTCCGTCGACACATCGGTGAGCTCCAGCAGCCCGACCGCCAGCGTCACACCATCGGTCTCCTTCCCCGCCTCCCACCGATACTCGAATCGCGAGTTGGTCACGCCCTCCAGTGTCACGGGAAACCGCGCATCATCCATCGCCCCCGCCGCGGCGTCCGTCAGCACTTCGCCCGCGTCGATCTTGATCGCGTCCGCGGCTGTCCCAGCTCGCCCCGCCCACGCCACGAACGTCTCCGCATCCACCACCTCATCCGGCAGCCGCGCGCCGATGCATCCGATCAACTCCTCCTCCGGCCGCACCACATCCCGCCGCCGCAGCCGCGCCATCGCCTCCGCCCCCATCCCCATCACCCGCCGCACCGGCGCGGCCGCCGCGCCCAGGTCCGGCCCCTCCCCGCGCACCAGCCCGTGCAGCACGAACATCCGCCGCGCAGCATCCCGGTCCACCTCCGCCAGCGGAGCCTCCTCCCGCGCCACCAGCACTAGCTTGCCAAACATCACCCGCCGCCACGCCGCGGCACGTCCCGCCGCGCGATCAAAGTGCGGATCCACCGCCGTCGCCTTGATCAGATGCTTCGCCACATCCAGCACCCACTCGGCCTCGACGGTCGCCAGCGTCCGCGCGAACAGCCGCGATGTCTCCACGATCTCCGCCGCCACGATCCACTTCGGCGTCGACTTGAACAACGCCGACCCCGGAAAGATCGCCGGCGCTTCGCCGCGCACGCTGTTGTAACTCCGCCCCCCCGAACTGTCCTCCCGCCGGCACACGTTGCGGATCAGCCCCGCGATCAGCGCCCGATGCAGCCGCTCGTACCGCTGCCGCTCCGGCCGCTTCGGCTCATCATCAGCGCCGCCACCGCCCGCGCGTGCAGCAAGCCCCGTCTCCTCCGCTACCCGCCACAACTGCTCCCGCAGCTCCGCCCACTCCCGCATCCGCGCCACACTCAGGAAATGCTCGCGGCACCACCCCGCCCCGCCGCGCTCCTCCTCATACGACGACCACACCCGCAGCAGCGACACGAAGTCCGAATCCTCGTGCGCGAACAGCGCGTGCACCTGATCCGCCTCCGTCTGCTTCGCCCGCGGCCGCTCCCTTGGGTCCTGAATCGACAACGCCGCGGCGAGCGTCACCGCCTCCTCCAGCACACCCTCCTCCGCCCCCGCCAGCATGATCCGCCCGATCGCCGGATCGACCGGCAACTGCGACAACTCGCGGCCCACCGGCGTGATCGCCGCATCCTCGCGCGGCGCCCCGATCGCGCCCAGCTCGAAGAGCGACTCCAAACCATCCCGCACCAGCCGCGGATCCGGCGGATCCAGAAACGGGAAACCCGCCACCGGCCCCAGTTCCAGCGCCTTGAGCTGCAACAGCACCGAAGACAAGTTGCTCCGCGCAATCTCCGGCTGCGTGAACTCCGCCCGCGCCTTCTCATCCGCCTCGCTGAACAGCCTGACACACACGCCCGGCGCAATACGCCCGCACCGCCCCGACCGCTGCCGCAGCGATGCCTTGGACACGGCCTCCACCGGCAGCCGCTGCACCTTGCTCTGTTCGTCGTACCGGCTGATCCGCGCCAGCCCGCTGTCCACAACCCCCGTGATCCCCGGCACCGTCAGCGATGTCTCCGCGATGTTCGTTGCCAGGATCACCCGCCGCCGGCCTTTCACCACCCGGAAGATCCGATCCTGCTCCGCCACCGACATACGCGAATAGAGCTGCAGCACCTCGGCATCGCAGCCACCACGCGCTAACTGCTCCGCCGCCGCCCGAATCTCCCGCTCCCCGGGCAGAAACACCAGCACATCTCCGCCCACACCCGCCACCGCGCACCCCCGCGGCCCCAGCAATTCCTCCACCGCATCGCGCACAGCTTTCGCTAACCCATCCAGATCAAGCCCGTCGGCATCGAAGACACCCGCCGGCCGGTGCCGCACCTCCACCGGATACATCCGCCCCGACACCTCGATCACCGGCGCGGGCTTCCCATCGTGCTCAAAGTGCCGCGCGAACCGCTCGGCATCGATCGTCGCCGAGGTGATGATCACCTTCAGGTCATCACGCACCTCCACCAGCCGGTGCAGATACCCCAAGAGAAAGTCAATGTTCACCGACCGCTCGTGCGCTTCATCAACAATCACCGTGTCGTACCGGCTCAACAGATGGTCCGCCCGCGCCTCCGCCAGCAACAACCCATCCGTCATCAGCTTCACCGCCGTCGCATCACTCGTCTGGTCCATGAACCGGACCTTGACGCCCACCTCCCGCCCCAGCGGCACACCCAGTTCCTCAGCGATCCGCGCGGCTACCGCCCTCGCTGCGATCCGCCGCGGCTGCGTATGCGCGATCATCCCCGCCGCGCCCCGCCCCATCTTCAAACAGATCTGCGGCAACTGCGTCGTCTTCCCCGACCCCGTCTCGCCGCACACCACTACCACGCGATGGCCCGCGATCGCCTCCTCAATCGCCCCCCGCGCCTCCAGAATCGGTAGTTCCTGATCCAGCCGCGGCGCCGGCAGCCCCGCCCGCCTCCGCCGCACCTCCTCCCCCGACCGCTCCAGCGCAGCAACCACACCCGCCGACAGCGTCCCGCGCTGCGCAAACTCCGCCGCGTGCCGCCACCGATCGACCGTCCGCGCACTCTCAAGAATCCGCGAAAGCCGGGTTGTGTTCGCATCGTCTTTCAACGCCGACAGTTGTAGTGCGCTCCCACGCCCGCGGCACCGCTGAAGCCCCCTTCAGATCGCACCGATCCCAAACACGGCCGTGGTACGCTGCGTACGAGTCGGGCAGGGCCGCGCCCCGGCGCCGCCTCGGCGTGACCCGCCGTCACGTGTTCCGCGATTCCAGAGGGAGTTCCGATGCTCATCGAGATCAACACCGCCGGCTTCAAACTCACCGACCCGATCAAGACCCGCGTCGAGGAAGAAGTCCACCAGAACCTCAAGGGCCTCGAGCCCCGCATCACCCGCATCGAGGTCCACCTCGAAGACCAGAACGGCCCAAAGCAGGGCATCGATATGCGCTGCCTCATGGAAGCCCGCCTCGCCGGACATCAGCCCATGGCCGTCGAAGCCAAAGAAGCAGACCTCTACGACGCCATCGCCGCCTGCGCCTCCAAACTCGGCCGCGCCGTCCGACACAAGGTCGAACGCCTCAGCGAAACCCGCTGACGCGTGCCACAGGCTGGCTGCTCTGAGCCAGCCTGTGGACTCGACGCAGCATTCTCATTTGCGCGCCCCATGCGCACCACCCTCACGGTCGTGCTCACCCTCCTCGCCGCCATCCTCGCAGCGGCGTTCATCCTCCTGCGCACCGAAGACGCCCTCATGGTCGCCTTCGGAACCCTGGTCGCCGCCGGCTTCGCCGTGCTCCCCGTCTTGATGGGCGTTATCTCCCGCCGCCGCGCCACGCCGCCCGATCCGCGCGATGCCATCGTCATCGGCCCAGAACGCCGGGGCGATATCGGACCTCCGCCCCGCGAGTAATGACCGTCAAGCTAGGACAGTCCGCCCAGATTCACACCGCCTTCCCATCCGCCAGTACCCCGGACGAACTCCGGTCCCGTTGATGCCGATGCACCGATGCGTGGGCGCGGCAATCCGGCCGCAGTGTCTGGAGCCGCGGGAGGTCCGGAGGGATGAAACCGACCATTCTGCTCATCGTGGTCGCGGTGCTCGCGGCGGTCGTGCTGGCATACGCCCAGCGCGAAGACCCGCGCGATCTCACCAGCTACGCCTCCACGCTCATGCGCGAGCAGCGCTACGACGAAGCCTTCGTCCAGCTCCACCGCGCCATCGATGTCGACGGCAGCTTCGCCCCCGCGCACCTCCTGCTCGGCGACCTCTACTACCAGCAGAACAACTACCCCAAAGCCATCGAGCACTACAAGCGCGCCCTGCCCGGCAACGGCCTCAGCCGACCGCAGATCGATCGGGCCAAGTCCCGCCTCGCCCAACTCGGGTGAACCAGCTCGGGTGACCCAGATCTGGCGAACCAGCCCGCATAGACCACCCCGGGTAACGGCCCCGCCCCCGCGGCATCCCAGTTCACCGCGTCCAACGATGCCCACGCATCGAACCCGCGGCCAGAACTCCCCGATCCCGCAACACAGGCCATCCCGCAAACCATGACCAAGCTCTTCGAGCCGTACGCACTCCGCAGCGTCACCCTCCGCAACCGCATCGGCGTCTCGCCGATGTGCCAGTACGCCGCCGACGACGGCGCCATGAACGACTGGCACATGGTCCATCTCGGCAGCCGCGCCATCGGCGGCGCGGGGCTGATCATCGCCGAAGCCACCGCCGTCGAGCCCCGCGGCCGCATCACCCCCGGCGATGCCGGCCTCTGGGACGACAAGCACATCGAGCCCCTCGCCCGCATCGCCCGCTTCGCACACCAGCACGGCGCAGTCCTCGGCGTTCAACTCGCCCACGCCGGCCGCAAGGCCTCCTGCGCCCGCCCCTGGGAAGGCGCTCAGCAACTCCCTCTCGACCAAGGCGGCTGGAAGACCGTCGGCCCCAGCCCGATCGCATTCAAAGACTCGCACCGCGTCCCCGCCGAGCTCTCGATCGCCGAGATCCGCCAAATCCAGGACGCCTTCGTCGCCGCCGCCCGCCGCGCGCAAGCCGCCGGCGTCAAACTCATCGAGCTCCACGCCGCCCACGGCTACCTCGCGCACAGCTTCCTTTCCCCGATCTCCAACCACCGCACCGACGAGTTCGGCGGCTCCCTCGACAACCGCATCCGCTTCGTCGTCTCCACCGCCGAGCGCCTCCGCGAAGCCTGGCCCAGCGATCTCCCGCTCGCCGTCCGCATCTCCGCGACCGACTGGGTCGAAGGCGGCTGGACGCTCGACGACTCTGTCTACCTCTCCAGGCGCCTCCGCGAAGTCGGCGTCGATGCCATCGACTGCAGCTCCGGCGGCTCATCCCTCACCGCGAAGATGCCCGCGCCCTACCCCGGCCTGCAGGTCCCCTTCGCCGAACGCATCCGGCGCGAAGCCGGCATCCCCACCATGGCGGTGGGGGAGATCACCACCCCCGAACACGCCGAATCGATCCTGCAGGACGGCCGCGCCGACATCATCCTCCTCGGCAAGGAAATGCTCCGCGACGCCTACTGGCCCTACCACGCCGCCGTCCGCCTCGGCACGTCCAACGCCGTCCCTCTCCCGCCCAATTACGCCCACTGGGTTCAGCGAACCTGACCCACCCCCGCGAGCGAACTACATTCCGGCCCGATCCCCGCCTGCATCGTCGCCCCCGTGCCCAAGTGCCGCTGTCGTCCGCATCAGATGAACATCTTCTACCTCATCATCTTCGGCCTCCCTGTCCTCGGCCTCTTCTGGTGGTGGGGGACCGACCGCGTCGTCCGACGACTGCCCCGTCCGCGTCTCTGGCGCACCGGCATCGCCGTCTTCGCCCTCGCGCACCTCGCCTCATACGCATGGGTGATCACCGCCCGCCGCGTCCCCGAGTTCGCGGCCGCGCCGACCACGCTCCTCACCGCCGCTTACACCTGGCACCTCGTCCTCCTCGGCCCCGCGCTCATCACCACACTCGCCGCGCTCATCATCGCGCCGCGGTCAAAGCGCGCTGCGAACACTCGCACCGACGAACCCGCCGGCGCGCAGCCAGCGCCCGCCGCGGCGCCGCAGCCCGTCCCCGCCCTCTCCCGCCGCCAGTTCCTCGCCGGCGCACTCGCCGTCACCCCGCCCGCGCTCCAGGGCATCACGATCATCCGCTCGATCGACTCCCTCGATCACTTCCGCATCCGCGCGCTCGATGTCCCGATCGCCAACCTCCCCGCCGAGCTCGATGGCCTCCGCATCGCCCACATCACCGACATCCACGTCGGCCGCTTCACCAACGGCCGCGTCCTCAAAGAGATCGCCCGCGCGACGAACGACCTCCGTGCCGACTGCGTCGCCGTCACCGGCGACATCATCGATTACGCGCTCAAGGACCTCCCCGCCGCGGCGGACATCCTCCGCGCCATGGATGCCCCCGGCGGCGTTCATGTATGCGAAGGCAACCACGACCTCTTCCAGGGCCGCGAAGGTTTCGAGTCCGGCCTGTATGAGCGCGGAGTCAATCTCCTGGTGAACCAGGCCGAATCTGTCACGCTCCGCGGCCGCCCCGTCCAGTTCCTCGGCCTCAAGTGGGGCGGCGCCGAGTCCCGCCGCGATGCCAACACCGCCGCCAACCTCGAAGCCCTCCGCCCCCTCCGCGACCCCGAAGCCTTCCAGATCCTCCTCGCCCACCACCCGCACGCCTTTGATGATGCCGTGGCCGAGGGCATCCCCCTCACCCTCGCCGGTCACACCCATGGCGGCCAGTTGATGGCCTCCGAAGGTCTCGGCGCCGGCCCGCTCATGTTCCGCTACTGGTCCGGCCTTTACCAGAGCCGATTGGGCGCGCTCGCCGTCTCCAACGGCGTCGGCAACTGGTTCCCCCTCCGCCTCAACGCCCCCGCCGAGATCCTCGACATCACCCTCCGCCGCGCCTGATCGCCGCGCCTGATCGCGACCGCCATCTCCGGATCCCGCTGGACCCGCACGTCCGATCAGCCGATCACACCCCCATGAACATCGACGCAGCCGCCGCCTCCGCGATGACCCAGGCCAAGCTCGGCGACCAGGTCTCAATCCGCGTCGCCAAAATGGCCATGGATCAGTCCAAGGTGCAGGGGGAAGCCGCGGTCAAGCTCATCAAGGACGCCGCGCAGAATGTGCCCACAGACAACGGCCTCGGCGGCGCTCTCGACCTCGCCGCCTGACCCGCCCGTCCTGCGGTCCACCCCCATCCGGATCCCCGGCACACCGCCGTCCCCTCTCGGGCCCGGCGGCCGCCCCCGTTCCGACTCGACTTGATTCCGGCCGTCCTGTATTCTCTCGGTCCGATGAGGCCCGCGCGGCGATGGACCGCAAGGCTCCGTCAGACCGTGGCTCGAGTCCGCCCGAGTTCCAGCACCGGTTCAGATCGAAAGAGACCTCGGGCAGGGCACGAGTCATGAAGAAACTGTTTGTCGGCAACCTCCCGTTCAGCACGACCGAGGATGAACTCCGCTCGCTCTTCGAAGCGCACGGCGAAGTCGCCTCCGCGGCGATCGTGCTCGACCGCGAAACCGGCCGCCCGCGCGGCTTCGGCTTTGTCGAGATGCCAAACGACGATGAAGCCGCCAACGCCATCCAGGCGCTCGACGGGCACGAGCTCCAGGGCCGCGCGATGAAGGTCAACGAAGCCCAGCCCCGCGCCCCGCGCTCCTTCGGCGGCGGCGGCGGTGGCGGCGGCTTCGGAGGCGGTGGTCGCGGTGGCTACGGCGGCGGCGGCGGGGGCCGCGGCGGCTACGGCGGTGGTGGTGGCGGCGGCCGCGGTGGTTACGGTGGCGGCGGCGGCGGTGGTGGAGGCCGCGGCGGCTATGGTGGCGGCGGCGGCGACCGCGGCGACCGGGGCGGCTGGTAACCCCTGCTCGATATAGACATGACCACTTACAAGGCCCCGCCCTCCCGGCGGGGTCTTGTTCTTTATGGTTTCTGAGCGCGGCACCGGCGGCGCGGCGGTGATCAGCGCGGGTTTTGCAGCGTGCGGCGGGGGGTTCGGCGGTCGCTTTGAATGTTCTCCGAGGTTGCCGCGATGCGCGTTCCGGGCCGCGTTGTGCCGCGTGCGCTACGCACCGGCGGGCGGTCCGCGCCACGATGCGTGATCACGGCGGTCGGTCGGGCGCGAGGTGGTCGTTGCGGAGGCGGTGGATGTAGCTGTCGGTGTAGAAGTGTGCGGTCTGGGGGTGGGCTTCGAGATCGATGCCTTGCTCGCGGGCGTCGGCGTAAGCCTGGGCGAGCGCGGCTTTGACATCGGACTCGAACTGACGCTGGTCGGCGCGGGTCCAGCGGAGGCGTTTGTCGGTGACGCGTTTGAGCCAGACGGTGCGCTCGGTCGGGTCGCGGGGGATGAAGGGGGTGAGGTTGTTGATGATGGTGTTGTCAGAGTGGTCGCTGGGAGAGTGGTCGTGTGGACGCGTGGTCACGTGGTCGCTGGGAGAGTGGTCGCGTGGACGCGTGGTCACGTGGTCGCGTGTTGGGGAAGTGGCCGTTTGGAGGGCGGCGTCGCTGGGAGGGGCACTTTCGGAGGAGGCGATGTCGGGAGAGGCATCACCGGGGGCGGCAGCGCTGGGAGCGCCGGAACCATCAGGATCGGCGTCGGGCGCCTGGTGAGGTCGTGGGTCTTTTGAGCCGATCCTGATGGCACGGGAGGCTGTTGAACCTGGGTCGGTGTGCGATGCGGCGCGGGAACCATCAGGATCGGCGTCGGGCGTGGGGGGTGGTCGTGGGCTTTCTGCGCCGATCCTGATGGCACGGGGAGATGTGGGGCGCGGGGACTGGTAGAAGCGGAAGAGGGCGGTGATGGCGCGGCGGAGTTCGATGTCGTTGGTGGTGCGGTTGATGAGGTCGTCGAGTTTGGCGGCGGCGCGGTCGGTGCGCTGGTCGCGGCGGTTGGCGGCGAAGCGCTGGAGGTAGGGCGTGATGTGGGGCTGGTCGAGGAAGAGCATGAGCTCGACCTCGGACGTGTTGAAGGCGGCGGCCGCGGCGGAGTGGTCGCGGTCGTGGGTGAAGAGGAAGGCGTTGAGGAGACGGGCTTCTTCGGGGGGCAGGGGTTGGAGGCGGGGGATGGTTGCGGGATCGGGCGGGGTGGTGGGAGCGGGGTTGTGGGGCTCGGCGACCATTTGTACGGCGAATGTACAGTGCGCGAGTCGTGCTGGCAAGGAGAATATCAGCATTTTGTCTGGTTTTGCCAAACAAAGAGTGTAACTCCTTGTCGTACCGAGGTTTGCTCGCGACGATGGTGGCGCTGCCCCGATCAGAGGTGGTAGTGGCGTTCGCGTTCCGGCTGATACTGCAATGCGATGATGATCGCTTCGCGGCGGCGGGTCGCAGCCTGCCAGACCACTCGACCGCCGACGCGGGCGCAGAAGAGAGCCGAGCCGAGCGGGGCTGTGATGCTCCGGCCCAGCGGACGTTCGTCTGTCGCGTCGGGGTACACAAGCTCTGCCGCCTCGGACGCACCGCTCGCGACGTCCTGAAGCCACGCGACCGAGTTCATGGTGACCAGATCCTCCGGAACGCGGTGCGGAGGCACCGCGATCGCGCGATTGAGAAGTGAAAGCACCGCGGTCCAGTGCGCTCCGGGGGGCTCGCGTGTGCGTGCGAGTTCGAAGAGGCGTTCCCGGTCGAGTGCGCTCATCACAAGCGGAAGTGGTGCATGGACGGATCGGGGGGTGGCGGGGGGGCCGATGATCGCGTGCGAGAAAGGCAAGGTCCAGACGGTGCGCAACGCCGGGGTGCGGTGAAGGTTCATGGTAATCAGTCCGCGCCCTCGCACATGCCGCGGCCGTCCAGAGCCATATGACCGAGTACCTTCTCGGCGAGGGATTCGGCGGCGGCGATCTCTTCGACTGTCACGCTGTCCGCGCCGCTCTGCAGCGCCGCGATGCCCTCGCTGGCAAACTCCGTGCGGACGGCGATGAAGAGCGATGGGGCGAGAGCTCGCGCGACCCGGCACGCCTGGATCGCCTTTGCGGCATCGGGGATCGTGACGATGAGCGCCGTTGCGGAGTTCAGTTCGGCGGCTTCGAGGGTGCGAGGGTCCGACACATCACCGTGGATCGCGCGGCGTCCGAGGGCCTGCTGTACGCGGACTGTTCGTGGATTCGTGTCGATGATCGCGACCTCGTGCTGATGCTTCGCCAGCGCCTCGGCGAGAGCCCGGCCGACCGGTCCGAATCCGGCGATGATGACTCTGTCCGTGTCCATGCCGCTCCCTCGGCCCCCGCCATCGCGGGAACCTTCGTTCTGTGTTGAGTTCTTGTGCTGACAATCGTCGCGCTGGGCGGCCCGGGCCCCCGTCGCGGCGATTACAGCTCGTAGTCGCCGGATCGCTCCGGCTGGAACACGATCCGTTCCACGATCACATCACGAGCGCACTTGGCGCCCATGTAGACCACGCGTTCGCCCTCGCGGGCGGCGAGCAACGCGGACCCGAGCGGTGAAAGCACCGAGAGCGCGGCGGTATCCGGGTTGTTCGGATAAGCGAGGACGTAGGTCTCGCGTCCGTCATCGGCCGGATCGCGCAGGATGATCCGGGAGTTCATGGTGACGACATCGCCCGGGACCTGCTCGGGCGGCACCGCGGTCGCCTCGGCGAGCAGCATGCGCAGCCGAGAGACTGGGCCGTACGCCGCGGGGTTGCGCAGTCGCGGTGCGAGCCGTCGCTTATCGAGGCGGTTCACGATCAGCGTGCCGGCGGAGATCCTCGGCGCCGGCGATGCGGAGGTGTGCGGCGTGTCGCTTTCAACTCCATGTCCGGTGTGATTGATCACGGGCATGCACCTCCCACGGCTTCGGGCTGATAGAGGACGCTGAGGATGTCGCAGGATCGCAGCTCGCCGCCGGGCACGCGGAACTCGACGCGCTGGCCGACGCGGCAACCGAGGATGGCCGCGCCGAGTGGGGCCAAGACCGAGATCCGGCCCTGTTCGGGGTCGGCCGACTCGGGGAAGACCAGGGTCATGATCCATGTCCGGCGCCCATCGCGGAGCTGAACGCGGGAGTTCATGGTCACGACATCCGGCGCCAGATCGTCCGCGGGTGTCACCTTCGCTCGCTCGAGTTCAGCCGCCAGGGCGTCGAGGTAGGGCCGGTCGCGATTGTCGGTATCGCCCCCAACGCGGATCAGGTCGCGCAGGCGAGCGGCATCGGTTGCTGTCACATGGATATCGCGTGTTGCCACGATCGAACCTCCTTGGGATCTGGTGCTGCGTTGTTGCGGTCAGGGGAAGATGCCGCGGTCGGCGTACACCTGCTCGAGACGGCTCATGGCCGCGGCGTACGCCGCGGTGCGACGGTCGATTCCGCGGGAGGCGGCCGTCGTGCGGACGCGCTCGTAGGCACGTGTGAGGATTTCGAGCAGCCGGCTGTCGATCTCTTGAGCCGTCCACGCCGCGCCGCCCCGGTTTTGAAGCCACTCGAAGTAGCTCACGATGACACCGCCGGCGTTGCACAGGATGTCCGGGATGACGTCGATCCCGCGGTCCTTGAGGACAACGTCGCCTTCGGGCGTTGTGGGCCCGTTCGCACCCTCCGCCACGAGCTTCACACGCAACATCTCGGCGGCGATACCGGTGATCTGGTCCTCCATCGCCGCGGGGATGAAGACATCCGCATGTTGCGACAGGAACTCGGCGCGGGTCACCGGCCGCGCACCTTGGAAGCCTCTCACGCCGCGGGTGCTGCGCACGTAGAGTGCGAGAGCTTCGGCATCGATGCCCGCATCCGCGGCGATTGCTCCGGTGACGTCCTCGACCGCGACGAGCACGGCTCCGTGGCCCTGGAGGATTCGCGCTGCCCACGACCCGACCTTCCCGAACCCCTGGACCGTGAATCGGAGGCCCTCGAGGTTGAGCCCGCGTTCCTTCGACCACATCTCGATGAGATCAACGACGCCCTGTCCGGTGGCCTTCTCCCGGCCGACGGATCCGCCGGAGCTTACCGGTTTGCCGGTCACGACAGCGAGCGCGTGGTGGCGTTCGTGGGGGGCGAGCGTGGCGGCGTAGGTATCGACGATCCATGCCATCGTCCGCGCATCGGTGTTCACATCGGGCGCGGGGACATCGTAGTTCGGACCGATGTTCGCGCCGAGTGCGTACACGAACCGGCGTGTGAGGCGTTCGCGTTCGGACTCACTGAGTATCGCGGGATCTACCTCGACACCGCCCTTCGCGCCGCCGAACGGGATGTCCACCAAAGCGCATTTGAGTGTCATCCACGCCGCGAGCGCGCGGACTTCATCGAGGCTCACATCCGGGTGGTAGCGGATTCCCCCCTTGAACGGTCCCAGGGCGTTGTTGTGCTGCACGCGGTATCCGGTGAAGGTCTCGAGCCGACCGTCGTCCATCCGCACGGGGAACGTGACGCTGATCTCGCACATCGGGCGGGCGAGAATCCGGCGTACCCCGACAGGAATGCTCATGGCGTCGGCGGCGAGATCCATCTGCATCTGCACGCGCTGGAACAATGGCCGCGGCGTTTCCGGAGCTGGCGGGGACGCTGCCGCCGTCGCTGCGGTGTTGTCGGCGACGGGGGGCGGGGTTGCGGTGCAAGAGCGTGACATCGGCGGTCGGTCTCCTTTCAGACGAGGGACACGACACCGAGTGCAAGTCGCATGCCAGCACAACGTGTGCCCGGATGGGCTGTATTCGCGGTCCGGCCCGGACCGGTGGTGAGGAGATTCGCCCCGCCGGGGCGAATCACCCCGGCTGCTGGGCGGGCCCTCCGGTGGCGCTATCGCGGTGCGGCGCGGCCTTGAGCTTCTCGCGCAGGGACTTCCTGTCGATACCGAGAATGGCCGCGGCTTTGGTCTTGTTGCCATCGACGCTCGCGAGCACCCTGCGGATGTGTTCGATCTCGACTTCGCGGAGGCTCTGCGTCGCATCGCCTGGGGGGGCGTGTTGTGCGGAATGGCGCATCGGGGCGGGAAGGTCGACGGTGTCGATCACACCCGAATCACTCAAGATGACCAGTCGCTGGGCGAGGTTCTGGAGTTCGCGCACATTGCCGGGCCAGGGGTATCGCCGCATGGCCTCGATCGCCGCCTCGCTCACGCGCGGCTGGCTCGAGACACCGGCGGTCGCACCCGAGGCCGCGGCCAGGAAGTGGCGGAAGAGAAGGATGACGTCGTCGCCGCGGTCGCGGAGGGGGGGTAGTTCGATCGGGAGCACGTGGAGCCGGAAGAAGAGGTCCTGGCGGAACTCCCCGGCGACGGCGCGGCGCTCCAGATCGCGGTTGGTCGCGGCGATGATGCGTACATCGACCTTTCTTGGCTGATCGGCGCCGACGGGCTGGACCTGCTGCTCCTGCAGCACGCGCAGGAGTTTGGCCTGCGCGATCGGCGAAAGCTCGCCGACCTCATCGAGGAAGAGGGTGCCCCCATCGGCCGCCGCGAAGAAGCCGTCGCGTGCGTTGACGGCGCCGGTGAATGCCCCCTTGACATGCCCGAAGAGCTCGCTTTCGAGCAGTGGTTCGGGAATCGCGGCGCAGTTCACGGCCTGGAACGCGCTGCCGCGGCGGGGTCCGCGATAGTGGATCGCGCGGGCGACGAGCTCCTTCCCGGTCCCGCTCTCGCCGGTGATCAGCACAGGAGCGGTCGTGTCCGCGGCCCGCGCGATCAAGCGGTAGACCCGCTGCATCTCCGGCGATCGGCCGATCATCCCATCGGGGGTCGTGACCGGCGCGGAGGATTCGAGGTCCCGGCGCAGCTTGATCTTGGCGAGGGCGGAGCGGACCGCGGTCTGCAACTCCGCTTCGGAGAAGGGCTTGGAGAGGTAATCCTGCACGCCTTCGCGCATGGCGAGCACCGCGCCACCGACGGTCGCGAACCCGGTGAGCATGATGCATCCGGTCCAGCGGTGGTGATCACGGATGTGACGGACCAACTCGAGGCCATCGGCCCCCGGCATACGGAGGTCGGTGAGCACGAGGTCGAACCGATCGTTCCGCAGGAGCGACATCGCTGCGGCGACATTGGGCGCTGTGCGCACATCGTGCCCCTGGGCGCGCAGATGGCGTTCGATGATCTCTCTGGTCGGGGCCGCATCATCCACGACGAGAATGCGGGCGGTTTCCTCGCTCATAACGCCTCGTTCCCCCGTTTGACGGCGACCGGATCGATCGGGAGGCGCACCCGGAACTCGCTACCGACGCCGGGCCGCGTCGAGATGTCGACTGTTCCGGCGTGTCCGGCGACGATCCCCTGCACGACCGACAGGCCCAGGCCGGTGCCCGCGCCGACCTCTTTGGTCGTGAAGAACGGATCGAACGCGTGTTGTGCGACCTCCGGCGTCATGCCCGTGCCCGTGTCCCGGATGGTCAATGTCACCTCCCCGGGGGCGTGCTGGGTGCTCACGGTGACGACCCCTTCGCCGGGGGTCGCCTGGATCGCGTTGATCACCAGGTTCGTAACGACCTGACGGATCTGCACGGGGTCGGCCTGGATCTCGGGCAGTCCGGGCGCGAGGCGGCGAACGAACCGGATACGGGGATTCTCGCACCCCGCTTCGAGGAGGAACATCGCCTCGTCGATTAACGCGTTCATGTTGACAGGCCGAGGGGCCGCCGGCGCCTGCCGAGAGAACACGAGCAGCTTGCGAACGATGTCACGGCCGTGGAGCGACGCCTCGACGATCTTCTGAAGGTCCGCTTGCACGCTTGGCGGATTCGGATCCGCTTTCAGGCAGAGCTGGGCGAACCCGAGGATGTTTCCGAGGGGTTCGTTGAGTTCGTGCGCCACGCCCGCGGCGAGTTGTCCGATCGATGCGAGTCGGTCCGCGTGGCGCAGTTGTGCTTCGATCTTCACCCGGATCCGCTCTGCCTCGATGCTCTCGACGAAGACACCGACCTGCCGTGCGACCGTATCAAGCAGCGACCGTTCTTCGGCGAGGAACGGTCCCTCGGACGCGGCCGGCGCCCGCGCTCCCCTGTACCCGACCGACACGGAGCCGCGCCGCTGCCCCGCGACGACCAGGTCGCTCGTCAAACGATGCCGTACCTCCGCCCAGCGTGGGGTCGTCTCCTCGATGTCATCGAGTGTGACGCACGCCTCGGCTCGCCCCGCGAAACGGCACGCTCCTGGCAGGATCGCGGCGATGCGCTGGAAGCAGAGGCGGGGCGCGTTGCGGTGCTCGACGAATGTCGCTGCCACCTCGTACAGGCAGGAGAGTTCTTTGATGCGCTCCCGCAACTCGGACTCGGACCCGAGAGAGCCGTGATCGCTCGCGTCCTTGTGGGGGGCTGTCCGGCGAGATGAGTCGTTGGATTGCAGGTCATCACCTCCGACGGGCGGTTCTGCGACATGGGCGACCGTGACTCTATCGTGGCAGCGCGGTGGCTGTGTATACGCGATCGCCGGGGTCGGGTGGGATTCACCGGGCGGAGCCTCCGCGCGAGTCGGGGGCTGATTCGGCGTCGAACCCGCCGCGGCGCGGGGTCATCGGTGTTCCCGCCGGGTCTGCCGGTGGCCCGGGTACGGCTCGGAGCGCGCAATCCATCCGCCTCGCGCGGAGGTGCTTGGATCACCCTGATCGCGCTGGCCGTGCCCATGGCGATCGCCGCGGCCCGTGCTCCGGCTCCGAACAGCGTCCCTCGCTAGAGTCCGGCATGAAGCCACACCTGATTTTGTTCGCGGCGGCGCCGCTGATCCTCGCGGCGGGCGGGTTTGCGTTCTTCTCAGCGCCGCCCGAAGCGAACAAGATGACGGCGGTGATCATCCCCGCCTTCATCGCGCTGGTCCTCATCACGCTGGGCGTGCTGAACCTGAAGAAGCACAAGGCGTCGGTGCGGTGGACCAGCGTTGCGATCTGCCTCGCGTTCGCAGGGCTGGTCGCATTCCCCGCCGTGATGCGCACCGGAAAGATGAAGAACTGGCCCGAGGCGAGCGAGGCGTGGCAGGCCGCCACCGCGGCCGACCCGACCCTCGCCCCGCAAGCCGCTTCCGATCGCAGCGTCCGAAAGGCGTTCTTCAATGAACGCTCCAGCCCGGACCACGATCAGACTTACTTGGTCGTGACCCTCTGGTCGATCGTCGGCATCTGCGCCCTGAGCGCTGCCCTCATAGCCGCATCAGCGGCGCGCACTCCACGCCCCAGCCCCGCCATGTCCTGATGGCTCTGGAGCGGACCACGCGTCCACGCGACCACGCGACCACGTGACCACGTGACCACGTGACCACGTGACCACGTGACCACCCCCAAAAACAAAAGAGCCCCGACACAACGCCGAGGCCCTTCAAATTCAATCACCCCGCCCCTCAATGCACCAGGTTCGTCGCCGCCTCAATCGTCTCGACGACCTTCCGCACCTGAAACGGCTTCTTCAGGAAGTCATCGAACCCGTTCGAGCGCAACGCGGCCGCCTGGCCGTCCGTGAGCTTGCCGCTCATCGCCACGATCTTGGTGAACTGGAGCTGCTCGCTGCGGCGGACCATGTCGACGACCATCTTGGCGTCGCCGTCGCCCATGTGCAGGTCGAGCAGGAGCACGTGCGGCTTGAACCGCTCGCACTCCATCCCGGCGTGGAACGCGGTCGCCGCGGTCCGCACCTCGTAGCTGGTCTGCTCGGTCAGGATCTTCTCGAGCGTCTCGCAGATCTCCTTCTCGCCGTCGGCGATCAGGACCCGCGTCCGACCCGAGGCCGAGGACTCCAGCGGAATGCCGTGGGCCCGCATGAACTTCATGAGCTCGCCCGCCGGGATCCGGCGATCACGCGAACCGGGGATGCGGTACCCCTTCAGAGCACCCGAATCGAACCACTTCGACACGGTCCGGGGGGCCACATTGCAGAGCTTCGCGACTTCGCCCGTCGTCAGGACGTCTTTTTCGATGGGCATGGATCTCACCTCGAAGAACACAAGGGTGTTTGGGCAGGCCGCACCCCGGACGGCGCGTTTTCCGTGCCCACGGGATCGGCAACTCCGCACATCCGATTCAGTCCGCGTGTCTCCACGGCGCAAACATCGCGTTTTCGGACGCCCACCCCGGGAACCGCCCGCCCGCCCCGGGCGGATCGGCCACCCACCCGCGGCATCCGCCCGGTTGACGGTCCCGCCCGCCTCTCTGTAAAGTGGGCCCCTCCCGGACACGGACCGGAAACCGCTGTTTCCTCGCCGCCGGGCAGCCCGCCGGGTCCACCGGCCGTTCACAGCAGCCTGCAGGAGTCCATCGTGACCAATCGTCGTCCCGCCGCGGTCGAGCCCTCGCGTTCCATCCTTATGAGCACCCTCGCCCGCACCGTCGTCGTCGGCGTCCTCGCCGCCGCAACCGGCGCTCTCACCCCCGCCGCCGCGCTCGCCCAGAACGCCGGCGCCGCCGAACAGGCCGAACGCTCTAACCAGGACCTCGTCGGCGACTTCATCCACTATGTCCGCATCGCCAACTACCAGCTCGCCGAGGCGATGGGACAGGAACTCCTGAACCGGGGCCTCACCCCCGCCGAGTTCACCCAGCTCATCGAATCCGGCGATGTTGCCCGCTTTGAAGAGACCGCCCAGCGGGCCCTCCGCGTCAGCTCCCTCGAGCCCATCGCCGGCCAGATGATCAAGATGTTCGAGCAGGGCCGCCTCCAGCGGGCCCGCGACCCCGAGCAGATCCAGAAGAACATCGAGATGCTCACCGGCACCCTCCGCGGCCGCCTCATGGCCCGCCAGGGACTCATCGCCGCCGGCGAGTACGCCATGCCCCAGCTGCTCGAGGCCCTCCTCGACACCAAGAACCCCACCCTTCAGGCCGAAGTCACCCGCGTCATGGTCGATCTGGGCCGCCAGGCCATCGCCCCCCTCGCGGCCGCGGCGATGAAGCTCCCCAGCTCCCAGCAGGAGATCGTGGTCAACGTCCTTGGCCTGATCCCGTACCGCACCAGCCTCCCCTACCTGGCCGACCTCGCCGCCAACAGCGAGTCGCAGGCCGTCCGCGAGTCCGCCAGCCGCGCGATCGATCGCCTCGGCGGCGCAACCTCCGATGCCGCGACCCTCTACCTCGCCTTGGGCGAGGGGTACTACGGCGAGAACAGCGAGGTCACCAGCTTCCCCGGCGAGGAGTTCCAGCTCCTCTGGTCCTTCGACCCGCGCTCGGGCCTGCAGATGACCGCGATCCGTACGCCCGTCTTCCACGAGGCGATGGCGATGCGCGTCGCCGAGCGGGCGATGCAGATCCAGCAGAACAGCGGCGGCGTGAACAACGATGCCCTCGCCCTCTGGGTTGCTTCCAACTTCTCCCGCGAGGTCGACTCCCCCGAGAACTACGCGAACCCCGCCTACCCCGACACCCGCCGCAGCGCCGAGTACTACGCCGTCGCCGCGGGCCCGCAGGTCTCCGAGCAGGTGCTCGGCCGCGCCATCGAGGACCGTGACACACCCCTCGCCCGCCGCGCGCTCGCCGCGGTCGAGAAGACCGCGGGCCGCTCCGCCCTGCAGAACGGCGGCGGCTCGCCGATGATCCAGGCGCTGACCTACCCCAACCGCCGCGTGCAGTACGAGGCCGCTCTCGCGATCGCCGCCAGCGGCCCGACCGCGGCCTTCGCCGGCTCCGATCGCGTGGTGCCCACCCTCGCTTCCGCGATCCGCGGCGCGGGCGAGCAGTTCGCGGCCATCGTCGCCTCCGACACCGAGGTCTACCAGACCCTCCGCGGCCGGCTCGAGTCCGCCGGCTACACCGTGCTGCCCCAGGCCCGCGCCGTCGGCGAGGTCGATGGCGTGATCGCAGAGGTCCCCGCCGTCGATGTCCTGATCACCGTCACACCCAACTTCGAGCAGGTCAACGGTCAGGTCGAGCAGATCCGCGGCAACCTCAAGCTCGCCGCAACCCCCGTCCTGGTGCTGACCAGCTCGCAGGGCTACTTCGAGCTCCGCGGCCGCCTGCAGAACAACCCCTCGCTCACCGTTCGTCAGACCGGCCTGAGCGAGCAGGAACTCTCCCGCACGGTCAGCGACCTGGTCGACGCCGCCTCCGGCGGTCCGATCACCCAGGACGAGGCCGAAGAGTTCGCCACCCGCGCGATCGATGCTCTCCGCGACCTCGCCGTCTCCGGCAACGGCACGCTCCGCGTCGCGGATGCCACGGTTCAGCTCGCCGCGGCCCTCCCCGAGGTCAGCGAAGAAACCCGCCTGCGTCTCGCCGAGATCCTGGCCCACCTCAACGACAGCCGCGCCCAGCGGGCCATCATGGATGAAGCCATGAAGGCCGAAGGCGAACTGCGTGTCGCCCTTCTGGGCTTCACCACCGACTCGGCCAAGCGCTTCGGCGCGATGCTCGAGGAGCGCCAGGTCCAGCGCCTGAACACGCTCGTGGCTCAGGGCCCGGATTCCGAAGCCACCGCCGCGGCCGCGCTCATGGGCGCCCTCGGCCGCGCCAACCGCGATCTGGTGCCGCTGATTCTCGACGGTCGCTAACACCCAGACCGCACGAACGAGTTGAGTCAAACATCCGCCGCGTCGGGGAATCCCGACGCGGCGGTCGTTTTTGGCCCATCCCCCGTTCCTGGCGCGGGTCGATAAAACACGCAGGATCGTGGCGATCCGCGCGGGATGCCCCCGGCAGCCCCGGCTCAATCCGCACAGCCGGACACCGCTCGCCATCCAGCCCGCCGAGCACTGAAC
>JBDZUZ010000038.1:0-25184 GCA_040255445.1 Planctomycetaceae bacterium | reverse complement strand
CGTTTTCGTTTCCGGATGGCGGGGCCTGCGCCGGAGGGCTCAGGCCTTGCTGATACGCGATTCGCCGTTGGCGTCGGGTTTCGCGGGGGTGACGGGCGTGTCGTCGGCGCCGGTGCGGCCGACCTTGCCCAGCGCGGGCGGCAGTTCGATCCCCGCCTGCTGGGCGAGCTCGTGCAGCTTGGGCAGGGAGTTGACCAGGCCGGCGAGGAAGTCGCTGGTGGTGTTGCGGCCGTTGGCGCCGGCGCCGGTGTCCCAGACGGTGATCTTGTCGATCTTGAGGTTCTGGATCGCCTTGACCTGCTCCTTGACAAGCTGGGGGAGCTGCTCGATGAGGAGCAGGGTCGGGCCGACTTGCGGGTTGCTTCCGCAGGCCTCGATGAGCTGGCGATAGCCCTCGGCCTTGGCCTCGAGGACCTTCTGGACACCGGCGGCCTCTGCCTCGAACTTCGCGAGGATGGCGTCGGCATCGGCGCGGGCGGCGATGCGGACCTTTTCGGCCTCGGCCGCGGCGGCGATCTCGATGCGCTTCTTCTCGACTTCCTGGGGCGCGAGCTGTTCCTTTGAGAGGCGGGCAAGTTCGCGCTCGCGCTCGGCGATCAGGATGGCTTCCAAGGCCTTGGCGGAGGCGACATCGGACCGGCGCTGCGCTTCGGCCTGGATTTCTGCGAGCTGGGCCCGCGAGTGCTGGATCTTCTCCGCGGCGGTGTTCTCGCCGGTCACGGCGACGGCCTCGGCATCGGCGACGCGGAGACGCTGCTCCTGTTCGGCCAGCTTCTTGCTGGCGACGATCTCGGCCTCGCGCTGCGCGATGACGATCTCCTGGTCGCGCTTGGCCTGGGCTTCGCCCTTAAGGGCCTCGGCCTCGAGCGCGGCGACGGCGATGCGCTTGCGCTGCTCGGCCTTCTTCTGACCCTCGGTCGCGGCGGCCGACTCGTTGGCGACGTTGACCGTCTTCTCACGCACGGCGATGCTCTCGCCGGTGGCGCCGTCACGCTCCTGCTGGGCGACGTCGACGCGGGCCTTGTTGATCGCTTCCGCCGCAGCGCGCTTGCCGATCGCCTGGATATAGCCGCTCTCGTCCGTGATATCGCGGACGTTCACGTTGATCAGGTCCAGGCCGATCTTGTTGATTTCCTGACCAACGTTCTCGTTGATCAGGGCCATGAACTTCTCGCGGTCCTTGTTGATCTCTTCGATCGTGAGCGTCGCGATCACGAGGCGGAGCTGGCCGAGGATGATGTCCTGGGCCTGATCGCGGATCTGCTCGGTGCGCAGGTAGAGCAGACGCTCGGCGGCGTTGTTCATCAGCACCGGGTCGGTCGACACGCCGACGGTGAAAGTGCTGGGAACATTGACGCGGATGTTGTTGAGCGACAGCGCGCCCTCGAGCGGGATCTCGATCACGATCGGCTCGAGGCCCAGGAAGGCGTAGTCCTGGATCAGCGGGATCACGAACGTACCGCCGCCGTGGATGCACTTGGCCGCCTTCTGACCGCCGACCTTACCGAAGACGACGAGGATGCGGTTCGAGGGGCAGCGCTTGTACTGCTTGACAACGAACACGAAGAAGAAGGCCAGCATCAGCAGGACGGCCACGCCGATGCCGAGCCAGATCGCCGGCATATTCGTGGGGCGCTGCTGCTGCCCGATGATCGCCGCCGCGAGGGGCCATGCTGTGCTCAAGACCTCGATCTGTACCATCCCGGACTCCTCGCCCCGCGCGGGGCCTCCCTGCTCTGCAATCACCCCCGGACCGACCGGCCCGGGGGCTCCTCAATCTCATGGCCGGGGCGTTCTTACGCGCCCGCGACCGTCACCGTGTTGTCCTCGTGGGCCCGCATCACCCGCACCCGGGCGCCCCGGGGCAGTTCCACACCCGACGTCGTGGCGTTGAGGATCCGCTCGCGTCCCTTGACGACCACGCGGACCTGCCCCGAGCCCACACCGTTGGCGGGCACGCCGACGTAAACCGTTCCCTCCGACCCGACCGCGTCATCGACACCGATCGTGCCGCTGGCGTTGAGCTTCTGGACGCTCCGCAGGAGCATTGCCAGGAGGTAGACCATCCCGACTCCGGCCCCGACGCCGATGAGAACGCTGGTGAGGAAGCTGAGCCCCGTGCCGCGGAGTGCGCCCAGGCCGCCCCAGCCGAAGCCCATCGCGAAGGCCGCGAGCGACTGGAAGCTAAGCAGGGTGAAGGCGTCGCCCGGGTCGCCGTGGTCAACATCGATATCCACCTCGACCCCGGTCATGCCAACCACCGACAGGAGGAGGCGCAGGGCGAACACCGCCGTTCCGAGGAGGGCGGGGATCGTGAACCACAGGGCGTTGTCCGCGAAGAACGTGTCGACCATGGCGAGCCCCCCGGGAGTGTCCCGACCCGTGTACCGGCGAACCGAATGCGGGCGGCAGAGAATACCAGAATCCGCCCCGATTCATCCCGAAACTGTTCGGATCGGTGGAGGGCGGGTTTCGGGCGCCGGCCGGTGTGGTTTGGTCCCGGTGGGGGCCGGTGCCTAGGGATTGAACATGAGGACCGCGATCTTCTCGTGCCGGGCGTTCGAGCGGCCGTTCCTGGAGGCCGCCAACGGCGAGGCTGGCCACGACCTGCTTCTACTCGAGGCCGCGCTGTCGGAGCGGACGGTCGGGCTCGCGGAGGGCTGTGGCGCGGTGGGGTTGTTCGTTGGTGATGACGCCTCGGCGGGGACGCTGAAGAAGCTGGCCGGTATGGGCGTGAAGCTGCTGGCGCTGCGGTCGGCCGGGTTCAACCACGTCGACATCCGCGCGGCGTACGACCTGGGGATGACCGTGCTGCGGGTGCCGGCGTATTCGCCGTACTCGGTCGGTGAGCACGCGGTCGGCCTCATGATGACGCTCAACCGCAAGTTCCACCGCGCTTTCAACCGCACGCGGGAGCAGAACTTCTCGCTCGAGGGGCTGATGGGCTTCGACATGCACGGCAAGACCGTGGGCATCGTCGGGACGGGGAAGATCGGCGAAGTGGTGTGCTCGATCGTCCGCGGGTTCGGCTGCCGTGTGCTCGCGTTCGACATCGAGAGGAACCCGGCGTGCGAGAAGCTGGGGGCAACCTATGTCGAGCTCGATGAACTGCTGCGGAGCTCGGACATCATCACGCTGCACTGCCCGCTTAACCCGAAGACCCACCACCTGATCGATGAGCGGGCGCTGGGGCTGATGCGTGAAGGGGCGATGCTCATCAACACGAGCCGCGGCGGTGTCATCGATACCAAAGCGCTCATCGGCGCGCTCAAGAAGGGCCGGCTTGGTTCGGTGGGCCTCGATGTGTACGAGGAAGAGGGTGATCTCTTCTTCCGCGATCTCTCCTCGACCGCGATCCAGGACGATGTGTTCGTCCGGCTGCTGACGTTCCCAAACGTGCTGATCACCGCGCACCAGGGGTTTTTTACGCGCGAGGCCTGCGAGGGGATCGCCCGAACCACGATCGAGAACCTGACCGGGTTTGAGAAGGGCAGGCCGCCGGAAGACAACCGTGTCACGCTTGATCACATCGCCGGGAAGTGAGTGCGATTACATCGGCTCGCGGATCACTTCGAAGCGGCAGCGGGTTTCGAGCGAAGCGCCCGGCTCGAGCACGACCGTGCCCGGTTCGGCGTCCTCGTTCAGGTTGAGGGCATCGTTGACCTGGGACTGCGGTTCGAGGGCGATGAAAGCGAGCGGCGAGCCGCCCGCCGCGGGCGGGGCGTGCGGCACGAACAGCAGCAGGTGGCCCAGCCGCGGCGATGCCGTCATCCGCAGCGTGATCCCGCTCGCGGGCCAGCGGAGTTCGGCCTCGCCCGCGAAACCGCGGAAGACCGCATCGGTGTGCGAGCGGGGGATCGGTGCGAGTGCGCGGAGTTTCTCGGTCAATGCATCGGCCGCGGCCGGACCGGTGGCGCAGCCGTCCTTGAGCGGGTAGCGGGCCGCCACGTTCGCCCGCACCTCGAGGTCGTCGCGATCGTCCCACAACCGACGCATGAAGTACGGGTGGTGCCCGCACCCGGCGGGGAAGGGCTGGCTGTCGGTGTTGGTGACTGTCAGATCAATGGTGAAGCCGGAGGGGTCGAGGCTGTAGACAGCGCGGCACTTGTACGACCACGGCCAGTTGGAGTCGGTCACGCCGCGGCTGTCGAAAGTGAGCGAGATGTGCGTGTCGGATCGCTCGGTGACCTGCCACGGGCGGCGGCGGACGTCGCCGTGCTGCGCTGTGCCCTCGGCGGTGGTGGGGCGGAGGGTGTGGCGTCTGTCGCGGAACGTGAAAGCGGCGATGCTGATGCGGTTGACCCACGGGGCCATGAAGAAGGAAGCCAGCAGTGAGGCGTTTGTCTCTCCCGGCGCAGCGCGGCGCATGAGCGGGAAGTAGAAGCCGGTCGGCCCCTTGATCGAAAAGTCGGCGATCCCGGCGCCGAGGTCTGGCGCGATCGAGAGGCGGAGGTCGCCGGCGGCGAGTGTGATGGTGGTCATGGGGCGGGAGTATTGGCCGCGTGTTCGGCGGTCGGATCGCCGGAGTTCGTTCCGCCTGCCGCGGCCTGTCCGCACTCCGGGCACACGGCCGCGACGGGGAGACCGGCCCGATCGTGCCCGCAGGCGTGACAGCGGCCGGTGCGAACGCGATACCGCCCGCGGAAAACGAGCGCCGCCCAGACGCACCCGGGGATCGCTGCGAGAACGGCGGGGATCCAGAGTGGGAGCGCAAACACGCGGCTGGTTGCGCCGCCGCCGGTGGTGGTGTACCAACCCAGGTCGCCCGCCCGCCATTCGTTCCAGCGGGTCGCATGCCAGCGGTCGTCCCACGATCGCTGGCGGAAGGGGACGGCCCTTTCCCACACCCAGCGGACGCGAGTGCTGCCGACCGGTTCGGCGTCTGGCTCGCGCGATGCGGACATCAGGAAGTCGTCCGTCACCGATGCCTCGAACCGGCCGGCGTTGATCACCAGCGCAGCCACTCGGGCGGTTTGCAGCGGAGAGTTCGGAGTCAGGTCGCGCCAGGTGACCGTGATGCTCTCGCGGCGGACCATGCGGAAGTGACTCAGCCCCCAGAGCGTGGCCAGGAGCGATGCGGCGATGCAGCAGAAGATCAGCAGCGCTCGCAGGACTTTCCGCACGCGTTGCTCACAGTCTCGCTGGGCGATCGACGGTCCGTTCGCTCCGCACGTTCCCGGTGTTCAGCGTCGTTGCCGGTTCGAAGAGGATGACCTCGACCTCCTGTTCCGCGACCGGCCGATGCTCAACGCCGCGGGGGACCACGAGGAACTCGCCTTCGCGAAGCTCGACCGCGTGGTCGCGGAACTCCATGGTGAAGCGGCCGCGGTGGACGAGGAAGAACTCATCCTCGTGCTCGTGGTGGTGCCAGTCGAAGGCGCCCTTGAACTTGACGAGTTTGACCTGCTGCCCGTTCAGGTCCGCGGCGATGCGGGGCGACCAGTGGTCGGAGAAGGTCGCGAAGGCGGCGGTGAGATTGACCTTGTCCGGCTGTGCCATGAGGACGTTCGCCTAGGTCGCTCGCGCCGGGCTGGAGACCGGCGCCTTCCAGAATCCGGCAGCACCGAAATGGCCAAAGCGGGCGAGGGGATTCGAACCCCCGACGTACAGCTTGGAAGGCTGTCACTCTACCACTGAGTTACGCCCGCACAGGTGCGCGGAGTATAGCCGCCGCGGGCCTCGTTTCAGCGGGCCGCGGCCTCGCGGAGCCGGACCGCCGCGGCCCGCAGGGCGGCGGGGGTCTCGGAGTTGCGCAGCCCGGTGGCCTTGGCCGCCGTGAGCGTCGTGTCGAGCAGATCGCGGGCAGCGACCAGTCGGCCGTGGGTCAGCATGGCCGTGTCTCGCGCTGTGACGGGCTCGATCGCCTGACCCGTCGTCTGACCTGGCGCCTGGCCTGGTGACTGGCCTGCCTTCTGGTCTGCCTCCTGTCCAGGGTCCGGTTCGGCGGGCGGGGGGAGTGAACCGAGGGTGTCGGCCGCGGCGAGGAGCCGGCGGTTCAGTTCGATCAGCGCGGCCTCGGCGCGATCAGCCGCGATCTGATCCGTCGGCGGGCGTGAGGAATCGAGAGGGCGCGGCGCTTCCATCGCCGCGGCCAGAGCCTCGGCCCGATCCGCCGCGGCGATGGCCGCAGCGCGTGCCTCATCCATACGCAGGGCGAGGCGGGCATCCGGCTCCGGAGGCAGATCGCTCTTGGCGCGGTGATACACCGAGCCGCAGCCTGTTGATTGAGACGCCGCAAATACCAGAATGGAAATCAGGAGGATCCGCAAAAGTGCTGTGATGTGTCGCGAGTGATTCATCGGTTCGATCTTTCGCGAAGTCGGGCCCGTCGCGCTGCGGTTGGGACGGGATGAGACCGCTTTCAGCCGAGCCGCCCGATCGATACAGCCCGATGAAAGGAGCATATCACCAAGCGGAGATGCGTCCGCCGGAGACGGGCGTCGGAAGGGAGATCACATGCGGATTCAAGCGAGCAGTGGGCGTTCGCGCACAGGCCGGCGTGCAGCAAGCCGGCACGCTTCAAGACTGTGCGCGTTGGTCGTGGGCGCGATCGTTGGTGCGGTGTTCGTGAGCCCCGAAGCGACAGCGCACGAGTCGGATCAGTTCACCCTGCCGCTGAACAAACCGTTCGCTGATCTGGGCGGTTATCTCGACACCGTGCACTGCCGCGCGATCGAGGAGGCGGTGACCGAACTCAACCGCAAGATCGAACGGGCGCTGGAAATCAGCGATCCGCTCGATCGTGCGCGTGAACTCGAGCGGCTGCACCGTCCTGTGCAGTTGGTGTCGGAGGTGTACAACCGCTTCAACGATGCCTTCTTCGAGGTGCAGAACATCGAGTTCGCCGCGCGCTCGGACTGGGCAAAGGCGATGTATGGCGATGACATCCGTGCCTATCGCACTGTGAACTGGATCTATACCTACACGCACTTCCCGCTCGACCCGCGCCGGCTGGTGCTCTTCTGGCAGTCTTCGACGATCAAGGCGTACGGCGTGTACTTCGGGACCGACAAGCTCTCGCATTTCCATCACATGGGTCGGATCTACTGGGAGACGTGGGCCCATCTGCGCGAAGAGGGGATGAGCGAAGAGGAAGCCGTCGTGGAGATCGTGCGGCGGTACTCCGATGGTGGGCCGATCGGTGAGAACGGGATGCTGGGGTATGTGCCGACGGGTGTGTACTCCAACGGCGATCTGGTCGCCAACTACACCGGGTACAAGTTCTTTCGCAATCTGCTCGAACCCGTGGTGCTCAAGGGTGAGGAGCGCCCGCCGATGGTGGTGCGTGTCGGGCCCTTCTACCAGATCAACACGCACGTGCGGCCCGAATCCGGGTTCTTCGGCTGGTTCGTCTCGGACCACTGGAACGAAGCGCTCAACCCAAGCAAGTTCGAGCCGTCGGTGCGGTGGTCGACACGGCTGATGCTCGAGAAGCGGGCGGACCGGATCGTCGAGTTCTACACCGTCGTCGATGGGCGTCCCGCGGAGCCATCGTACTACGAGCGGCTGGCTTCGGATCTCTCGACCTATTACGGCGAGGCGTACGGGTACTGGGGCGATGATGTGATGACCATCGCGAACACGTGCCTGCCGGAACTGGAGCCGATGCGGGTTGCGGAGTTGGCGCGGCTCGGCGAAGAGCGCCGGCAGATGCGATTCGCCGAGGGCGATCCGATCATCGCGAGTCTTGGGATGCGTGTAGAGGGGCCGGAGGATCGGGCGTGGCCGGAGGCGGGATTGCCGGCGACGCCGGTGTGTCCGTTGATGCGGTTGTCGCCGAACGGGTCGGGATCAGGAGCATCCGGTGTTCCCGCCAATACGCTCGAAGCGCCTTGAGTTCGAACGCGACGCCGCACTCGGAGCAGATGCCGCGATCAGTCCTCTCGATTGGGTACAGACACCGCGAACACATCGCTCCGAGCACCGCCTCAACACGCCGCCGCAATCGGCGTCGGCTGGCCACCAGTGCGATGAAGTTGATCGTCATCAGCACCGCGAACGCGGTCAGGAACGCGATGGAGTAGCCGATGGGTTTGTGCCACGGCCGGATCGCGGCCGTCAGGAAGAACGCGATCATCAAGAGCCACTGGCAAAGGACGAATCGCCGGTCCGGCGGCGGCAGGCGTCGGAAGTTGGCTTTCGTCTCGCTGACTTTGAGCATGGCTCGACGAACAAATCAGTGCAACGCAATCACTTCCTGATCGCCCGAAACGCCAGGAACATCGGGATCTCGCGCCGCGCCCGGTTCT
The DNA here is from genome assembly GCA_040255445.1 of Planctomycetaceae bacterium. Taxonomy (GTDB): domain Bacteria; phylum Planctomycetota; class Phycisphaerae; order Phycisphaerales; family UBA1924; genus JBDZUZ01. The sequence continues at coordinate 16,935 of JBDZUZ010000038.1, read as the reverse complement.
CTTCCGCCGCCCGCGGCCCGGGCTGGCTCGTGCGCGAGCTCGGCCACTCCTCGAGCGCATCGACCATGAACCCAGCTTCCGCCAGCGCCTTGATGTAGCTCTGGATCGGCCGATGGAATGTGTAGGTCGTGGTGGGGGCCTGGCCGCCCGCGACCTCGCCCGGGTTCATCACGATCTCGCTCTGCCCGTTCGAGAGATAGCCATCGACGCGGCGGTACTGCCTCACGCTCTGCTGGGGGTTAGGCGTCGACCGCTGCGAGCCTGGCTTGCCGCGGCCGCGTCGGTCCTGCTGCTGCCCACGTTGCTCACCCTGCGCTGACTCATCCCATCCCCACGAAGTCTGCCCCGGGCTGCGGAAGGCCGGGTGCAGGATCACCGCGACCAGCGCGCCGCCGGGGGCGAGACGATCGGCGATGCCGCGGAGCGTCGGCGCGAGAGGGTCGATGTTCATGAGTGCCATCAGGCACGTCGCCTTGGTGAATGGCTCGTTGCCCAGATCGAGCGTGCTCAGCGCCCGCGCATCGCCCGCGGTGAAGCGGACATTCCGCAGGCGTGACTTCTTCACGTGCTGCTCGGCCGCGGCGATCAGCCGCGGCGCGGCATCAACACCATGCACCTGATGCACGAGCGGCGCGAGCCGCTGGCAGAAGAGCCCCTGGCCGCACGCCACATCGAGGATGCGGTCGGCGGCCGATGGGTGCAGCAGCCGCATCGCGCCCGGGACGATCGTCCGCTCGTGATGGTCCGACCGCTTTTCTTCGAGAAGTTGGTCGTACCACCCGGCGACATGATCCCACGAGGTGTCCGCCGCGGGGCGCTGCTGCTTCCCGCGCACGGGAGCCTCGGGGTTGGTTGGCGTGTCTTCGGCCGCGGCCGCGCCGCCGGGTTGCCAGTTGTCAGGAATCGGCGGCAGGCCGCGGGCGGGGTCCAGGCCGCAGATCGCGAGAAACCGCGGCGGCGGCGTGCTCTGGAAGTGCAGCAACTGGCCGTTCGCCGGATGCGTGAACCACAGGTCCGTCGCGTGCAGGCAGATGCGATCGATCGGGTCGGAGACCGCGCCGTAGCGGCGGTCGCCGACGATCGGGTGGTTCAGATCCTTGCAATGAATGCGGATCTGGTTCTTTCGGCCGGTGTCGAGCTTGAGACGCAGCAGCGTGTTGCCGCGGCCGGTGGCGGCGATGTGGTAGTACGTCACCGCCGGCTTGGCGTCGTCGTCGCCCGAGTCGTCGTCACGCTTCGTGGGGCGCTGCGAGCTCTTGACGACGCGCGAGCGCGTGTCGGCGATGTAGCTCTGCACGACGCCCAGGCCATCGGGCGTGTCGGGTGTCATCTGGCCTTCGACGACCGCGGTATAGAGCCGCTGGATGCGCTTGGCGCGGAGGTCTTCTTTGAGCCAGGTGAACGCATCGTGGTTCTTGGCGAAGACGAGCAGACCGGAGGCCTCGCGGTCGAGGCGGTGGATGATCCACGCCGCGGGCCCGCCGCGGCGGCCGCGGTTGGAGCGCACATGCTCCTTCACGAAGTCGAAGGCGTTGTCGGCGTCCTGGCCCGGCACGGACGACGACAGCACGCCCGGCGGCTTGTCGATGACGAGCAGGTGCTCGTCTTCATAAATGAGGCGGAGGCCGCCGCCGATGCGGGGCGTGCGCGAGGACCGCGCCGGGCGGGCGTCATCGCCGCGGCCGCGGCCGGGCTTCCCGCGGAAGGGCTTGCCGGGTTTGCCTGGATTGGCGGGGCTCACGCGGTTCTCTTCTGGAAGGCGTGGGCCCGGGCTTCGATCAGTTCGAAGAGCCAGGGAGCGAAGTCTTCTTTGGTCATGGTCGAGGGCGTGCGGTGCTCAGGGCCGTGGGCGTCCAGCACGATCGCCTCGACGGTCGCCGAGTCCATGGTCTCGAGGGGGTTGCCGACGACCATGTCGATCTTCTTGCGGGTGAGCTTGGCGCGGGCCGACTCGAGGAGCTCCTCGCGGGGCTCGAGGGCGAAGCCGACCATGAGCTGGTCCGGCCGGCGGGTCGCGGCGACCTCGGCGAGGAGGTCGGGGGTCGGCTCGAGCTCCAACTGGAGGTTCTCGGACTTGCGGCGGAACTTCCCCCCGAAGAAGGCGGGGTCGACCTTCGGACGGTAGTCGGCGACCGCCGCGGCCATGATCAGGACATCGGCCTCCGGAACGTTGGTCCGGAGGAGGGCCTGAAGGTCGGCGGCCGTTCGGAACCGGAGAATCCGGATCCGCGAATCGGTGGGGAGCACCGTGAGGGGTCCCATGAGCAGCGTGACATCCCAGCCCCGGGCCGCGGCCTGGGTGGCGAGGGCGGAGCCCATGCGGCCCGAGGAGCGGTTGCCGATGAAGCGGACCGCATCGATGGGTTCGTGCGTGGGTCCGGCGGTGATCAGGACGCGGGGTGCTTGCGTGGTCATGTCGGTGTTGGCGCTCGGGGGTCTGTGCGGGGTGAAGGTCGGATGAATGTTGGGGGAGAAGTCGGTGTTGTTGCGGCCGGAATTCGTCGGCCGGGACCATATTGATAGCGCGGCGGGGGGGCAGCATAATCCGGGGCGTTTGTCGGCGTGACGCGTCGGCGGGCGATCTCGGGTAGATTGGTTGGTTCTGTTCGGGGGCCGGGGCGGTCCGATCCGCAGCGTGGATCGGGGCGGCCGGCTCCGAGTGGCGTTTGAAGGCAAGACAACCACCCGGCGCGGCGACAGGCCGGCCGGTGATGGGGGATGCATGGCACGATCACGGAAGAAGCTTGGTGAGATTCTGGTCGGCTGGGGGGTGCTGACCGAGGAGCAGGCCGAGAAGGCGGTGACGCTGGCGAAGGGCTCCGGGAAGCGGCTGGGCGAGGCGATCGTCGAGGCCGGCTTCGCGAAGGAGGACCAGGTCGCCAAGGCGCTCGCGAACCAGTTCGGGATGGAGTATGTCGACCTCAACACCGCGGGCATCGCGGACAAGATCGACATGAAGCTCATCCCCGACGACCTGATCAAGAAGCACCTGATCCTGCCGATGAGCAAGCAGGGCGGTCGGCTGAGCGTGATCGTGCACGATCCGCTGGATCTGGAACTGCAGGACATGCTGCGGTTCCGGCTCAATGTCGAGGTCGAGCCCAAGCTGGCGGGGCGCGCCCAGATCAAGAAGTACATCGAAGCCGCCGCGCAGGGCACGCAGCGGAGCTTCGCGGCCAACGAGACGCTGCTGACCCAGTCGATCGACCGCTCGATCGACAAGTCGGTCGATAAGTCCGTCGACCGCTCGATGGACAAATCGATCGACCGCGATGCCGAAGAGGGCGGAGCGATCGCCAAGCTGTGCAACCGCATCCTCAGCGAAGCCGTGCGGATGCGTGCCAGCGATATCCACATCGAGCCGATGGAGGACCGCGTCCGCCTGCGCTACCGCATCGACGGTGTGTGCATGGAGCGCGACAACCTGCCCAAGCGCATGCAGAACGCCCTGCTCAGCCGCATCAAACTGATGGCCGGCGTGAACATCGCCGAGAAGCGTGCGCCGCAGGACGGGCGTATCAAGATCAGTGTCGATGATGTCAATATCGACTTCCGTGTGTCGGCGTGCCCGGCGTACCACGGGGAGTCCGTGGTGCTGCGTATTCTGCGGCCCGACTCGGTGCGCATCGGTCTGGTGAACCTGGGCTTCGAGCCCGACAACCTCGATATCTTCAACCGCATCATCCGCCGGCCCAACGGCATCTTCCTCGTGACGGGCCCGACCGGTTCGGGCAAGACGACCACGCTGTACTCCGCGCTGGATGTGCTCAACCGCCCCGACAAGAAGATCATCACCGCCGAGGACCCGGTCGAGTACAACTTCGAGGGGATCAACCAGTGCCAGGTGCGCGAGCACATCGGGCTGACGTTCCCGGCGATTCTCCGTTCGATGCTGCGTCAGGCGCCCAACATCATCCTGGTCGGCGAAATCCGTGATAAGGAAGTCGCCGAGATCGCGATCCAGGCGGCGCTCACGGGCCACCTCGTGTTCTCGACGCTCCACACCAACGATGCGCCCAGCGCGATCACGCGTCTGGTCGACATGGGCGTCAAGCCCTTCCTCGTGGCCAGCTCGATCCAGGCGGTCATGGCCCAGCGGCTCATCCGCGTGCTCTGCAAGGAGTGCAAGCGATTGGCCGAGGAGCACGAGCTCGACCCCAAGTACCTCCACCTGACCGGCATCAAGAAGGACGAGGCGCTGGGCAAGGTCATGCACCCGGTCGGCTGCACCAACTGCGTGCAGACCGGGTACCGCGGCCGCAAGGCCATCTTCGAGATGATGCTGATGAACAACCGGATCCGCGAGCTGGCGTTCCAGCTCGCGCCCATCTCCGAACTCCGCCGCGCGGCCATCGCCAACGGCATGCGTGCGCTGGTGAACGACGGGAAGCTGAAGATCCTGCAGGGCGTGACGACTCCCGAGGAGATCGCGCGGTCCACGCAGGTTGAGGAGGCGAGCGCCGCGGCCTGACGCCGCACGCACGCAGAGTTGCCGACACCCCCGGCCGGCGGATGAGCCGCCCACGCCGATCAAGGAAGCCGTTCAATGAGCACGATGCAGATCGACCGCCTGCTGGACACGGTGGTCAAGCTTGGCGCCTCGGACCTTCACCTCACCGTCGGCCGCCAGCCGACGGTCCGCCACCACGGCGGCCTTCGCAACCTCCAGACCAAGGTGCTCGACTCCGAGGACATGGTCTCGCTCATGAAGGCGATCACGCCCGAGCGCAACCAGCAGGAGCTTCAGGAGGAGGGCGGCACCGACTTCGGCTTCGCCTACGGCGATGCGGCCCGCTTCCGTGTGTCGGTCTTCCGCCAGCGTGCCGACCTCGCGATCGTGCTCCGGCAGATCCCCAACAAGCTGCTCACCTTCGAGCAGATCGGTCTCCCCGAGGTCGTCCGCGACCTGGTCCGCCGCCCGCGTGGCCTCTTCCTCGTGACCGGGCCGACCGGCTCGGGTAAGACCACCTCCCTGGCGACGATGATCGACTACATCAACCAGGGGATGGACAAGCACATCATCACGATGGAAGACCCCATCGAGTACTACCACTACCACAAGAAATCCATTGTGAACCAGCGCGAAGTGGGCAACGATGTGCCCAGCTTCGCCGAGGCCCTCCGCCGCGCTCTGCGTCAGGACCCGGACGTGATCCTCGTCGGCGAAATGCGCGACCTCGAGACGATCGAGGCCGCCGTGCGTGCCGCCGAGACGGGCCACTTGGTGTTCGGCACCCTCCACACCACCGGCGCCGCAAAGACCATCGACCGCGTGGTCGACGCCTTCCCGGTGACCCAGCAGAACCAGATCCGCGTCCAGCTCTCGACCGCGCTGCTCTGCGTGCTCAGCCAGGCCCTCCTGACCCGGGTGGACACCAAGGGCATGGTTGCCGCCTACGAGTTCCTCGTGGTGACCCCGGCCATCGCGAACCTGATCCGCGAAGGCAAGACCTTCCGAATCGACTCGATGATCCAGACGGGCAAGAAGTTCGGCATGCAGCTGCTGGACGACCACCTCTGGGCCCTGTACTCGGCGGGCAAGATCGCGGCGGACGAGATGATTGACGTGAGCAAAAATCCGGGTGAGCTGACCAACCGCCTCCACAAGATGGGGCGGACGGTCGGTCGGATCGAGTTCGATGAGGAGGGCGCCACGGAGGGTTGAACCCCTCCGCCGCGTCCGCCGGGCGGGTAACCGGGGCCAACCCCGGTGCCGGTTTCGGGCATTCGTGCATCAAAGTCAAAGAGTCGCAACCGTTTTTAGCGTCTGAAGCGATTGGACAGGGCCAACCTCGCGGTTATTCTGGCCGAACCGGGTGATCGAGCCGCGGCGTTCGCGGTTTGGTGTCCGTGCAGGCGGTCCGTGATGGGCTGTGTGCGTGGACCGGTTCGAGTGGCGCGAATCGCCGCTGGAATACCGGCACTCTCGGACACCGGCACTCAGGGTTGGCGCCAGTCGGAGGACATGAGGTAGACATGGCGATCGACCCAGCAGAACTGAAGGGCCGCAAGATCGGACGAGTGCTGACCAAGCTCGGCAAGGTCAGCCGCGAGCAGGTTCATGAAGCCCTCGCTGTCCAGAAGCAGCGATCGAGCAAGGTGAAGCTGGGCGAGCTCCTGATCGAGCTCGGTCATGTGCAGCCGGCCGATGTCGCCGCGGCCCTCGCCGGTCAGGCGGGCATGGAGTACAGGGCCCTCAAGGGGTTCGACATCCCCGAGGCCGCCCGCGAGGCGATCCCGTCCGAGAACGTTCGCCAGTACCAGGTCGTCCCGATCGAGTTCAACCCGACCGCGCGTCGACTCAAGATCGCGATGAAGAGCGCGGACAACTTCCGTGCCGTCGACGATCTGCGCGTGCTGCTGGGGTACAACATCGAGGCGGTGGTGGGGGATGCCGCCGCGATCGACGCCCTCATCAAGAAGCACTTCTCGAAGGTCGAGTCGGTGCAGGAGGTCGTCGGCAAAATCGCCGTCGACAAGAAGTTCGAGGGTTTGTCGGGCCGGAGCGATCAGTCGATCGATCTGGACGCCCTGCAGGACGCGGCCGAGGACAACAACGTCGTCCGCCTGCTCAACCTCGTGCTGCTGCAGGCCATCAAGGACCGCGCCAGCGATATCCACTTCGAGCCGTTTGAGAACGAGTTCAAGATGCGGTACCGCATCGACGGCGTTCTCTACGAGATGACCCCGCCGCCCAAGCAGCTGGGCCCGGCGATCACCAGCCGTATCAAGGTCATGGCGAACCTCGACATCGCCGAGCGTCGTCTGCCGCAGGACGGCCGCATCGAGCTGACGCTCGAGCAGAAGCCGGTCGATCTCCGCGTCGCCGTGCTCCCGACGATCTACGGCGAGAGCGTCGTGATGCGTGTGCTCGACCGCGGCAACGTCGAGCTGAGCCTCGACCGTGTCGGCCTGCGCCCCGACGACTACGAGACCTTCAGCCGCCTCATCAACAAGCCCAACGGCATCGTGGTGGTGACCGGCCCCACCGGCTCGGGCAAGACGACCACGCTCTACGCCGCGCTCGCGCAGCTCAACGACATCGAGACCAAGATCCTCACGGCAGAGGACCCCGTCGAGTACGACATCGACGGCCTGTGCCAGTGCCAGGTCAACGAGGAGGCGGGCTCCACCTTCGCCAAGCTGCTCCGCAGCTTCCTGCGTCAGGACCCCGACATCATCCTCGTCGGCGAAATCCGCGACCTCGAGACCGCGCAGATCGCGGTCCAGGCGTCGCTGACGGGCCACCTTGTGCTCTCGACGCTGCACACCAACGACGCCCCCAGCTCGATCGTGCGTCTGATCGATCTGGGCCTCGAGCCCTTCCTCCTCACGGCGACGATCGAGGGCGTGGTGGCTCAGCGTCTGGTGCGCACGATCTGCCCCAAGTGCAAGGAAGCCTACGAGCCCAAGGAAGAGGAGCTGATGGAGCTGGGCCTCACGCCCGACTCGATCCGCGGCCGCAAGTTCCACCGGGGCCGCGGCTGCGACAACTGCAACAACTCGGGCTTCCGCGGCCGCATGGCTCTCTTCGAGATCATGGGCATGGACGACGAGATGCGCGAGATGATCATGAAGCAGGCCAACACCACCCTGCTCCGCAATCACGCCCGCAAGCGTGGCATGCGCACGCTGCGTGAGAGCGGCCTGATGGCCATCTACGAAGGCCAGACGACGATCGACGAAGTAGTCCGCGAGACGATCGCGGAGGAGTAAGCGAAGGCGGCGGGCGCGTGACCGGTCCCGCCGGCGAGTGTCACATCTGAGGAGCGGCCGAGCCGTTGCGGAGCCGCCCGGAGACTGGGAACGATGGCGACCTTTGCGTATGAGGCTCTGAACGCGGCGGGCAAGCCGCAGAAGGGCACGATCGAGGCCGGGAACACCGAGGAAGCGATCCAGCGCATCAAGGCGCAGGGCTACTTCCCCACCTCCGTCCGCGAACAGAAGGTCAAGAAGGGCCCCAACGCGGCCGAGGCCGCGGGCGCGGCCAAGAAGAAGAAGAAGGGCGGCGGCGGCATCGCCATCGGCGGCGTCAGCGCGAAGGTCATGACGACCTTCACCCGCCAGCTCTCCACGCTGCAGGACGCCGGCCTGCCCCTGCTCCGCTCGCTCCAGATCCTCGAGAGCCAGCAGAAGCCGGGCAAGATGAAGAACATCCTGCTGGGCGTCTGTGAAGAGGTCGAGGGCGGTTCGTCGCTGTCCGAAGCGATGAGCAAGTACCCCAAGGCCTTCGACCACCTCTATGTGAAGATGGTCAACGCGGGCGAGGTCGGCGGTGTGCTCGACATCATCCTCCAGCGCCTCGCGGAGTTCATGGAGAAGAGCCAGCGCCTGAAGCGCAAGATCAAGGGCGCCATGGTGTACCCCGCGGTGGTCATCACCATCGCGGTGCTCATCCTGACCGCGATCATGTGGTTCATCATCCCGAAGTTCGAGGAGATCTTCACCGACTTCGGCGTGGCGCTCCCCGCGATCACCGTCTGGCTGATCAACACCAGCCGCTGGGTTGCCGGCACCGCGACGCCCGACCAGGCCGTGCCCGGCGCCTTCATCCTGCTGCCGATGCCGATCATCATCTGGATCTTCTGGAAGCTGATCCGCAAGGCCGGCCCCGGCCGCGCCGCGACCGACCAGCTCCTGCTCTGGACCCCCATCTTCGGCAAGCTCGTCCGCAAGACGACAATCGCGCGGTTCACCCGCACACTGGGCACGCTGATCGCCGCGGGCGTCCCGATCCTCGAGGCCATCAAGATCACGAAGGAGACCTCGGGCAACTGGGTCTACGAGAAGGCGCTCGGCCGCGTGCACGACTCCATCCGCGAGGGTGAAGGCTTCGCCGGCCCGCTGCGCGAGAGCAAGACCTGCGATGCCATCGTGGTCAACATGATCGACGTCGGCGAGGAGACCGGTGAACTCGACGCGATGCTCATGAAGATCGCGGACAACTACGACGAAGAGGTCGACGTCGCCGTCGCTTCGCTCGTGTCGCTGCTCGAGCCGCTCATGGTCGTCGTCCTCGGCGGCCTCGTCGGCACGATCGTCGTCGCGATGTTCATGCCCATGGTGGCGATGATCGAATCGCTGCAGGGCGGCGGTATCTGACCAGGAAGTGCGTGCACGCGGGCGGCGACCGGCCGCCCGCGTGCCGGACCAGGAAACACCCGCCGGATGCAGATGCCGCCGGGCAGGACCGCGAACAGGACAGCGGGCAGGACTGATGGAAAGGCTGCGATGATCAAGATCGGCCACAACCCGGGACGGAACGGCGCAAGGGCGTCCGGCGGACGCCGCGGCTTCACGCTGCTCGAACTGCTCGTCTCGATCCTCGTCGTGGGCATCCTGATCGGCCTGCTGATTCTGGGCATCCGCGCTGCATCGCGGACGGCCCGCGGCGTGGCCGAGCGTCAGGCCGTGAGCGCGGCGGCGACCGGCCTCGAGCAGTTCCGCGACACCTTCAACTTCACACCGCCGATGGTCAAGGACCAGGCGACCACCCCGCAGCGCACGCTCAACGTCGGCGGCCGCACCGTCCTCTCGGTATACCGCACGACCAACGCCGCGGACCAGGATGCACTCCGCATGCAGGGCGGCACCATCGGCCCCGCGCCCGCGGACAACCCGCTCCAGGACAACCGCTACAGCCTGCAGTCGCTCGCGTACTACCTCGCCGGCGGCGCAAACATGCCAGCGGGCGGCGCGAACGCCGAGCTGGTCGTCGATGGCGTCAAGGGCCCGGGCCTCTACGCCCCCGAGCGTGACGGCACGTTCGACATCCCCAAGGATGTGGTGCAGGGAACGGTCGCCGCGACCGCACGCGTCGGCATCGTCCACGAACCGTTTGTCGAGCTGGGCGCTCAGAACCTGACGCTCTACGTCGACCCCTCCGACATCACCAACGCCGAACTGCGTGACCGCAACGGCGCCCCGGTCCGCTACTACAAGTGGCTGACCGGCCGCGAGCAGCCCGCCAACTCGGGCAACTACATCGTCGAGACCGTTGATGATCTCAACATCCCCGCGATGGTCGCCCGCCGCGCGAGCGTGCTCCCGGGCCAGCTCCCGCCCGACCGCGACATCGAGAAGCTCAACGTGCAGCTGCGCGATGCCACATGGGCCATCGTCAGCGCCGGTCCCAATGGCGTCTTCGGCGATGAACCCATCGCCGAGATCGCCCGCAAGCTCGGCGGCAGCGTCCCTGCCGACCCCACCGGCATCCTCCTGCTCCGCGCCGAGGCCGAGCGTGACAACATCGTGGAGGTGGGCAAGTGAGCCGTAACACCGCCAACATCCTCCGCCGCGCGGCCTTCACGATCACCGAACTCCTCGTGGTCATCGCGATCATCACGATCCTGATCGTGCTCGCTGTCCCGGCGTTCCGCTCGATCCTGTACTCCTCCGAGCGTGCCCTGGCCGACGGCCAGCTCCGCGCCGCGATCGCCACCGGGCGCGACGCCGCGATCCGCACCGAGTCCGGCGACGGCGCTGCGGTCTTTTTCGCCGAGGCCGACGGCCGCATCCGCATCGTCCCCGCTGTCCAGGTCGGCACCATCCGCGATCAGGTGATGGACGGCATGAGCCCCGTCGGCAGCGAGATCGAGCGCGATGTGTTCGTGCCGCTCCCCGTCGCCGAGCCGCTCTACCTGCCCCGCGGCTGGTCGGTCCGCGGCTTCGCGCCGGCCAACACCATCCACGGCTCAGGCGCCGAGAATGGTTGGTACGAGGACCTCGAGCCCGGCCGCGACAACGGCCTGTGGGTCTATCCCGAAACCTGGTACGTCAACGACGAGAACGGCGCCGCCGGCGCCTCCCGCCAGACGTTCATGGTCCGCTTCGAGGCCCGCACCGGCGCGATGAAGACCTCCGATCGCCGCACCGCGATCGTCCTCGACCCCATCGCGACCGATGAATTCCGCCAGAGCGGCGTGTTCCAGACCTACCGCATCGACCAGCTCCGGCTCGATGGTCAGGTGGTGCAGGACCAGGCCGCGTGGGTCCGCCGCGTGCTCGAGCGTCCGACGCTCGCGGACAACCAGCGTCGCGATTTGCTCGGCGACCGCTCGACCGACACCGTGCTCGCCCGCCCGGTCACCGAGATCGCGCTCTACGACGAGCGGCAGATGGCCTCTTCGATCGGCGCTCGCGGCGTCAACCGCACAACGGGCACGCTCTACGAGCCGGCGCCGCAGGGCGGCCCCGTCGCGGGCCAGTCCCCGCAGCTCGACGCAACGCTTTTCACCGGCGCACCCGCGCAGATCGAGATCGCCCGCCGTATCGGGCAGTGGATCGAGGGTCGCTACGAAGACAACGGAAACCCGGTCGCCAGCACCGCGCGCATCTTCACGCTGCAGCGGTACCTCGGCCAGGTGCAGGAGGTGACGCCATGACGTTCCGGGCGTACTCGACACACGACATCATGAACTGCAACACGACCGCACGCGGCTTCTCGCTGATCGAGGTCCTCATCGGCATCGTGGTGCTCGGCCTGGGCCTGCTCGGCCTCGCGGCGATCTTCCCCGCCGTCGTCCAGCAGCAGCGTCAGGCGCTCGACACCACGCAGGGCATCTCGGTCGAGCGATCCGCCGAGGAATGGATCCGTGGCAACCAGAGGCTCTTCGAGCAGAGCGAGCCGCCGGCGCCCGGCATCTTCACGAACCTCGACAACGCCAGCAACCGCCGCGGCTGGGAGCGACTCACCGCCGATTCGAACTGGTCCTACCGCGGCCGCTGGGAACTCCCGGAGGCGTCCGACGGCTACGCCGGCATCACCTCGGGCATCGGCCTTGATCCCACCTCCGGAGCCATGATCATCGGGCCCTCCGATGAAGCCAACGGCCTGAAGGTGCCGCTCACGCAGCGGCTGATCCCCAACCCCAACTCGGTCGATGCGCTCGGCCGCGCTGTGCAGCCGCGCTTCGTCTGGGATCTCGCGCTCCGCCGCATCGACCGCGGCGCCGACAGCCGCATCCAGGATGTGACCTCCCTCGCCGACGATGCGGTGCAGATCGCGATCTTCGTCCGCCGCATCGACACCGGCATCCGCATCCCCCGCGGCATGCGTCTTGTCGATACGTTCCGCCGCGACGGCGATGTGCCCAACTACCGCGTCCCCGTCGCCGCCGATGACCGCGGCCGCCCGACCGGCGACGGCGTCGGAACGCCGGGCGAGAGCCCCAACTACTCGCAGATCCAGTACCTCGAGTTCGAAGCTCTCGAGGAGCCCGGCGACGGCCCCACCGATCCGATCCGGCTGATCCAGATCCCCGAGACCGGCCCGTACCGCGATACCGCGCCCTTCGCGCGGCAGGTGGGCCAGAAGTTCGTCGACGAGAGCGGCACCGTCCGCACGGTGGTCGACATCATCCCGCAGGATCAGGGCCGGCCCGCCGCGCTGCAGATCGAACCTCCGATCAACCGCGCTGACCTGGCCGAGTGGAACGGCGATGCGACGCTCGAACTGATCTTCACGCCGCAGGTCCCCGCCAGCGTGAAGGTGATCACGATCCGCCCCGGCTACGTGCAGTAACCGATTCAACTCGTGGGACGCCCCGCGCCCGCGGGGCATGAAGAGAGGTCAGGAAGGTACGGCATCATGACGACGGCCGGACACAACTCGACGCGGCGGACTCCTGCCCATCACCGCAGCGGCTTCACGCTGCTCGAAGCCCTCGTCGCCATCGGCGCTGTTGCGCTCGTCGCCGTCGGCCTCGCGCAGATCTTCCGCGCTGTCGGCGACACCGTCAGCGGCGGCCGCAGCGCCAGCCGGCTCAACACCTACGCCGCGCTCATCGAGAACCAGATGCGCCGCGACTTCGAGCGCATGACCCGCGACGGCTTCCTGGTCATCCGCAACCAGTGGGTCGACGGCGTCGATGGCAGCCCCGACGGCCTCTACCGCGTCAACGACCCCTCCGACCGCGTCCTGCTCCACGCGGAAGATCTCTCGCCCCGCGGCCGCCGCGTCGATGAGATCGTCTTCTTCGCCCGCGGCGAGTTCACTTCCGCCCGCGAGCCCGTCGACCCCAATGTCGTCGTCAAGGCCGATGCCGCCCGCATCTACTACGGCCACGGCCAGGCCCGGCCGGAGAACCTGACCGCCGGCTCTCCCTATCTCGATCCCCGCCCCGACGACTTCAACGCTACCGGCGCGTTCCTCGGGTTCGAGCCGCCCCCCGGCAACCGCAACCCCAACCAGTTCGCCTCGGAGTGGACGCTGCTGCGTCACGCCCTCCTGCTCACCCAGCCCCGCGTCACCGCGGCGGACGAGGTGAAGAGCACGCTCTTCGGCCTGCCGCCCCAGTCGGCCGCCGGCCGCCGCATCTTCGGCGACAAGGAAGCCCAGATCGGCCTGCAGCCCGCGGCCGCATCCATCTTCCGTGCGATCAACCGCACATTCCCCGTCACGATGGACCCGGCGGACTATCTGCGGCCCGAATCGCCGCGCGCCCGCCCGCTCATCGCTTCCGGGCTCATCGATATCGCGACCACCGACCTCGAAGAGATCCGCAACTGGGTCGTCGCGTCCGAAGATCCACCGCGGCGGGTCACGCCCGGGGCGCTCACCGTGCTGCCCAAGCCCAAGGGCCAGTTCGGCATCGTCCCCGACTCGACCTCGCGAGCCGGCGAGACCAACGACCTGGACCGCATGCACCTCTGGATGAGCGATGCGTTCCCGGCCGAGTCGCAGTTCTTCCCCTTCCCGGGGTTCGCGCCCAGCAACCCCGACCCGATCGGGACGCGGATGCGCTACGAGCCCGAGGCGGTCGATCTCGTCGCCGCGCTCTCGGCCTCGAACCAGAACGCGCTGAAGCCCGCGGCGAGCCGCGCGGACAAGCTCATGCTCACGACGGCCAACTTCCTGCCCCGTTGCAGCGAGTTCATCGTCGAGTACAGCTTCGGCCAGGTATACGACAACGGCGAGATCGTCTGGCTCGGCCTGCCCCGGTATGGCGACACCAACGGCGACGGCGTGGTGAACCCGAACACCGACGACCCCGTCGTGCAGTTCTACCCCGCGGTCGACCGCGACAACTCCGATCTCTTCCTCGAGATCCCCTTCCGCACCATCGCCGGCCAGGTCGCCCGCCACCGGGTCTCGCAGCGGCTGATCTACGGCGAGCGGCCCGTGATCGATCAGGCGACTCTGACCAGCTACTTCGGGTACGCCGATCCGACGTTCAATCCCGACCGCGGCACTGCGGGCCCCAGTACCGACGACGCCGCCGAGTCGGTCATGCCCTGGGCCTGGCCCACGATGATCCGCGTCACGATCACCCTGTCGGATCCGGTGGACCCGTCGATCGAGCAGACGTTCCAGTACATCTTCAACACGCCGCAGGCCAACAAACGCTGAGCGGCGTCCGGCGCTGCGAAGCGTCCGGTGTAAGAGGGCCCCGGGCGGAATGGCCCCGGCCCGGGAATCAAGGCACGGTGGGGGACAACGAGCGGTCGGCCCGGGCGCAGAACCCGGAGCGATCGCGGACAGAACGCGCCCGCGGGACACCCGCACACCAGATGCGGTGAACAGGGCGCGGTGAACGGCTTGGAGGTTTGCAATGAAGAGCCCTCGTGAGTTCTTTGTGAAGGTCGGCGACGGCGCGGCGAGCGTGCTCCGGAGAGTCTCCGGCGGCGCTCTCGGCTGGCGGCAGACGCGCCGGGGCTCCTTCCTCGTGCTCGTGATCGGAACGCTCGCGCTCCTTGCGGTGATCGCGATCGTCTACGCGACCATCGGCCGGCAGGATGCGCGGACACAGGTCGCCGTCGCCAAGCGCGAACGGCTCGATGATGTGCCCCGTCAGATGGCCGACTGGATCAACGGCATCGTCTCCGACAATGTCCTCTCGGTGACCTTCGACGGACGCGAACCGCTCAGCGGCGCGATCGCGCTCACACGCGACGCCTCCGACTACCCCTTCACCGACTGGCGCGTCCGTTCCAACACGACCGACCCGCGTCTGGCGTTCTTCCCCGCCGGCGGTGTGAACCCCCGGATGTTCAGCCAGCCCCCCAACGCCTGGAACGGGCTGCAGGTGCCGCCCAGCGCGCCCTGGCTGGCATCGACCCGTCCGGCCTACATCGACTTTCAGGGCAACGGAGCGACCGACTTCGAGCGCCCGTACCTCGACAAGAAGGATTGGCCGCACATCACGAACATCGCGCCCGACGGCCGCTTCGTGAACCTGGTCAACCTCCGCAACAACTTCGCCGCACAGCCCGGCACGCAGGCCGGGCGTATGAGCTCGCAGCTCCGCCTCTGGACGCCCGGCGGAAACGGCACGCCGACCACCACGCTCGACTACGGCGCTTCCTTTGATCCCAACATCCCCGCCCACGCCGACAGCCGCCAGGTCCGGGCCTTCCGCCCCATCCGCGATCCGCAGCTCAACCTCCCGCCCAGCAACCCCGGCTTCATCGGCAACATGTGGGCCGACACCGACGGCGACGGCATGGCCGATGCCCGCTGGTTCGAGATGGTCGATGCCCGCGATCTCAACGCGATCCGCACGCTGATCGAGGCCGATGGGAAGTACCGCTACTTCTTCGCCGCCCGCATCGTCGACCTCTCGTCGATGATCAATGTCAACACCGCGACCGACTTCCGCGCAGCGCCGACCGCCGTGGCGCCCGCGGGGGTCAACGCCGGTGATATTGATCTCCGCCGCGTGCTGACCTCCAGCGACTTCTACGACTTGTACGCCGTCAACGGCAACCCCGGCGCTCTCGACGGCATCGAGCTGATCGATCCCGAGGATGTCGGCCGCCCGAATCAGGCCTCGTACTACCTCGACGCCACCCACGCCAACGCCTTCCGCGCCGGCCGCTTCGGGTACGATGCGCTCCGCATGGCCCAGGCCAAGGGCGCAATCCCGCCGCGGGCCGCGGCCGATGGCACGCTCTACGCCGGCGCCGCCGGCCTGCAGCAGTTCGCCACCGAGAGCGGCCTGCAGCCCTCTTCGTGGGACTTCGGCTCGGGCAACGGGGCATTGGAGCGTGCGCGGTACTACGAGCGGGTCGCGCTGCAGGACGCCGGTGTCCGCTACGACTACGACAACAACAACTACAAGGTCTCCGGCGTCTTCGGGCTCGATGACACCGCCGAGCTGCTCGAGCGCCGTGTCTACAACAACCCCTCCCTCGTCTCAAACCTCGAGGTCACCGTCGGCGGCCGCGACAACACCGTGGTCTCGCCACCGCCCGGCACGCTCCGCTACTCGCCGCTCCGCGACAACCGCGAACTGGCCTACGAGCGCGTCCGCGATGCCGACGAGAACGGCGTGATCGACGATGCCAACTACCTCCTTTTCGAGACCGATGTCCGCCAGCTGCTGACCACCGTCAGCGGCGCCCGCAGCTTCCGCACGGCCCGCGGCGTCGATCCCGACCGCCTTTCGGTCGGCGAACTCCGCGTCGACCCCGCGTTCCTGCTCCAGGGCGGCACGCTGGGTGTCAACACGATTTTCAAGGGCTACGCCCTCGCGCTGGCGCCCTTCTCCAGCGAGCAGGGCGTCTGGAACACCGCCGGCGGCGAGCCCCGCACCCGCACGCTCTTCTACGGCTACCAGGGCCCCGAGCTGGCGACCTATGTCTCCGGCTTCATGGCCGCCAACTTCTACGCCTCCGCGCAGAGCGGCCGCCGTCCCCAGCCCTTCACCCTCCTGCTCCAGGAAGGCTTCGATCAGACGATCGATCAGGAACGCAACGCGCCCGCCGATCAGCAGCTCTTCGGCCCGTGGCACGACGGCCGCCGCCTCGACATGAACCTCGTCGATGCCTCGGGCAACCGCAGCCCGGTCAACCGCCTCGCCAATCTGAGCGATCCGGTCGTGGTCCCCGCCGTGAACCTCTACGGCGTCACGCCCCAGGCCTTCATCACCGAGGTCTCCACCTTCACCGCCTACACCGATGCGCCCGATTCGCAGGGCGGCGACAACGAGAACG
>JBDZUZ010000037.1:0-25260 GCA_040255445.1 Planctomycetaceae bacterium | reverse complement strand
CCACCACCGCCGCGAACTCCGCCGCCGCCTCCGCCCGCTCCAGCAATCCCAGATGCAATTCCGCCAGTTGCATCCGTACCGCGATGTCTGTCGGCATCTCCTCCACCGCGCGCCGCAGCGGCGCCACCGCCTCCGGCGCACGCCCCGCGGCGATCAACGCCCTCCCCAGCAACACCCGCGCATCGCGCTGCTCCGAACTCAACGCCAGCACGCGCTCCACCGCCGCCACCGCCGCGTTCGGATTCCCGCGATCAAGCTCCAGCATCGCCCGGAACAGATACCCATCCGGCCACTCCGGCCGAATCTCAATCGCGCGATCCAGATTCCGCCGCGCCTCCTCAAATTTCCCATCCGCCCGCAACGCTTCCGCCAGCCCCACCCGCGCTGTGTAGTTCCCCGGCGCAATCTCAACCGCCCGGCCCCACATCCGTTCACCGCTGGAGAACGTCGGCAGATACGCGACCAGCGCTGTCGCGTACGCCACCACAGCCAGCCCGGCGCCGACCAACGCCGGCCGCTGCGCTGACCGCGGCAACCACGCCTCCACGCCCGCCACAACCGCCCACCACAACCCCACACTCGCCAGATACACGAAGTGATCCGACACCGGCGACGCCGCGAGATTCGCGTACGCCACCACACCGCTCGTCGGCGCCAGCACCACGCCGAACAACCCCAGCCCAATCGCAACCCGCCCCGGCAGCCGCGGCACGAACACCGCCGCCGCCACCAATACCGTCCCAATCAGCGGCAACCACCACAACACCCGCCCCACCACAGAACCCGTCCCCACACCCCACAACTCGTACACGGGCGACAACCCCACCGGCGCGATCAACTTCGCCGCGTAGCACCACGGGCTCGCCCCCGCGATCCGCAACCGCTCCAAAAACCCCGGCATGTACCCCGACACCGCCGGATCAAGGAACCGCTCTTCGAACACGATCGTCAGCGCCGCCGCCCCCGCCGAAAGCACCAGCAGCGGCGCAACCGCAGCACACACCCGCCCCAGCCCCCGACCCTGAACCCGCCAGTCGATGAGCGCGAGCGCGATCGGCAGCCCCAGCACCTGCGTCTTGCTCAAGAGCGCGAGCCCAAAGCACACCACCGCCGCCGCGTACAACCGCCACCGCTGCGCGTGCGACACGCCCTCCCGCAACCGCGCCATCCACGCCAGCACCGCCAGCAACACGAACCCCGTGCTCAGAAGGTTCTTCTGCTCCGCGATCCACCCAACGCTCATCGCCTGCATCGGATGCACCGCGAACAGCAACGCAACCGCCGCGCTCACAACATCGCCGAACAGCCGCCGCGACACGATGAACACCAGCGCCGCGTTCAACCCGTGCAGCAGCACACTCACCCACAGATACCCCGCCGGGTTCTCCCCCCACAGCCGAAACTGCAGCCAGTACGCGCTGAAGGTGAGCGGGTAGTACTGCTCCGACTGATCACTCAGCCAGATCCTCCCCAGCCCACCCGCATCGCGCACCAGCGCGTTGTTGATCACATACGCCGTGTCGTCCCACCCCGTGAACTCACCCCGCGTCGCCGGAATGAACAACACCGTCGCGACCGCCGCGATCAGCAGCGCTTTCCACCAACCACCTTTCGCGACTTCACGGATCACGCATCCACTCCCTGTTTCCCCGCCCGCGCTGGCTCGCGATCCTCACGCGCCAGCACACGCCGCAACGCAACCAGCTCGCCAAACGCCCGCCGGATCACCGACAGATCCCCGCCCCCCGCGCGCCCCGCCACCCGCGCCCGGTGCTCAACCCCGACCTGCTTCACCCTCAGCCCCGCACGCTTCGCCCTCGCCAACAGTTCCGTCGAGATCATCGCCCCGTCCGAGACCAGCCCCGCCCCCTGCACAAACGCCCGCGGCATCACCTTGAAAGCGCAATCGATATCCCGATACCGCAGCCCGAAGATCACATCCACCAGCAGCGTCCAGCACGCTCCGAACAGCCGTCGATGCGGCGGATCCATCCGCCGCACCCGCCGCCCGATCACCATGTCACACTCGCGCAGCAGCGGGAACAACGCCGGCAACTGCCCCATATCAAACTGCCCATCCCCATCCGTATAGAACACCCAGTCACCCGCCGCCGCGGCGAACCCCGACCGCAGCGCAGCTCCGTACCCACGGTTGACCTCGTGTGTCACCACCACCACCCGCACCCGCTCCGACCGCATCTCTTCCGCCACCGCAGCAGCCACCGCCCCCGTTCCGTCCCCGCTCCCGTCATTCACAACCACGACCTCGAGCCACCCCACACACGGCCCCAGCCTCTCGATCACCTCCCCAACCACCCGGCGCACATTCCCCTCCTCGTTGCGGCACGGCAGCACAACGGACAATGACTCGGGCGGTACTGGAGGGCGATCCTTCATCACGCGGCCGCCACTGTACGAAAGCGGCGGCTTCCGCGGCCGCCCGCCCCGGGGCGGGGCACCCACCCGATGCGGTCCTACCCTCGCGGCAGCATGACACCCAGCCACGGCCAGCAGAACAACCAGACCCGCTACACCTGGAAACTCCTCCGCGCCGGCGAGTTCCGCCTCGACGGCGGCTCCATGTTCGGACTCGTCCCCCGCTCGGTCTGGTCACGCTCCGTCCCCGCCGACGACCGCGGCCGCATCACCGTCCAGCACAACTGCCTGCTGCTCACCCGCGAAGGCGACACGCCGAACACCGAACCCCGGCACGTCCTCATCGAAACCGGCACCGGCGACAAGCTCGACGACAAGAGCCGCGACCTCTTCGCCATGTCCGGCCGCTCCATCACCGACGCCCTGCAGGAAGCCAACATCGACCCCGCCCACATCGGCGCCGTCGTCATCTCACACCTCCACTTCGACCACGCCGGCGGCCTTACCCGCCTCGCCCGCCAAGGCGAATCGCCCGACTGGACCGGCCCCGCCTCGGGCATGGCCGGCGCCCGCCCCGACCACGCCGTCAAACGCACCTTCCCCAACGCCAAGGTCTTCACGCAGCAGCTCGAGTGGGACGACGCCCTCGCCAACCGCAGCGTCATGACCCGCACCTACTTCGCCGACCACCTCGAGCCCATCAAGGACCAGGTCGTCACCATCGACTCCCCCCGCCCCTTCCCCCCCGGGCACATCCCCGACCGCACAGAGCTCCCCAAGGCCCCAATCGCCGACCGCTGCTCGCCCCTCCCCGGCGTCCCCGGCGTCGAGGTCTTCCTCTGCCCCGGTCACACCTGGGGCCAGCAGGCCGTCAAGTTCACCGACACCGCCGGCCAGACCGTCGTCTTCGTGCCCGATGTCATGCCCACCGTCAATCACCTGGGCGCCGCCTACAGCCTCGCCTACGACGTCGAGCCCTACACCAGCATGAACACCCGCCACTGGCTCCTCGCCGCCGCGGCCGAGCACAACTGGCTCCTGGCCCTCGACCACGAGCCCGGCGAGGCCCTCCAGCGGGCCAGGCCCAACGGCAAGGGCTGGTTCAACCTCGAACCCGCCTCCTGAGGACCTCCAAATCCGACCTCGCCGCGGCCCCGCCCCGGCCCCTTCCCCTACCATTCATCCCGCGGCCTGAAGACGGGCCGGGATCCAGACGAGCCAGCGAGCCGCCGACCGTGTCCGAACACACCGCGACACCGACCCAGCAACTCGACGCCCCGCCCAAGCGGCGGCCCGCCGCGGATTCCGCGGCCGAGGACGCCGCGCTCGAAGCCCAGACCACCGAAGCGCCCCCCGCAACGCCAGCCCAGAAGGTCCGGCTCTCCTTCACCGACCGCCTCGAAGCCTTCATCGCCCGCCTCAGCACCCGCAACCACTTCTGGCACCGGGTCTGCTCCCTCGTCTGGTTGCCCTACGCCTTCCGCTCCGGCATCCGGATGAAGCAGCTCGAGGAGTCGACCTTCGCGGCCGAGCTCCCCTTCCGCCGCTTCAACCGCAACTGGTACAACGCCATGGCCGGCGCCGCCCTCCTGGCCAACAGCGAGATCGCCGGCGGCATGTACATCTTCGGTATCACCGGCGGCAACTACACGATCGTCTGCAAGCACCTCTCCTACTCCTTCCTCCGCCCCTGCTTCGGCCCGGCCCTTTACAAGGTCACGCCCCGCGAGGACATCCACGCCCTCATCGCCACCGGCAAGGAGTTCAACCTCACGCTCGACCTCACCGTCGTGCAGCAGGCCGTCCTCCCCGAAGCGCTGGGCAAGAAGAAGAAAAAGGACTCGATGCTCGCCCGCCTCGCCGCCAAGGAACGCCGCGTCGGCTCGTGCGAGGCCACCTTCCACCTGACGCCCACGGTGCACCAGAAAGCCAAACGCGGCGACACCCGCCGCGTCGGCAACCAGCGCTGACCGGTTCCCGCATCGCCGGTACACTCGACCCTTCATGAACGACCAGCCGGCGCCCGCTCAAGCCAACCCAGCGAACCCGCCGATCCCGCGCACCCTCGCGTGGGGCGCGTACCTCGCTGTGTCGTGGACCTGGTGCATCGGCATGTTCCTGCCCGTGCTCCTCATCCGCGATTACGGCCAGGCTTCGTTCCTCGCCTTCGCGATCCCCAACGCCCTAGGCGCCGCCGCCATGGGCTTCGTACTCCGAGACCCCGAACACTCGCGCCGCTTTGTCGCATCACACCGCCTCGCCTGCTGGGTCTTCTCGCTCGTCACGACCGCCTTCCAGACCTTCTTCCTCACCTGGCTGCTCATCCCCAACGGCCAGTCGATCGACGGTCTGCTGCTCGCCGCCGCGGCGATCCTTCCGATCATCCTGCTGCAGCGCCCCAGCACCGGCGGCGGACGCATGCTCGCGCTGGTCAGCGCGGCCTTCATCGCTTCCGTCGCGCTCGGACTCTGGTGGCTCTTCCGCGAGGGCGGCCCCAGGTCGATCCCCGATTCGATCACGAGCGCATCGCGCCCCGACGAGATCCTGCCCCTCGCGATGGTCTGCACGCTCGGCTTTGCACTCTGCCCCTACCTCGACCTCACCTTCCACGAAACCCGCCAGGCGCTCCCGCGTAACGCCGGCCGCCTCGCCTTCGGCATCGGCTTCTGCGTGCTCTTCCTCTCGATGATCCTGCTGACCTTCGGCTACAGCGGAACCATCCTGCAGCAGATCACCAGCCAGATCGCGCCGGGCCCGCAGATGCTGCCGATGGTGCTCTGCATCCACATCGCGCTCCAACTCGGCTGCACCATCGCGTTCCACACGCACTGGGCCAAAGACCCAACGATCACCCGCGGCCGCCCGATGTGGCTCTCCTTCGCCGCGTTCGCCGCGGGCATCATCCTCGGCTATGCGGGTTTCAAAGTCTCTGGCTACGCCGGGCTCGATGCGATGGAGTTGATCTACCGCTGCTTCATGGCCTTCTACGGCCTTGTCTTCCCAGCCTACATCTGGACCTGCTCAACGCCGTGGAAGTCCGCCGATGCGCCACCCGCCCGCGTGCACTGGACCGCCCTCGCCGCGGCCGTCGTGATCGCATCGCCGTTCTACTGGCTGGGGTTCATCGAGCGGCAGACCTGGTGGCTCGCCGCGGGCGTCGCGATCGTCGTGATCGCCCGCCCCATCGCCGCACTCGCAACAAAGCTCAGCGCCCCGCGAGCGAACGCAGCACATCAACCGCCGTCCGCCTGACCAGTTGCGGCTCGTTCTGGTCCTCGCTGATCTCCCGCACCCGCGCCAGCAACTCCGCATCTTCACACCGCCGCAGCGCGTTCCCCGCCGCGATCAGCGCATTCCGCTTCATCAGCGCCAGCGGAGCCCGCTTCATCGCGCTCGATGTGAAAGCCTCCCGCCGACCCGCCGCGTCCCATCCCAGCACCTCAAGCAGGTCGAAACCGCCGCGGTCGGACTGATACGCCGGCAGCACCGACTCCCCGCGCTTGTCCGGCCGCGCTGAATTGTGCGGGCAGACCTCCTGGCAGATGTCGCATCCGTAAATCCAATCGCCCATCGCCGCGTGGAACTTCGGATCGATCGGCCCCTGCCGCTCGATCGTCAGATACGAGACGCACCGCGAGCCATCCACGCTGTACGGCTTGATCGCTTGTGTCGGGCACGCATCGATGCACCGCGTACATGTCCCGCACGCATCCGCGACCAACGCCTGCTCCGCCGGCGGTTCCAGATCCAGCGTCGTCGCCGCGCCACCAAGCAGCAGATAACTCCCCAGCCGCGGATGGATCAGCATCGTGTTCTTGGCCTGCCACCCCAGCCCCGCCAGCGCAGCCACCTCACGCTCCAGCACCGGCGCTGTGTCAACGAACGACCGGAACTCCGCGCCCGGGAACCGCTCGCGCATGGTGTCCGCCATGCGGTGCAGCCGCTTCTTCATCACCTGGTGGTAATCGCGCCCCCGCGCGTACCGCGCGATCCGCCCCTCACGCTCGCGCACCGAATCACCAGTATCACCGCGCGGCGCATACTGGTCCCCCACCATGATGAACCACTTCACGCCCTCGAGGATCCGTGTGGGATCGAGCCGGACCGCCAGGTCCCGCTCCAGAAACTCCATCGTCCCATGATGACCCGCGCGGAGCCACGACCGCACCTCGTCAGCGAAGTCCGTCGGCCGCGCCGGCGCAAACCCCACCGCCGCGAAACCAAGCCCGCGGCACAACTCCTCGATCTGCCGTGTCATCTCGCGACGCGTCGCCGCGGGCGGTCCCGCCCCGTGCTGTCCGCCGGGCCCGGTTGGCGTCCCTCGCGGCATGCCTGGATTCAAACCCGCGCTGTTGCGCGATCGCCGCGGTTCGACTGAGCGCCGATCCACTCGAACATCCGCCGCGCCGACCGCTCCAGCACCGGATCCGCATCCTCGCACCCCGGGAACCACGCCCGGTCGTACTCGAACACCACCCACCCGCCAAAGCCCGCAGCGCCGATCTCATCGATGTCGTCACGCACGCGCTGATCACCCTCGCCCAGAGCGCACGGCTTCTGACCCTTGAAGTCTTTCACCTTCACGCTCACAACGCGGTCGCCCAGCACATTGATCCCGTTCGCCGGGTCCTCGCCCGCCGAACGCGCCACCGGGATCGAATACGCCGCCAGCAGCAACGGGCTGTCCACCGCATCAAGGATCTCCGACACCTCCGAAGCCCGCCGGAACGATCCGCCGTTCTCCAGCAGCAGCTTCACACCGCTGTTCCGCGCGTACGCACAGCAGTCCTTCAGCCGCGCTGCGATCCGCTTCACCAGCACACCGCGCCGTTCGTCGTTGACCGCCTCGAAGCCGAACACACGCACATACGGACACTCGATCTGCACCGCCAGGTCGATCGCACCCTTGGTCTGCCGCAGGTCCCGCTCGAGGTCGCTGATCACATTGCCGATCACCGGCGGCGTGATCGGATCGTCGTATCGGATCGACGTCGCCAGCGCAACGGGCTCAACGCCCGCATCGCGGAACATCCGCGATGTCTTCGCCGCGCTTGTGAGCGCAGGATCGCACGCAAAGTCCGTCGAGCCGAACCCAAAGGTGCGCATCTCGACACCCAGGAATCCCCACCGCTCCGCGGCGGCGGCCACGCGGTCGAGCGTCCAATCGGGGCAGGCGACGGTGCTGAATGCCGGCTTCATCTGGGTCAGGTTCCTCATTGCCGCGGACCACCCCTCTTCGGGCGGAACCGCGCCGCGTGACAGGTCGTACGGTCGGCGGACGGGCTCTTCCACATCAGGGAACCAGATCCGCCCGCGAACGTCCCAAGAGTATGACATCCCGCCTCCCCACGCCGCCTCGCCGCGGCGACCACCGGAGGCCCGATCACGAGCCCGGGCCCGCGGCACAGACCGCACACACCGCCCGGATTCACACCCTTTCCGCGAGTTACGCATGACGCCCGCCCGCCGCAATGACGACGGTTCTGAATGCGTGGAGCAAGGCCGGGCCGACCTGGCGAAAGGTACTAAGGCCGTGTCTCCCAATCCTGCGCCGTCTCCGCACGCCAGCCGGCGGGCGACCGCCCGAACGCTGATCCCCCTGACGCTGATCGCCCTCGCGGCGGCCGCCGCGTTCGGCGGGTGCACCACCGCATCGCGCCGCGAGGCGTACTTCAAGTCCCGGAGCGACGTCGTCGCCGGCACGGCCGGCACCGGCGAGATCCGCGTCGCGACCTGGCCGCTCACATGGGCCGAGGACACCGCCCTCGCTTTCCGCGACCCAGACCGGCTCACGGATGTGGGTTCGCCCGTTCCGCCGATCGATTGATGGACACGCACCCGGGGCTCTGCATCCGTGCCGGAGCCTTCTGACCGGCCCGACTGACCCGGCAACTCAATGGCGGTAGGCTTGGGGCGGCGATCCTTGATTGCCCGCACGGAGACCTCCGCCCCATGCCAGAGCCTTCACCTCACGGATCCGGCGCCCACACCGCCGGAATGCACACCGACCTCGAGAACCGGCTCGACTACGCCGGCTACCTCCGGCTCGACCGCATCCTCGATGCGCAGTCGCCCCTCTCGTCCCCCCCGCACCACGACGAGATGCTCTTCATCGTCCAGCACCAGACCACCGAGCTCTGGTTCAAGCTCGTCATCCACGAACTCCGCGAAGCGATCCGCCTGGTCCGCTCCGACCAGCTCGACAGCAGCTTCAAGATCCTCGCCCGCGTGAAACACATCCAAACGCAGCTCCTCAACCAGTGGAGCGTCCTGGCCACGCTGACCCCCAGCGAATACGTCCAGTTCCGCCACGTCCTCGGCCCCGCCAGCGGCCTGCAGAGCTACCAGCACCGCCTCGTCGAGTTCCTCCTCGGCCGCAAAGAAGCCAAGATGCTCGCGCTCTTCAAGCACCGCAGCGCGATCCACGACGAGCTCAAGCAGGCCCTCGAAGCCCCCAGCCTCTACGACGAATTCCTCCGCCTCATGGCCCGCCGCGGCATGCCCGTCCCCGCCGAAGTCGCCGAGCGTGACTTCACCCAGCCGCACAAGTCCCACCCCGGCGTCGTCGCCGTCTTCAAGCACATCTACGAGCACCCCGAAGGCCACTGGGACTTCTACGAAATGGCCGAGAAACTCGTCGATGTCGACGAGCAGTACG
The DNA here is from genome assembly GCA_040255445.1 of Planctomycetaceae bacterium. Lineage (GTDB taxonomy): Bacteria > Planctomycetota > Phycisphaerae > Phycisphaerales > UBA1924 > JBDZUZ01. The sequence continues at coordinate 16,226 of JBDZUZ010000037.1, read as the reverse complement.
CCCTCTGGAAGTACCGCCACGTCAAGGTCGTCGAGCGCGTGATCGGTTTCAAACGCGGCACCGGCGGCACATCCGGTGTCACCTATCTCCGCGAACGCACCGATGACCGGCTCTTCCCGGAACTCTGGGATGTCCGCACGGAGATCGAGGGATGACGCAAGTGCAGACCAGCGCCGCTTCGACGAACGGGATCCGCGGCGGCCACGCGCCCGACTTCGCCCGCCCGCACATCCGCGATGCCGCGGCCGCGCTCGGCGACGGCGAACTCACCGATGCCGCGATCGCCCGTCACATCGCGCCGCTCTTCTCCCGCGTACTGCAGCGCCGCGAGATCTACCTCGCCAACCACTCACTCGGCCGCCCGCTCGACGCCACCGCCGACGATGTCCAGGCCGCCATGGACGCGTGGTACACCGACATGGACGATGCCTGGAGCCCCTGGCTCAACCAGATCATGCGCTTCCGCGCCGGCGTTGCGCATCTCATCGGCGCCGCCCGCACCGAGTGCATCGTCCCCAAGACCAGCGCGGGTCAGGGCCTCCGCGCCGTCATCAACGCGATCCCCAAAGACAAGCCCCGCATCGTCGCCACCCGCGGCGAATTCGATTCGATCGACTTCATCCTCAAGACCTACGCCCACCGCGACCGCGCTGAGGTCATCTGGGTCGAGCCGGCCTCAAACGACGGCGTCCCGCTCTACACCGCCGACGCAATCGCCGCGGCGATCAACGCCGCCGGCGCGGTTGACCTCGTCATCGTCTCGCAGATCGTCTTCGCCACCGGCCAGATGATCGAGAGCCTCGATCAGGTCGTCGCCGCCGCGAAGCGCGCCGGCGCACTCTCCCTCCTCGACACCTACCACTCCGCCGGCGTCATCCCCGTCGGCTTCCATGCGCTCGGCTTCGATTTCGCCATCGGCGGTTCGTACAAGTACACCCGCGGCGGCCCCGGCGCCTGCTGGCTCGCCATCAACCCGCGCCACCTCACCGACAGCCCCGACCCCGCGCTCCGCACCCTCGACACCGGCTGGTTCGCCAAGCGCGACACCTTCTCGTACCACCGCACCGAGGATCCGCAGCTCGCCGCGGGCGGCGACGCCTGGCTCGAAAGCACACCCCCGATCCTCACCGCCTATCAGGCGATCGCCGGCCTCGAACTCACTCTCGCGATCGGCGTCGATCGGCTGCGCAACCACAACCTCGCGAAGCAGGACCGCCTTGCCGCGTACCTCCGCGAAGCCGGCGTCCCCACGCGCGGGCTCCCCGCCCGCGGCGCGTTCCTCCTCGTCCCGCACACCGACGCCGCGGCATTCGCCGAGCGCCTCAAGCAGCGCGGCGTCAACATCGATGTCCGCAACAACCACGCCCGCTACTGCCCCGACATCCTGACCACCGATGCAGAGCTGCGCACAGCCGCGCAGATCAGCGCGGAGTGCCTCGGCTCGTGACACACTTCGCCTGACTCAAGATCGCCGCAGCGGAATCCGAATCTCAAAGTCCGTCCCGCGACCGACCTCGGTGTGTACATCGATCCGCCCGCCGTGCGCTTCCACGATCCGCCGCGTCGTCGGCAGCCCCAGCCCCGTACCGCCTGACTTGGTCGTGAAGTACGGCCTGAACAGCCGCGGCATCGTGTCCGCATCAATCCCCGGCCCGGTGTCGATCACATGCAGCGCCGCGACCGCCTGCTTCTCCGCATCGACACCGCGCTCCGTCCGCAGGATCAGTTCCCGCGGCCGCCCGCCCGCATCCTTCGGATCCCCCATCGCCTGGATCGCGTTGAGCATCAGGTTCAGCACCGCCTGCTTCATGTGCGGCGCATCCAGCGGCGCCTCGAAGCTGCCCTCGACAAGTTCCGACCGCAGCCGAACCCCCTGCCGCTCCGCCTGCGGGTGCAGGAAGTCGATGAGTTCCTCGACGAGCTGGTTCAGATCCGCCGGCTTGATGTCCAGCCGCAGTTCGCCCGCGAACTCGAGAAAGTCCTGCAGGATCCCCCGCAGCCGCTCGACCTCGCGCCGCAGCGATGCCAGCCGCCGCGTCAACCGTCCCCGCTCATCGGCAACCACCGGCCGATCCGTCGGCAGATCCTCGATCCCCTCCATCAGCAGCTGCGCATTCAGCCCGATCGTCGAGAGCGGATTCTTGATCTCGTGCGCCAGCCCGCCGGTCATCGCGCCCACCTCGGCCAGCCGCTCGGCCGACCGCGCCCGCCGCTCCGCAGCGCGCACCTTCGCAAGCGATCGGCGCACCACCCACCGCGCGGTCAGCGTCGTCAGCGTCACACCGGCGAGAAAACCCGCCGCGAGCATGATGATGCGGTCATCCACAGGCCGAGAGTATCCGCCCGCGCAGCGGCCCGGGCCACTCCCGACGCCACACCGGGCGCCATGCACCAGCGCCCAACACCGACAGTCCGGAGGCGATCGTTACCGCCGCGGCGAGCGGGTGTATCCCTTGCGCGAAGGCACCGTCACCTCCGCGCTCTCGCTCCGCACGACCTTGGTCGCCTTCCAGCCCTTGTCGGTCTTGATGGCGTCGTACACAACGGTCGACCCGTCCTTCAGCACCCGAAACCCCTCCCCAGAGATCACGGAGTAGTGCGTCATGATGTCCTGACCCTCGGGGCCGATGATGAAGCCGTATCCCTTCCTGGGATCGAACCACTTCACCACGCCCTCGAGACCACGGATTTCCTGTCGGGCTTCCTCAGCCATGGTTTGCTCCCGACCCTGCACTGGGAGCCGGCCGAGTTCAACCCGGACCACGCCCCCCGGAACGCTCCTACCGGGAGTCCACGACGCATCTGGCCGGCCGCGACCTTGACGGTTGCCGGACGCGATGGGAACACAACCCCCAGTCCCGTTGATCCACGCCGGGCGACTTCGTCACCCACCCGCGGCCGGGTACTTCCCCTAAGTTATCAAACGCCGCACGCCCGTCAACGCGATATCGGCTCCACTCCGCCCAACCAAATGAAAAAGCCCGATGGTTCCCCGGAGGGACCATCGGGCTCTGAGTTCATAACTCGTGCGGTATCAGGCCTTTGCGGACGCCGGCTTGCCTTCGCCCCGGCCCTCGCCCCGACCTTCACCCTTGTTCTCGTCCATCAGCACCGCCTTGCGGCTCAGCTTGATGCGGCCCTGGTCGTCGACGAGGATCACCTTCACCTTCACGGTGTCGCCGATCTTCACGACATCGTGCACGCTCTTCACGTAGCCGTCAGCCAGCTCGGAGATGTGGCACATGCCGTCCGTGCCCGGGGCCAGCTCGATGAACGCGCCGAAGTCCTTCGTGCTGACGACCTTGCCCGTGTAGACCGTGCCGACCTTGATCTCGGCGCACATCGCATCGATCTCGGCGCGGGCGCCCTCGATCGAGTCGGCATCGTTGCCGGCCAGCTGAACGATGCCGCTGTCCTCGACATCGATCGTGACGGCGTACTTGTCCTGCAGGGCGCGGATGGTCTTGCCGCCCGGGCCGATGAGCTTGCCGATCTTCTCGGGATCGATCTGCAGCGAGATGAGCCGCGGCGCGAGCCGCGAGATCTCGGTGCGGGGCGCCGGGATGATCTGCTCCATCGTGTCGATGATGTTCAGCCGGCCCTCGCGGGCCTGCTCGAAGATCCGCTCGATCTGCTCGATCTTGAGGCCGCGGGTCTTGAGATCGAGCTGGATGCCCGTGATCCCGTTGCGCGTGCCCGAGACCTTGAAGTCCATGTCGCCGAAGAAGTCCTCTTCGCCGATGATGTCGGTCACGAACAGCTCGTTCTCATCGTTGTCGTCCGCGAAGCGGCCGACCGAGATACCCGCGCACGTCGCCGCGATCGGCACACCCGCATCCATCAGCGCGAGGCACCCGCCGCAGACCGAGGCCATCGACGATGAGCCGTTCGACTCGGTGATGTCGCTGACCAGGCGGATGGTGTAGGGGAACTCCTCAGCGCTGGGCAGGATCGCCAGCAGCGAGCGCTCCGCGAGCGCGCCGTGGCCGATCTCGCGCCGGCCCGGGCCGGTGATGCGTTTGGCCTCGCCGGTCGAGAAGGGCGGGAAGTTGTAGTGCAGCGTGAACTTCTTGCTGTACTCGGGGGTGAGCCCGTCGATGATCTGCTCGTCCTTGCCGGTGCCCAGCGTGCACGACACCAGCGACTGGGTCTCGCCGCGCTGGAAGAGCGCTGAGCCGTGCGTCCGCGGGAAGACGCTCGTCGCGCCGGTGATCGGGCGGATCTGCTTCGCGCTGCGGCCGTCGGCCCGCTTCTGCTGCTGGACGATCAGGCGGCGGGTGATCTTCTCTTCCAGCCGCTTGAAGGCTTCCTTCGCCATCGACCGCGCCTTGACGCTGTCGGCGTATTCCTTGTAGTTGCCGTCCATCTTGGGCTGGAAGTGCGTGTCGAGCATCTGCTTGCGCAGCTCGTCGACCTTCGCGCTCCGCTCGGCCTTGCCGGGGATCTGCCGCGCTGCGGTCAGCTCCTTCTCCATCAGCTTGGTCACCTTCGCGGTGATGTCGGCCGTGGGCAGGTGCAGCTCGCCGGCGACCTTGGGCTTGCCGGCCTTCTTGGTCAGCTCGCCGATCAGCTCGAGCACCTGGGCGATGTGCTTCTCACCGAACTTGAGGGCCTCGATCATGTCGGCCTCGGTGATCTCCGCCGCGCCGACCTCGATCATGTTCAGGCCGTCCTTGTGGCCGGCGACGACCAGATCCAGATCCGAGTAATCAAGCTGCGAAACCGTCGGGTTGATGACCATCTGCGGGCCATCATCCGTGTGGATACGGCCGACGCGGACCGTCGCCGTCGGGCCCTCGTAGGGGACATCGGAGATTGCCAGCGCGGCGGCCGCGGCGGTGCCCGCGAGCACATCCGTGTCGTTCTCCTGATCGTGGCTCATGACCCAGCACTGGATCTGCACCTCGTCGAGGAACCCATCGGGGAAGAGCGGACGGATCGGGCGATCGATCATCCGCATCGTGAGCACTTCCTTCTCGTTGGGAGCGCCTTCGCGCTTGCGGAAGCCGCCGGGGAACTTGCCCGCGGCGGAGGTCTTCTCGCGGTAGTCAACGGTGAGCGGGAAGAAGTCGATGCCCTCTCGGGGCGCTGCACGCACCACCGTCGCGAGCACGGTGCTCTCGCCGTACGTCGCCATCACCGCCGCGCCCGCGAGTTTCGCGATGACGCCGGTCTCGAGGGTGAGCGTGCGGCCGCCGATCTCGCGCTCGACGCGGATCAGGCCCTGATTCGGATTGGGGAGTTCTGCCATGTTTGAATAGACCTTCGGTTCTTGGCCCGGGCGAAAAAGTCCCTGGGCGGAGGGTATCGCGGAACAGCGATGTTGCTGGGATTGCTCCCCGGGCGTGCGGGGGAAGCCCGCACCTATCGCCGCCGCGTTTGGAAAGACACCCGGCCGGTCCGAAGCTCTGAGAGGCAGAAGGCACGGAGCAGGCTCGCTCGCCGACCACGCGGCGGGAGACTGCCCGGTGCCCACTGCCACTCACTCGGAGCGACCGGAACGCACACGAAACGGAATGAAAAACGGCCCGGAGTCGTGCGTGACTCCGGGCCGTAGCTTGGCTTACTTCCGCAGGCCGAGGCGCTGGATCAGCGTCTGGTAGCGCTGCGGCTCGTTGCGGGCCAGGTACCGCAGCATGCGGTTGCGCTGGCCGACCATCATCAGCAGCCCGCGGCGGCTGTGGAAATCCTTCTTGTGGGACTTGAGGTGCTCCGCCACCGCGTTGATGCGGTTGGTCAGCATGGCAACCTGCACTTCCGGCGAGCCGGTGTCACCCTCGTGGGTGCGGAAGTCGTTGACGATCTGCGCGCGATGCTCGGCCAAAAGTGCCATCAGTGAGGATCCCCAAAGGATTTCTGGTCTGTCTGAATCGAGCGGAAGGGTAGACCGACCCCCGCAAACGATCAACTGACAAGGGCTTGACAGACCCGCGGCCCCTTCCGAGGCCAGTCCCGGCCCACTCTTCACGCCCCAGACCCCCGCCGCGGGGCCCGGCACCCCTCCCAACCCCCTATCTTTTCACCATGACCTCCACCTCGACCGTCGCCTCCGCCCTCACCGTCTCCAACCGCGTCAAGGCCTTGAAACCGTCGGTCACCGTCGCCTTCATGAACCGGGCCAAGGCCCTCCAGAAGCAGGGGGTCGATGTCCTCTCCTTCGCCGCGGGCGAGCCGGATTTCGATACCCCGACCATCGCCAAGGACGCCGCGATCGCCGCCCTCAAGGCCGGCCAGACCAAGTACATGCCCACCCTGGGCGACCCCGAGACGCGAGCCGTCATCGCCGACAAGCTCACCCGCGAGAACGGCCTCCCCGGCGTCACCGCCGACCACATCGCCATCTCCGCCGGCGGCAAGCACAGCCTGTATGTCGCCTGCCAGTGCCTCCTCGACCCGCCCAAGCCCGGCGAGGCGCCGATGGAGGTTGTCCTGCCCGTCCCCGCCTGGGTCAGCTACGCCCCGATCGTCGAGATCGCCGGCGGCAAGGTGGTCGAGGTCCAGACCGGGCCCGAGAACGGGTTCCGCGCCAGCGCTGAAGCGATCCGGAAGGCCATCACGCCGCGGACGCGGATGCTGATTCTCAACAGCCCCAGCAACCCCTGCGGCACGATGTACACCCCCGAGGAGCTCAAAGCGATCGCCGCGGTCGTGGCCGAGGCCGCGAAGACCACCGCGCCGGGCATGGTGATCCTGAGCGACGAGATCTACGAGAAAATCGTGTTCGGCGGCGTGAAGCACTTTTCGATCGGCTCCGTGCCCGAGGTCGCCGAGCGGACGATCACGATCAACGGCCTGTCGAAGGCCTACGCGATGACCGGCTGGCGCATCGGCTACACCGCCGGGAGCGGCGCGTTCGGCAAGAGCCTGATCAGCGCGATGGGCACGCTGCAGGGGCAGATGACGACCAACATCACGAGCTTTACATATCCCGCCATCCGCGCGGCGATCAAGGAGTGCGCGGCGGATGTCGAGAAGATGCGCGAGGCCTTCGCCCGCCGCGGCGAACTGATCGACATGCGCCTGGGCCAGATCCCCGCGATCAACTGCCCCAAGCCGACAGGCGCTTTCTACGCCTTCCCCGATGTCTCCGCGTACTTTGGCAAGACGACGCCGAAGGGCAAGACGATCAACTCCGCGATGGAGATGAGCGAAGCGCTGCTCGAAGAGGCGCTGGTTGCGTTCGTGCCGGGCGAGGACTTCGGTGGTTGCGGCGGGAATCACGTGCGGATTTCGTTTGCGTGCAGCGAGGACCAGATCAATAAGGGGATGGATCGGTTTGCGGAGTTTGTGGGGCGGTTGAAGTAGGCAGGGACAAAGGGACAGAGGGACAGAGGGACAGAGTGGTTCGGAACGCGGCATCGTGGCACCGGCGGCTCGCCGGTGTCTACCTCTTCTACAACCTCTCTACCTCTTCTCCTCTTGCGTTCTACTGTCTCCGTCTCCTGTGCCACGGCTCCGAGCCGAGGCTTTGCGAGGCGAGCCGCCGTGCGTTGGGCGACGCTCCTTCAATCAACACTGGGATCGCCCTCGATTCGGCACGACCTCACGGCTCCGCCGAAAACTCCGGCACCGACCGCGACTCCGCCTCGGCCTCTGTCGCCGCGACCCCGTTCGCGCGGATGTCCGCGATCAGCCACTTCATCTCTTTGATCTCGCGCCGTTGCGCCTTGATGATCTCATCGGCCAATTTGCGCACCCGCACATCCTCGATCCCGGCCCGCTCGCTCGTCAGGATCGCGATCGAGTGGTGCGGGATCATCCCCTCCATGTAGTCGACATCGTCGACAGTGACCTGGCTGCGCACCAGCGCGACGCCGCCCGCCAGCAGCACAACCGCCGCGCCCAGCGCGAGCGCGTTGTACATCCGGCTCTTGTACATGTGCAGCATGTACAACAGCATGACGACGATCATCCCGCCGCCCATGATCATCGCCATGAACAGCCGCGTCTCGCTGAACCACGCGTGCTCGATGATCCGGTAGGAGTGCAGGTACATCAGCCCGAACATGACGACCATCGACGTTGCGATCATCATCGCAAACCGCAGGTACGGCCGGCCCTCAGATCGCTCGCTCTGCTTCTCCATGACACACTCCTTTCTCAAAGACACCGAATCCACGGCCCAACGAAACAGGGGCCCAACGAAGCAGGCAAGCCCACCCGAAATCGCGCAGCGACCGCGCAAGCGTTCAGACCCTCCGCGCCACCGTCCCCTCTGGGAACCGGTACCAACCCGGATCCTCGTAGCTCGATAGATCATCGCGCACCTTCAGCACCGTGAACATCCCGCCCATCTCGATGTTCCCGAACTGACCCTCCCCCATCATCATCGGCAGCGTGTTCTTCGGGCCGGGCATGTGGCGGGCCATGTCCTGCATCTCCGCCATGCCATCGCGCCCCATCGCCATGTACCCGGGCAGGAGCGCCCGCACACGCGATTCCAGACCCGACTGATCAACACCCGTGGTGTTCGCGATCTCGTGCGCCATCGCGTTCATCGTGTGGTGCGACATGTGGCAGTGCAACGCCCAGTCGCCGGGATTATCCGCGATAAATTCGACGTCCCGCGTTGTCCCCACCGGCACGAGAACCGTTGTCTCCGGCCACTGCCCCGCCTCAGGAATCTGCCCGCCGTCCGTGCTCGTCACCCGCCACGCGTGCCCGTGTACATGGATCGGGTGGTTCCACATGCTCAGATTCCCCAGCCGCACCCGCACGCGGTCGCCCGTGCGCACCACCAGGTGCTCCGTCCCCGGGAATACGCGGCTGTTGAACGTCCACAGATTGAAATCGACCATCACCGACGGGTCGGGGCGATAGGTCCCCGGGTGCACCGCCCAGTTGTGCAGCATGAGCGCGAAGTCCCGGTCCACCCGCCGCACCTCCGGATCGCGCGGGTGCACGATCAGGAACCCCATCATCCCAAACGCCATCTGCGTCATCTCGTCCGCATGCGGGTGATACATGAACGTCCCATGCTGCTCGGGGATCGTGAACTCGTACACCCACGTCTCGCCGGGCATGATGCCCGCCTGCGTTAGACCGTTCACGCCGTCCATCCCGCAGGGGATGAACAGCCCGTGCCAGTGCACGCTGGTGTGCTCCTTCAGCCGGTTGGTCACGAAGAACCGCACGCGGTCCCCCTGCACTACCTCGATCGTCGGCCCCGGGGTCGAGCCGTTGTACCCCCAGCACTTCACGCGCATGCCATCGGCAAACTCACGCTCGATCGCCTCCGCGACGATATGAAACTCCTTCACACCGTCGATGATGCGGTACGGCATCGTCGAGCCGTTGGGCGTGATGACCGGGACCCGCCCGCCATCCGCCACGCCCGCATGACCCGCATGACCCGCGTGCGGCCGCGCGATCGGCGGCGTCTCATCCGCCCGAGCCCGCCGCACCACGAGCGCTGCCCCCGCCGCCAGACCACCCGCCAGTACTCCTCGACGCGTCAGCATTTAGTGTCCTCCGTGCTGGTGCCCGGCCGCGCCTGTTGGCGCCGCCGGAGCCGTTTGATCGTCCGCCGTCCCGTGCTCACTGTGCGCCCCGTCGTGCGCATCCGACCGCACATCCATGTCCCCGGGCTTCTGCGCCGCATCCTCCATCCCATCTTCCATCCCAGCCCCGCCACCACCCGGCAGCCGCCCGCCCACCGCCGCGGTCAACTCCGCCCGCAGCGCCCAGTACCGATGCACACCCTCGATGTACGCGCGGTACGCCTCGATACTCTCGCGCTTCGCGGCGAGCAGATCGAACGTGTCCGAGAGCATGAAGTTGTACCGCTCCAGCGTCAGCGCATTGATCCGCTCCCGCAGCGGCACCACCGTATCGCGCCAGTGCTCGGCCTCGTACCGCGCCGCCACCATCTCGCCGCGCAGCCGCCGCACCTCCGAACGCACGCGGATCGCCAGCCCCTCGAACCGCGCTTCGGCCGCGAATAGCTCCGCATCCATCCGCTGGATCCGGCCCTGGTGCTGATCAAACAGCGGGATCTCCACCGACACCGAGGGGCCCACCACCCACTGCCCCTCCGCATCCAGCGATGCATCGGCGCCCACATCCGCCGCCACCAGGTACCGCCAGTCCCGCTGCAGCCCCGCCGCCTTCGCGATCGCCTCGTACCGCTTGCCCTCCGCGGCCAGATCCAGCCGCTGCCGCACCGCCGCGGACTCGAGCCCCGACAGGTCGCTCTCCGTCGCCGGGATCTCCGGCAGCACCGCCGGGATCGACCACTCCGTCGACGGCCCCCACAATCCCATGAGCACATTCAGCGGCTCCCGCTTCGCGGCGACATCCGCCAGCGCCCGCGCGTGCTCGATCCGGGTTGTCTCGTAGAGCGAGCGCCGGTTGGCCAGATCCAGATCGCTCAGGTTGCCCGCCTCGTGCAGCCGCAGCGCAAACTCGTAGGACACCGCCGCGGATTCGGAGATCTCCCCCAGAACCGCGGCGAGATTCTCCGCGGCCTGCACATCCAGATACGCCAGACGGGTATGCATCGCCGTGTCGATGACCGCGTGCGAGACCGCCAGGACCTCCGCATCGAGCCGCGCCGCGGCGATCTCCCGCCGCGCCGGCCGCAGGATCGCCTGCAAGAGCGGCATCGTCAGCCCCAGGTCGATCTCCGTTCCGCTCGGCGGCGTGGCCGGGAAACCCAATCCCGCCGAGAACGATGGATTCTCCAGGAGCCCCGCCTCCACGAATTCGGCATCGGCCACACCCACGCCGGCGTACGCCGCGCGCAGGTCACGGTTGTTCATCAGCGCGATGGCGACGGCGTTCTCTTCCGTGAGCGGCGCTGTCAGCAGCGCATCGATCCGGCCGCGGATCTCCTCCCGCGCGGCCGCATCCGTCGGCCAGACCGGCGCGCCCGGCACGCGATCGGCCACCGCGTTCTCGACGCGATCGAACCGTCGATCCACCGGCACCGTGCCGCAGCCCGCAAGGAGCAGCGCCACGCTCAACCCCGCAGCGCTCGAAAGAGTGCGCACCATTACCGCCCCCCTCCGTGGTTATGCGTCTCGTTGATCTTCACCAGCGCCATGCCGCACTTCGGGCACGCGCCCGGCCGGTCGGAACGCACCTCCGGGTGCATCGGGCACTGGTACACCGCCACCCCGTGCGAACCGTGATGCCCGTGCGCCGCATCGCCCGGCACTGCATTACTCGGTGCTGCTCGGGGCGGGCTCGCCTCATCCGCGAGCATGTTCCGCGGCGGCTCGTAGCGCTCGGTGTCATCGGTGTACGCGGGGTGACCCGGGCCCGGCGCCTCCACCGTCCGCGTCCGCACGCACCCGCCGACAGCGAGCAGCCCCGCGCACAGCGCTGACATCAACGCGGTCCGCGTCCGGACAGCGTGAACAATTCGCACCGTCCAGACACCCAATCGGATCATCCATCCATCCTGTGTCATACCCGTGCTCCCTGCGCGTTCTTCAATGCCTGTCCCATTCTGGAGTATACCCCCAGGGGGTATCTGGAGTTCGCAGTGCGGACAGCTTTCGGCAGACAGACTCCATCGCACCGTGGATGCCAAACATTTTCCAGATTTCCGCTTGCTCCGCAGAACAAGATACCGTACATTCCCCCCACATGTGGCCTCAGTCCTCACCAACCTCCGCCCCCGAACCCGCGGCCAACCCCGCCGCGGCCCTCCCCCGCGCCGATCTCCTCCGCCTCAACACCATCCTCTTTGAGCACAACGACAACCTCGCCGCCGCCGCCGCGGCCCTGAACTGCCCGCAGATCGACCTCTTCACCTTCCTCGCCCAGCCCCACATCGCCCCGCTCGCGGCGGAGATCCGCGTCTACCTCCGCGACCACGCCTGCCGCCAACTCCTCGCCACGCTCCAGGCCAGCTTCGCCGCGATCACCAACCCCGGCGAACGCCGCCGCACCGTGGCGCTCATGATCGGGTACTACACCGGCACCCTCCCGCGGCCGCGGGCCGCGGCTGGCGGTAGCGGCCGACAAACCAGCGCGAAGAAGAACAACGAGACCAGTCAGTCGGGAGACCGGCCCCACGACGAACCACCCGACGATCCAGATCCGCCCGCGCCGCGGCGGCCGCGCCGCAATTCCAGTTCCGCCGATCGCGAATCCCGCGCGAAGCTGATCGCGCAGATCGATCAACTCGCATCGAGCGCGGCCGATTCGTTCGGTGGCGATGCTCTCGATTCCGCGGCGCTTGCAACAAGAGAGCCAGGCCGGCCGGGAAACCCGCCCCATCAGGAACCCGCGATCGCTGGTTCCGCCTCCGGTGGTTCTGCCTTTAGCAATTCCCATCTGCAGACCGGAAAGAGCGCGGCATCAGCACTCCTCGGCCGCGCCGGCCGATGCACCGATGATGCGATGTCCGTTGCCGCATCCGCACGACTGACCTCAAAGCAGGTCAGTCGTGGCACGGGAACTGCGCAGGCTCACACGTTCTCTCAGCCCGGTTCACCGGGCTTGCTCGCTTGTGGGCCACCGCTTCAGCGGTGGTTCGGGGCCAGCGTGGGTGTTGAGTTGGTTACTGCATCTGAGCCCGTTTTCAACGGGCTTCTCGGCGCTCGGCCGCCTTGAGGCGGTTGGATGTGCAGCAAGAAGCCCGTTGAAACGGGCTGGGGGACGATGGATGGGACGGGGCATGATGGTCGCCCGTGTGACCAGGCCTGAAGGCCTGGCCTACAAGCGGGCAAGCCCGCTGACGCGGGCTGGCGGAGGTGTCGTCGATGCGGGGCGGAGGTTCCTGTGAAGTCCTGCGCCCAACCACGGCTGCTCGCTTCGCAGAGCCTTCGCTCGGAGCCGGTGGCACAGGTTTGCAGAGCCTTCGCTCGGAGCCGTGGCATTTCAGTCTTCGGTCTTCATCTCGCCCGCGGCGGGGGCGATGTCGCCGCCGACCATTGCTTTGTCCTGCGCGATTTCTTCTTCAGTCCGCAGGCGGAGCTGGATCGCGCCGGTGTCATCATGCCGGAACGCGACCGCGCGGCGGCGGCAGAGCTCTAACAGCGCCAGGAACAAACCGACCATCTCCGAGCGCGTCCGGCCCGTGAACAGGTTCACGAACGGCAGTTCGCCGGTCGGTGAGGCAGCACCTTCAGCAGCACCACCCCCACCGCTCGCCTCGCGCTTCAACCGGTCGACGATGTCTTCCGCGTGCAGCTCGATCGGTGTGTCGTCGTAGGTGACCTGGTGTTCGCCGAGGCGCTCGAAGTTGATCGTCTCGGTGACAACCCGGAACGCTTCGACGAGGTCGATGAGTTCGAGGTCTTCGATCTCGACCTCCGCCGCGGCGGCCTCGAGGGCTTCTTCGATCGCGGCCTTGTCTGCCGCGGCGTGCCCGGCGGGGTAGCGCTGGCGCCACTCGTCGGCGCGGGCCTCGAGGGCGGTCGCGGCATCGCGGTATTTCTTGTAGGCGAGGAGCTGGCGGACGAGCTCGGCCCGCGGGTCTTCGCGGGGTTCGCGGTCGCCGTCGTCCTGCTCGGGCTGGGCCCCCTCGGGCTGGGGCACGAGCATCCGCGACTTGATTTCCATGAGCGTCGCCGCGGTGACGAGGAACTCGCCGGCGACATCGATATCGATCCGCTCGATCCCCTCGAGGAAGCGCATGTACTGCTCGGTGATGGTCGCGACGGGGATGTCGTGGATATCGACCTCGTGCTTCCTGATGAGGTAGAGCAGGAGGTCGAGGGGCCCCTCGAAGGCGTCGATCCGCACTCTGTAGTCGTCGGTGAGCACTGGGGTCTTTCCTGCGTGGAGGGCGGGGAGGCGGGCGAGAAGGGCAAGGGGGGGCGGGCATGATCCGCGGCCTCGGCGAGTTTACGCTTGTCGCATGACGACCACCCCCACCACGCCTCAGACCCAGACCACCCCCCGGGCCGCGGGCGAGCTCGAGTTCGCGAAGAAGGTGCTGGGGGCGGAGGCCGCGTGCCTGAAGAACCTGGGTGAGGGGCTGGGCGAGGACTTTTTGAAGGCGGTCGACATCATCGTGGCGTGCGCCGATGCCGGCGGCTCGGTGGTGGTCGCGGGGCTGGGCAAGTCCGGGCACGTGGGGGCGAAGATCTCGGCGACGATGGCCTCCCTGGGGGTGCCGTCGCACTGGGTGCACCCATCGGAAGCGGCCCACGGCGACCTGGGCCGGTTCCGCTCGACCGATGCGGTGATCTGCATCTCCTACTCGGGCGAGACCGAGGAGGTGGTGAACCTGGCGTCGATCCTGCGGCAGGACAACCTGCCGATCATCTCGATCACGGGCAAGGCGCGGCAGGAAGGGCGGAAGCCCTCGAGCCTGGAGCGGCTGGCGACGGTCGCGCTGACCTTGGGCGTTGAGGCGGAGGCGGGGGCGCCGGACTTCGTGGCGCCGACGAGCTCGACGACGGCGACGATCGCGCTGGGGGATGCGCTCGCGCTCGCCGCGGCCAGGAGGCGGGAGTTCACGGATGAGGATTTCGCGCGGCGGCACCCGGGCGGGTCGCTGGGCGGGCAGTTGCGGCCGGTGACGGAGGTGCTGCGGTTTGTGGTGGGCGAGAACCTGCCGGTGATCCCGCACGATGTGTCGGTCGAGGAAGCGCTGCGGCGGGCAGCGCAGGCGGGGCGGCGGCCGGGGGCGATCATCCTGGTCGAGCCGGCCACGGGGCGGCTGGACGGGATTTTTACCGATGGCGACCTGCGGCGGCTGGTGATGCGCGATCCGGCGGAATTGTCGCGGCCGGTAATGGAGGTCATGACGCGGCACCCGCGGACGCTGCCCAGCTCGGCGATGGTGCGCGATGCGGTGATCATGGTGCGGGAGCACCGGCAGGACGAGATCCCGGTGGTGGATGACAACGGGCGGCCGGTGGGGATCCTGGATGTGCAGGACCTGATCGCGATGAAGCTGGTGAAGGACTGAGGCGGGCAGGGGCGAGGGGGGCGAGGGGGCGCAACCGACAGGCTGCGGTGCGGGCCGGAAACTGAGGGAATGGGCAGGATGAGCTACGATCGGCCCATGCGCACAGGGCTCGGCCGGACACAGCGTTTTGGAACTCGCGCGGGTAGTGCGCGGACGGCGGGGCTCTTGATCGCGGCGACGCTGCTGGTGGTCTCGGGGGGGACGGTCGCGTGGTTCGTGTGGCAGTCGAAGAAGTCGGCAACGCCGACGATCGATGAGGCCGCGCCGCCGCCGCCGGATATCACGCAATTGCCGGCACAGCCGGGGATGGGTCGGCTGGGCGGCGGCAGCGACTTCTACATGCAGGTGGCGGATCGGAAGGACCCATCGCGGATCGCGGGCGAGATCGCGGCGACGACATCGACGCCGCTCGAGGGCGGGTGGTACAAGCTGACGCAGCCGATCGCGTGGGGGTTTCTCAAGAACGGGCGGACGTATCTGATCCAGGCCGATGAGGGGCGGGCGTTTCTGCCGCAGGAGCCGGGGGGGCGGCCGGAGGAGGGCACGCTCCGCGGCAACGTGGTGATCCGGCTCTTCGAGCAGACGCCGGATGGGCGGCGGCCGGACCCGGTGATCGACCCGCCGATCGCGACGGCGAAGACGGACTCGCTGCGCTTCGATGCGACGCTGGGCGAGATCACCACGGACGATGCGCTGGAGATCGTGTCGGACCGCGTGCATTTTAAAGGCCGCGGCGTGAAGCTCTTGTTCAACGAGATCCAGGAGCGGATTGAACTGCTGACGGTGCAGGAGCGCGAGTACGCGATCGTGTTCCCATCGCGCGGGAAGGCGAGCGGGGCGGCGGGGGCGGGGAAGGACGATGCGCCGGGGCGGGCGGATGGTGCGCCGATGACGGCAGCGCCGGCAGCGCCGGCGCCCGGGACGCCCGCGCCTGCTGCGCCGGCGGCGGCATCGGCCGCGGCGGTGGAGCGGGCCGCGGCGGTTGAGACGCCGTATGTGGCGACGCTGGTGGGCGATGTGCGGATCACGCAGGCGGGTCGGTCGATCAGCGGCGATGAGCTGCGGGTGTGGGCGCGGCTGCTGGACAACTCGATCCCGGAGCGGACGACGGTCGGGTCGGCGGCGGGCGACACTCGCAGCGCACCATCGGCGCAGCGAGCTGCGCTGGCGGGTGTGATGATGCCGGTGGCTTCGCCGCTGCAGTGGCTGCCGATGGCGGCGATTGCGATGATGCAGCCGGAGGATGAGCCGCGCGCGGAGGGGGCAGCGCCGGATGAGTCAGCGGCGGCCGAAGAAGCGAAGGCTGGCCAGGCGGGCGCGGGCCGTGGCTTCGTCGGAATTGCGCAGGGCAAGC
>JBDZUZ010000222.1:0-4575 GCA_040255445.1 Planctomycetaceae bacterium | reverse complement strand
GAGGCGAGGACTTCTTCGATGGTGGTCAGGCCGCGGCGGGCTTTCTCGAAGCCGTCGTCGAGCAGGAGGGTGAGGTCGTTGTCCTTGGTGGCGCGGCGGACGATCTCGGGCGAGGCGGCGCGTTCCATGACCAGGTGCCGGATCGCTTCGGAGACGGTGAGGAGCTCGTAGACACCGACGCGGCCGCGGAAGCCGGTGTTTCGGCAGTTGCGGCAGCCCTCGCCCTTCTTGAGTTGGACGCCCTCGGGGAGGTGGAAGCCGTCGGGGAGCTCATCGGGCGTGTGGTTGGCGGCGCAGGCGCTGCAGACGCGGCGGACCAGGCGCTGGGCGAGCACACCCTCGACCGAGGAGGAGACCAGGAATGGTTCAACGCCCATGTCGAGCAGGCGGGTCATCGCGCCGGCCGAGTCGTTGGTGTGGAGGGTGGAGAAGACGAGGTGGCCGGTGAGCGAGGCCTGGATGGCGGTCTCGGCGGTTTCGCGGTCGCGGATTTCGCCGATCATGACGACGTCGGGGTCGTGGCGGAGAACAGCGCGGAGGCCCGAGGCAAAGTCCATCCCAACTTTGTGGTTGACAGGGATCTGGTTGACACCGGTGACGTGGTACTCGACCGGGTCCTCGATGGTGATGACCTTGACCTCTTCGGAGACGATGCGGTTGAGAGAGGCGTAGAGCGTGGTCGACTTGCCCGAGCCGGTGGGGCCGGTGACGAGGAGGATGCCGTGGGGGCGGTTGATGAGGCGGTCCCAGCGGGAGAGCACCGTCTTGGGCATGCCCAGATCGTCGAGGGACATGAGCACCGCGGTCTTGGAGAGGACGCGGAGGACGACGCCCTCGCCGAAGAGCATGGGGATCACACTGACGCGGAGGTCGAACTCCTGGATGCCCTGTGCCGGCGAGCGGTGGCGGAAGGTGATGCGGCCGTCCTGCGGCCGGCGCTTCTCGGCGATGTTGAGGCTCGCCATGATCTTGAGGCGGCTGATGATGGCCGCGCCGAAGCGGTTGATGGTGGGTGGGAGGTTGGCGCGGAGGAGCACGCCGTCGATGCGGTAGCGGACGATGAGCTCGTGCTCGTAGGGCTCGACGTGGATATCGGTGGCCCGCTCGTTGATCGCTTCGGAGAGGATGTCGTTGACCAGCTTGATGACGCTGGCTTCCTGGGCCTGCTCGACTTCATCGGAGGGCTTGGCCTCGATATCGGAAGCCGCAGCGCCGGGCATCTCGGCGGCCATGGCGTCGAGCGTGTCGCCGCCGACGCCGTAGTGGGCGCGGATGAACTTGTGGAGCTCTTCTTCATCAGCGAGGACGAGTTCGATCGAGCAGCCGGTCAGAAGGCGGAGCTCATCGAGGACGGAGATCTCGTAGGGGTCGCTGGTGGCGACGGTGAGCGTGCCGTTCTCGCGGGAGATCGGGATGCAGCGCTGCTTGTAGACCAGTTTCGCCGGGAGGGTCTGGAGCACGGCGGGGTCGACGGAGAGCTCATCGAGCTCGACCACGGGCATGTGGAACTGGTCGCCGACGGCCTGGAGGACCTGGGCCTTGTCGACGAAGCCCATGCGGACGAGAACGCGGTCGAGACGTTCACCGCTGGACCGCTGCTCGGCAACGGCCTCGTCGAGTTGATCCTGGCTGATGAGCTTCCTCTGGAGGAGGAGCGATCCGATCGCCATGGCGGGTCCTGTGGGTCGGTAGGTGCGTCGCCGCGAACGCGGCGGGTCAGGGAACAGTGTAGCGGCGGGCGGGGATGCGCCGAGGGGAAAGGGGGCTTGATCGGTGGGGCCCGATAAAGGCTGGGTGTGCGCCGCGGGCCGGCATCAGGCCGGGTAGGTGGCGCAGGTCCGATCCGTCTCCCACACCGTCATCGAGACCAGGGCGGCTTCGCTCCCGAACTGGGCGGTGATCGCGGCGGAGAGCAGGCCGAAGAAGATGCGGGCCATGTTCTCGACCGACGGGTTGAGGCCGGTTCCCTGCGCGAACTCCTCGGTGTCGCAGTTGAGGTGCTTGTGATCGAAGCGGTCGATCACGGCGGATTCGGTGAGCCGCTCGAGGTCGGCGAGGGTGAAGCGCGATGACGCGGGGAGCGCGACGACGGGCTCGATCTGGTAGTTGTGGCCGTGCCCGGCGGGGTTGTTGCACTTGCCGAAGAGCTTGCGGTTGTCGGCTTCGGAGAGGCTGGGGATGTGCAGACGGTGGGCCGCGGCGAAGTCGAACTTCTGGCGGAGCAGGACACGGTCTGGATGGGTGGTCGCCATCTCCACGGCATAGTACGGGCTGAGGCGCCAGCGGATTCGCTCGATGGGCGCGGGCAGGAGCGGCGCGACGGCGTCTCGGATCGATCCGATCAGCGCGGCGGGGTCGGTCTGGGGTCGGTCGGCGCAGGCGGCCTTGATGATCGGGAGCGCGGCGGTGCGGACGGCGTGGTCGATGGTTTTGATATCGACGAGGTAGCCGGTGGTGGGGTCGGCCTCGCCCCGGCACTCGACATCGATCTCGTAGTGGCGGCCCAGGCCGCGCATGGCGGGGTTGGCGGCGAAGCCGTTGGGCGAGGGCGGGTCCTCGACACCGGGTGTGACGCCCGGGGGATTGATCGAGAAGCGGACGGTGCGGCGGAGGGTGAGCACGGACGACTGTATAGTCCGGCGGCGGGGGGATGGATGCGGGGCCGGGCCGGATCGAAACCGGATGGGGCCGCGGCTCGAACGAACGAATGCCGCGCAAGCGGGCACGCGGCGTGCAGGCCGCGGAGATAAGGAGCGACCGATGAACCTGACGGCGAAGTGGATGCGGATGGCGGCGGTCGTTGGCGGCGCGGCGGTGATCTGCGCGGGCGCGATGGTCGTTGCGCAGCCGGATCCGGTGGCCCCGCCGGCTGTTCCTTCGGCCCCGGCCGAGCCGGTCGATCCGATGGTGCTCAAGGGGGAGGTCAAGACCATCGACGGCCAGACCAAGAACCTGGCCGACTACCGCGGCCAGGTGGTGCTGATCGTGAACGTTGCGAGCAAGTGCAGGTTTACCCCGCAGTACAAGGGGCTCGAGGCTTTGTACCAGGCGAGGAAGGGTGAGGGCCTGGTGATCCTGGGCTTCCCCGCGAATGACTTTGGTGGCCAGGAGCCCGGCTCGAACAAGGAGATCGCCGCGTTCTGCTCCGAGCGGTTCGGGGTGACCTTCCCGATGTTCGAGAAAGTCTCGGTGCGTGGTGAGAATGCCCACGCGCTCTTCAAGGCGATGGCGGCGGTGCCCGCGCCCGCGGGCGGCGAGCCAACCTGGAACTTCACCAAATACCTGATCGACCGCGAGGGGAAGCTGGTGGCGCGGTTCGAATCGCGGATCAAGCCCGATGATGTCGAGATGAACCGCCGGATCGATGAGCTGCTGCGGGCCAAGTGAGTTGAGACCGGCCGGCAAGGCTGGCGGCCCCCTGAAGTCGGGAGGCGGGAGTGTCTCGGCGCGATGGCGGGGCGGGACGGGCGGCCGCGGTTGCTGTATGTTTGAGGGGTGGCGCCGGGCCGTGACGGCGACCCCGAGGGCGATACCGCACCGTGGCGACGTTTGAGTACAAAGCGCTGAACGCGAGCGGCCAGCGGGTCGACGGCACTCTTGCCGGGCCGACCGAGCAGGCGGTCATGATCGAGCTGGAGTCGCGGCAGCTGACCCCGGTGGCGATCGCCGAACGGGCCGAGGCGCGGCGGATCGTCTCGCGGATCTCGAAGCGCAAGCTGGGCGAGTCGTACGAACAGCTGGCGGACCTGCTGCACGCGGGCGTGCCGCTCTTGCGGTCGATCCGCGTGCTGGCGAACCGCAAGAGCCAGCCGAAGCTCTCGGCGGTGTTCCGTGATCTAGGCGATGCGGTCGAGAAGGGGCAGGACCTGGCCGCGGCGATGAGCGAACGGCCGGATGTGTTTCCGCCGGTGCATGTGGCGATGGTGCGGGCGGGGGAGAAGGGCGGGTTCCTCGAGCAGGCGCTGAAGCGGCTGGGGCTGCTGGTGGTGGGGCAGGCCGAGCTCAAGAGCAAGGTCGCGGGGAGCCTGGTGTATCCGAGCATGCTGCTTGCGGTGGGTGTGCTGGTGCTGGGCGTGATCTTTGCGTTCTTCGTGCCGATGATGCGGACGCAGTTCGAGGGGATGCCCGGCGGCGTGCCGGCGATCACGCGGCTGGTGCTGGGGATCAGCGATGCGGTGACGACCTATGGGCTGGTGACGGCCGGGGCGGTCGTGGCGGCGATCATCGGGGCGCGGTTCCTGGTGCGGCGGCCGGGGGTGTCAGAGCAGGCGACGCGCGTGGTGCTGCGGGCCCCCCTGCTGGGGCGGGTGCTGCGGTCGTACGCGACGGCGCAGACGTGTCAGTTGCTGGGGTCGATGCTCACGCAGGGTGTGCCGATGCTGCAGTCCCTGCAGGTGGCGAGGGAGGGCGCTCCCAACGTGCTGCTGCGGCACGCGATCGAGAACGCGACCGAGGCTGTGAAGCGGGGCGAGAACCTGGCCCCGCCGCTGGCGGCGAGCGGGTTCTTCGATGACGATGTGGTCGAGATGATCGCGGTGGGCGAGGCGGCCAACGACCTGGACAGCGTGCTGCTGC
>JBDZUZ010000036.1:0-25330 GCA_040255445.1 Planctomycetaceae bacterium | reverse complement strand
GGTGGGGGTGGTGGGGGTGGTGGGGTCGCGGAGGGGTCGCGACCCTTCCGCGGCCGGCTATCATCCTTATTGAGGATCCATTCTCAATAAGCCCGGCCGACCACGCCGGGGTGGAGATCGGCTCATGGGTGCTTCGATCGCGGGCGACGGTGTAGGGACGGCGCGGGTGGGCGGATGGCGGTCGATCGTGGCCGCGGCGGCGGTGGTGCTGACCGCGGCGGTGGCGCACGCGCAGCCGCGTGAGATCGCGCGGCCGGCGCCGGCGACGCCGCTGAACATCGTGGTCTCCGTCCCGCCGCTGAAAGGCCTGGTCGAGCCCCTCGCGCCCGCCGGGTCGAAGATCACCATGCTCGTCCCGCCCGGCCGCTCCGAGCACTCGTACGAGCTCACCCCCGGCGATCTCTCGACGGTGGCACGGGCGGATCTCGTCGTGTATGTCGGTCTCAACCTCGAGCCCAAGCTCGCGCAGGAGCTCGAGCGCCGGCCGCGTGAGAGCCGCAAGGTCGTCGAGTTCGCCGCCGCGGCAGGCGTCACCGGCGAGGGCGCGTGTGACCACCCGGACCACGACCACGCGCACGATCACGATCACGCACACGACCACGATGACCACGCCCATGACAACCACGAAGGCCACGACCACGGCCTCGTCGATCAGCACCTCTGGCTCGACCCCGCCTTGGTCGAAAAACTGATCCCGCAGGTGGCGGCCGCGATCGAGGCCTCGCTCCGCGAGAAGAACGCCTGGGACGCCGCGGCGGCCGAGCGCCTCCGCGATGCTCAGCGGACGCTGCTCGAGCAGATCCGCGAGGTGGATCTCGCGTACCGCGACCGGCTCGGCTCGGTGAAGGGCAAGTCGATCGTCACGCACCACAACGCCTTCGGCCGCATCGCCGAGCGGTACGGCTTCACGGTCGCCACCGCGATCCGCAGTTTCGAGGGCGCCGAGCCCACACCCGGCGAGATCTCCAAGGTAGTCGAGGCGATCCGCCAGCAGGGTGTCTCCATCATCTACGTCGAGCCCCAGTACAACCCGGCGATGGCCCAGCGCATCGCCCGCCTCGCGGGCGTCGAGATCGGTACGCTGGACCCGCTCGGCGATGGCGACTGGTTCAGGATGATGCGGGCCAACCTCGATGCGCTGGCGCGAGACAAAGCGCCGACGGGCCGCTGACTCGGCAGGGAACCAGCCGGACTGAATCAGGCGGCTCGATCGGGTCTCAGGACGCACGCACAGGAACGGACAGGACACGGATGGTCAGCGGCGGTGAACGCGGCAATCCGACGACGAACGGCCAGCCCGCGGTGTCATTCCGCGGCGTGACCTATTCGTACGACGGCAAACGCGAAGCGCTCTCGAATATCACGCTCGATGTCGCTCAGGGCGAGCGGCTGGGCGTGCTCGGCCCAAACGGCGGCGGCAAGTCCACGCTGCTCAAGCTCACCCTCGGCCTGCTCCCCCTGCAACGCGGCGAGCTCACCGTCTTCGGCCTGCCGCCGCGGGAAGCGCGGCAGCGCGGCCTGATCGGCTATGTGCCCCAGCGGATCGAGGCCGAGCTCCGCTTCCCGCTCAGCGTGCGGCAGGTGATCGAGATGGCCGCGGGCGTCGAGAAGCGCGGCCTCGCGCGGCTCACTGCGGATGAGCAGCGGCACGCCGCGGAAGCGATGGACGCCGTCGGCATCGCAGACCTCGCCGACCGGCCCATCGGGCAACTCTCCGGCGGCCAGCTCCAGCGGGTCATGATCGCGCGGGCGCTCTCGATCCGGCCGCGGATGCTGCTGCTCGATGAGCCGATGGTCGGTGTCGATGTCGCGGGCCAGCGCCGATTCGCCGACCTGCTCAAAGGGCTGCACGAGTCGTTCGGTTTGACGATGCTGATCGTGAGCCACGATCTCCGCGCCATCGCATCCGGCTGCGACCGCGTGGCGTGCCTCTCGCGCACACTCCATTCCCACACCGCGCCCGAGGGGCTCACGCCGCAGGTCCTCGCCGAAGTCTTCCGGCACGATGTCGCGGGCATCTTCGGCGATGTGCACATCGATGCACACGCCGCGGCGGAGTGCACCGATCCATCGCATAGTCACACGCACGCGCCGGCCGGTCCTGTCTCGCTCACGGTCCGCGGCAAGGCCAATGACCAAGGCGGCGGTGGCGGTGAGAGTGGGGGAAGTGGGGGCCGTGCGTGAACACCTGGATCTACCTCACCAGCCCGATCGAGCGCGAGCTCTACCTCCCCGGCCTGGTCGCCGGCCTGGCCATCGCACTGCTGTGCGCCATGCTCAGCGTCGTCGTGGTGCTCAAGCGCCTCGCCTTCATCGGGCAGGGGATCAGCCACGCGGCGTTCGGCGGTGTGGGGATCGCGGCGATCTTGGGCCTGACCGCGACGCTCAGCGCCGCCGCGCCCGCGGGCGGGCTGTGGCAGTTCCTCGTGGTGACCGGGTTCTGTCTCTTCGCCGCGATCGGCGTGGGCTGGATGTCGGCGAAGGGCAAGACGCAGGCGGACACCGCGATCGGCATCGTGCTGGTGGGGTCGATGGCGCTGGGCGCGGTGCTGCTGCATCGGGCGCGGACGGGGATCGCCTGGGAATCGTTCCTCTTCGGCTCGATCTTCGAGAGCGAGTGGACGCAGGCGGCCGCGGCGTGGGCGATCGCGGCGGTCTCGCTGCTGGCCGCGTGGTGGTGGCGAAGGCCGCTCGTCTTCTGGGCATTCGATGAGCCCTCGGCCCGTGCGTTCGGCGTGCGGGTGGGCGCGATGCGGCTCTTGATGATGGCGCTGCTCGCGGTGGCGACAGTCACGGCGATGAAGCTCGTCGGCGTGGTCCTCGCAACGGCGCTGCTGGTGCTCCCCGGCGCGGCCGCGCTGCAGATCAGCGACCGGATCGGGCGAGTAATCGGGCTGAGCCTCGCGTTCGTCACGGTCGGCCTGCTGGGCGGGATCGTGCTGAGCTTCGAGGCGAATCTGCCGCCGGGCCCGAGCGTGGTGATCGTGCTCTGCGCGGTCTTCGCCGCGGCGAAGGGCCTTGGCGCCATCAAGAGCCGCCGCCTTGCGCCCGCGGCGTAAGGTTGAGCGAACCCCAGATTCAACGCGGCCCCGCCGCGGCATGGAGACAGCGATGAAGGCAGAGACGATGCTCGCGGAACTCAACCGGCTGCGCAAGGACCTCGATGAGGACAAGACCGACATCGAGTGGCTCACGCTGCAGCACGCGTTCATCTATCTGAGCTACAAGATGGGGGACTTCCAGAAGTACCTCGACGAGCAGACCGCCAAGGGCGAGTTCAAGGAATTCGAGGGCTGATTGCGCTGGCGTGGTCCGAGAGTCCGCAGCGTTGTTTGCCGCATGCCCCGTGTGGGTCACCTGTCGGTTGCGGGGCGACAAAAACCGTGCTGCGACGCCGGAACTTTTCTGATTGACGCCGCGTAGGGAAAACCGATACTGAACTATCGCCGCGAGCGATCGGGGGCCGGGTCGGTAAGACGACCCCAGCCCGAACCCGCGAACGGCGACGACCGAGCCGGAGCCTGGCACTGCCGGTGACCGACTCGGGCGATGAGCCGAGGGGCGACGGTCCCTCGGGGTGAGAGCCCGGCGCAACGCTTCTGATGCAGCGGCGTTCGATCGGGGAGGCTCTTGCAGAAGGAGGTGATCCAGTGATGAAGTCTGACTGTATCAAGGGGCTGCGCGTCTAAAACGCATGCTCGACGGAGCTGCGCAGCGCAGCCCATTGTGGAAACACGGCGGCCGGATCTCTGAAGAGGGATCCGGCCGTCTTGCTTTTGGATCGGCGAATTCCCACCGACCGGTTCGCCAACGAAAAAGGGCCCGGCACAGCGGCCGGGCCCTTCGCGATTCAAGCAGTGATGCCGATCAGTTCAAGCCGATCCACGAACCCACGATCGGGCCGAACTTCACGACCAGGCCGGCGAAGACCACCGACACGATCGAGATCAGCTTGATGAGGATGTTGAGCGCGGGGCCCGAGGTGTCCTTGAACGGGTCACCCACGGTATCGCCCACGACGGTCGCCTTGTGATCGTCCGAGCCCTTGCCGTAGACGTACGCATCGCCGCGGCCGGTGCGGACCAGTTCCTCGGCGCGGGCCATGATCGGATCGCGGACATTCGCCGGGATCTTGTTGCGGATCTCGGCGTTGTTCACGTAATCGTTGGCCGTGATGCGGCCGTAGGACTCGAGCAGCTTCTTGGCGTTGTCCCAGGCGCCGCCGGCGTTGGCCATGAAGACCGCGACCGCGAAGCCCGAGATCAGGCCGCCCGCGAGCAGGCCCATGACGCCCGGCACCGACAGCACCAGACCGACCGCGACGGGCACCACGATCGCGAGGATCGAGGGGAGCACCATCTCCCGCTGAGCGCCCGCCGTCGAGATGGCGACGCAGTTGGCGTAGTCGGGGTACTGCTTGCCGTCGACCGTGATCTGCTTGGGCCAGTGCTCGGGGTCGGCGATCTGGTCTTCGCTCATGCCCTGCTTGCGGAAGCCCGCACGCATGATGCCGAACTGGCGGCGGCACTCACGCATCATCGCGTAGGCCGCGCGGCCCACGGCGTTCATGGTGAGAGCACAGAAGAGGAAGGCGAGCAGCACGCCGATGAAGAGTCCGCCGAGGACGCGCGGGTTGGTGAGCGTGACGTCGTAGAACGTGAGCACATCGCCCAGCGTGCCGTTGCGGGAGCTGATGACCTCGATCTCGTAGTCGTGACCGTGGCTGTGGTCGCCGTCCTGGTGCATCACCTCGGCGGTGAGGAAGAAGCGGCGCGAGGTCGGGATCCGCGGGGCCTCATCGGTGTCGATACCCAGACGCTGGAGCGGCTGCACGTTGAAGATCTGACCGGCCTTGACGGTCTCGTGGAAGTGCGTGCCCATGAGCTGCACGTGGTCGACGATCATGCCGCCGTCGACATAGTCGGCCGCGCCGCCCGTGCCGGGCTCGACGATGGCGAACTTGCCGTGGCCTTCGTAGACCGCGTAGGGCCCGGCCGCGGCGGTCACCCCGGCGTTGCGGACGAAGGTCTGCGACTGCGTGGTGATCTGGACCTGAACGACCTGGACGTACGCCGCGAACAGGGCGAGCGCGGTGAGCGCGGCCGAGCCGATCGCGAAGCCCTTGCCCGTCGCCGCGGTGGTGTTGCCCAGCGAGTCGAGCATGTCGGTACGGCGGCGAACCTCGGGGGGCTGGCCGGTCATCTCGGCGTTGCCGCCGGCGTTGTCGGCGATCGGGCCGTACGCATCGGTCGCGAGGGTGATGCCCAGGGTCGAGAGCATGCCGACCGCGGCGATGCCGACGCCGTAGAGGCCCATCAGGAAGTTCTCGCTGCCGCCCGCGAGGGTGAAGGCCGCGATGATGGCGATGACGACGGTGAGGAGCGAAGCCCAGGTGGACTTCATGCCCTCGGCGATACCCGCGATGATGACGGTCGCCGGGCCGGTGAGGGCCTGCTCGGCGATGCGCTTGGTCGGCGGGTGCTCGTAGCTGGTGTAGTACTCGGTGGCGTGGGCGATCACGTTGCCGGCGAGGAGGCCGACGCCGATCGCGAGGCTGAGCTTCAACCAGCTGGTGCCGGTCATGCCCAGGTTGCCCGCGACGCCTTCGCCGCCGAGGATCGCGTAGAGCACGCCGAGGGTCGCGACGATGATCAGGGCGGAAGCGGCCCACACGCCGGTGTGCAGGCCCTTGAGGAGCTGCGCGAAGTTCGCGCCTTCCTTGGCCCGCACGGTGAAGATGCCCGCGATGGAGCAGAAGATGCCTAGGCCCGCGAGTGCGAGGGGCGCCGCCGCGAGCGCGAAGGCGAGCTTGAGTGCGGGGCCTTCGCCGATGCCGGGAATCGTGAACGCCGCGGCCGCGCCCAGCGCGATCGTGGCGAGGATCGAGCCGTAGTAGGACTCGTACAAGTCGGCGCCCATGCCGGCGACATCGCCGACGTTGTCGCCGACGTTGTCAGCGATGGTCGCGGGGTTGCGGGCGTCGTCTTCGGGGATGCCGGCCTCGACCTTGCCGACGAGGTCGGCGCCGACGTCGGCGGCCTTGGTGTAGATACCGCCGCCGACGCGGGCGAAGAGGGCCTGCGTCGAGGCGCCCATGCCGAAGGAGAGCATGATCGTCGACATCTCGCGGATGTCGCCGGTCAGGCCGATCTTCTCGCCGAAGGTGTTGAGGATGAAGAACCAGATCGAGGCGTCGAGCAGCGCGAAGCCGACGACGTTGAGGCCCATGACCGCGCCCGAGCGGAACGCGACGGTGAGTCCTTCGTTGAGCGACTGCTTGGCGGCGAAGGCCGTGCGGGCCGAGGCGTTGGTCGCCATCCGCATGCCGAACCAGCCGCAGAGGCCCGAGAGCAGACCGGCGACCGGCACGCCGATCATCGAGAGCGCCGGCTGCAGGTTGAGGAACGAGAGGATCGCGAGGAAGGCGACGAGCGCGACGAAGACGCCGGCGACGACCTTGTACTGCCGCTTGAGGTAGGCCATGGCGCCCTCGCGGACCGCCTGGGCGATCCGCACCATCTCGGCGTCACCCTCGGACCGCTTCATGACGGTGCCGCTGATGACCTTCGCGACGACGAGGGCGGTGATGCCCCCGGCGGGGGCAAGCCAGTACAACGGGGGCAGGCTCTCGGCGAGAACGGCTGCCATGACAGCGGACGTGGTCGACATCACGGTGGCTCCGGGTTCTATCTGTAGAGATTCGCGGCGGGGTGTCGCGCACGACGCCCCGTCCTCCGGGGTGTTGCAGACCGAATGAAACGCCGCGCCGCCCCGAGAGGGCCCAAATATAGCAGGTACAAACCTCTCCCGCCTCTCTCGCTCGGCGGGCTCGACGCTGGTTCGCGGCCGGATCGGCGCATGAAAAAGCGGATCCGAAGGTCGGATCCGCTCGGTGGTCGGTCAACAGCGCGATCGGCCGCGGCGCACGGTGGCGGCGGCCTCGGCCGGGATCAGCCCCGCTCGGGGCGGACGCGGCGGGCGACGCTCTTGCGGGCAGCGCGGCGGCGACGCTCGGAAGGCTTCTCGAAGAACTCCTTCCGCTTGATGTCCTTGGTGAGCCCTTCCTTCTCGCAGAGCTTCTTGAAGCGACGCATCATCTGCTCGACGGACTCGCCGCTGCGGGCCTTCACTCGGATCGCCATGGGTACCTCGCACGGGCCGGGAGCGCACGCTCCGGGCCATGGACAGAATCAGGACAATGAACAGACCGGCCGGGCGTTGCCGGTCGGGCCCCAAGTAAAGGGCGGCCGCGGCGATCAATCAAGCCGGGGGCGGAATGGCGTTGCCGGGGCACTAAGGCGGCGATCACGCCTGCGGGGGCGGATGGAGGGTGGGGCCGGTTCCGGCTACGCTGACCCCGCCCCGGGAGCGTGACTCGCCGGGGCTTTTCTCGGACGAAGCGACCCGGGCGACCCTCTTTCGGGGTCAGGAGGACGGTCTGTGGCAACGAAGGCTGGCGTACGGATGGCCGCGGCGGCGGCGCTGATGGTGGGGGCTCTGGGCCTGGTTGGCGGGCTGTCTGGTTGCAAGACCAGCCAGCAGGCCCAGGGTCGGAGCGGGATCGTCGCCAGCTATGGCCGGCCGACGCTGACGGCGGACCTGGGCGATGTGCGTCCGCCCTCGGTGCTGATGGCGGCCGAGGAGGTCATGCGTAGCCGCGGCTACACGATCGTGTCGTCGGAGGTGACCGAGTACGGCGGTGATGTGGCTGGGCGGCCGCCGCGGTACAGCTCGCTGAACACGCTGGAGGTTTCTGTCCGCGAGACGCTCGACGGCACGCAGATCAAGTTGAGCTACAACAAGCCGTTCGGTGATGAGGCGCTGGTGCGGTCGGTGCTGAGCGATGTGCTGGCGCGGCTGGGGCTGTGATCTGTCGAGCGGATATCGGAAGCTCGGTGATCTCGGAGCTATTCCGAGATGTGTGCGACGAAATCCATCGCTTCGTGCAGGACGCGACGAATGCGGACCTCGGTCTGGTTGAACGTGTAGAACACGACGTGGTGCTCGACCGACTTTGACCAGTACCCCGCCCGGATCGTGTCCCGTGATCGGCCGGAGGTCGGGTCGCGCCCTAAGGCGCTCACTGCGGATTCGAGGAGATCGAGGTACTTCTCGGCTTGGGCCTCGCCCCAAGTGCGGTAGGTGTACACCCAGATCTCGATCAGGTCGTTCTCGGCCGCTTGGTCCGTGACCAGTGCTCTAGGCATCCGGCGACGGTATCCCGGCCCTCGTCCGCGCAGCGCGCCTGATCTTCTTGAAATCGAGAGGACCGGCATCGCCGCTCTGCTCGCCCTCGATCAGCGCCGCGCGGAGTGCGCGCACTTTGGCCTCGTGCTCTTCGAGCAGTCGCAGGCCGGCGCGCATCACTTCGCTGGCGTTGCCGTAGCGGCCCGCTTCAATCTGTCCTCGGACGAAGCTATCGAAGTGGTCACCGAGGGTGACGCTGGTGCTTCTGGCCATCGGTGGAATCCTCCCGGATACCAAAAGATACCATTCATTGGTAGTCTTGTCAAGACTCGGGCGACCTCGATGGACTCAGACGGATGCCCAGGCCGGGTGGTTGACCGCTTCGCACTGGCGAGGTCTGGACGACAGCGAGACCGCGGGGCCGCGCGGGCTTGTGCCTGTGGTGGAGGAGCGGGTTCAAACGCTGCGCGTGCCGCGCAGCAAAGAACGCCGCTGTCCGGTCCCCAGCGTCGCCACGCATCCACTCCACATGGGCGGACCTGCGGTCACACCTCGGTGTGGATGGATCGTCACCCGGTTGTGATCAGCGCTTCTCGACCGGCGTGTAGGGCTGGTCGTGCGGGCCGACGTAGAGGGCCTTGGGGCGGAAGAGGCGGTTGTCGGCGAGCTGCTCGATCACGTGGCCCGACCAGCCGCCGATGCGGGAGAGCACGAACATCGGCGTGAAGAGGTCGAGGGGCAGGCCGATGCAGTGGTAGGTGGTGGCGGAATAGAAGTCGACGTTGGGGTAGATGCCCTTGGCGGCGACGGCCTCTTCCATCACCTTCTCGATGCGGCTGGACTTCTCGTAGAGGTCCATGTTGCCGGTGTCCTTGGCGAGCTGCTTGGCCAGGGACTTGAGGTGGGTGGCGCGGGGGTCGTAGGCCTTGTAGACCCGGTGGCCGAAGCCCATGATCTTGTCCTTGCGGGCGAGCTTGTCCTTCACGTAGGCGTCGGCAGCTTCAACATTGGGGATCTCGTTGAGCATGACCATCACGCCCTCGTTGGCGCCGCCGTGGAGCGGGCCACGCAGCGAGCCGACCGCGGCGGTGGTCGCCGAGTAGATGTCGCTGAGGGTGGAGATCACGACGCGGGCGGAGAAGGTCGAGTTGTTGAGGCCGTGGTCGGTGTGCAGGATGAGGCAGACATCGAGCGCCCGGGCCATCGTCTCGGTGGGCTTCTCGCCGTTGAGCATGTAGAGGAAGTTCTCGGCCATCGACATGTTCTTGTCGGGCTTGATGAAGCTCTTGCCCTGCCGGTGGCGGTGGAAGTAGGCGAGCATGGTGGGGGCGCAGGCGAGGATGGCGAGCGCCTTCTTGCGGACGGTGGGGACATCGGTCGCGTTGGGCGCGGGGTCGATGAGACCCAGGGCGGAGATGAGCGTCCGCATGGCGTGCATCGGCTGGGCGGTCTTGGGGAGGCCCTTGAGCATCGCCTCGACCGCCTCGGGGAGGTCGTAGAGCGAGCGGATTTCCTTCTCGAACGCGGCGAGCTCATCCTTCCTGGGGAGGCGGGCGTTCCAGAGGAGGAAGACGGTCTCCTCGAAGGTGGAGTGGGCGGCGAGCTCTCCGATGGGGATACCGACGTACTCGAGGATGCCCTTCTCGCCGTCGATGAACGACATCTTGGTCTCGGCTGCGACGACGCCTTCCAGGCCCTTCGAGTAGGTGGTGGTCATGCGGTTTCCTTCCGGTCGGTTGCGTGAGGCGTTGGGCCGGACGGGGCGGCCCGGGGAGCGGGACGCGAGTGGGCATGCCGGCGTGGTTGTGCGGGGCCCCGCCGGGGTTCCCGGGCGGGGTCGCTGACTATAGAGATGCCCGTAGGCATCAGCAAACAGGTCGGTGCGAGCGGGGTGTCCCGAGGATCGGGGCGCCGACGCCGCGGTCGGTATCATCGAACTCGACCCGGGCCCGGATTCGCCCGGCGGGGAGATCGATGGGCCGGACACGCATCAAAATCTGTGGGATCCGCACGCGGGCGGATCTGACGGCGGCGGTGTGGGCGGGTGCCGATGCGGTCGGGCTCAACTTCGTGCCATCGTCGCCGCGGTTCATCGAGCCCGATGCCGCGGCGGAGCTCGTGCGGCGGGCGCCGGCGCTTGTGACAACCGTGGCGGTGGTGGCGGGGATGGATGAGGCGGGGGTTCGACGGCTTCTGGAAAGCTGCCCGGTGAATCTCGTGCAGCTCCACGGCGACGAACCGCCTGAGCTCGCCGCGGCGCTGCCGGTGCCCGTGATCAGGGCGATCCGGTTTGATGCGGCGACGATCCGCGATGCGATCTCGATGTGGTCGGCGGCGGCGAACGTGGCCGCGCTCCTGATCGACGGCTCGGCCGGGGGGGCGGGGGTGTCGTTCCGCTGGGCGGATCTGGAGCAGCGTGCCGGGCGGCCCGAAGAGCTGACGATCCCGATCATCGTCGCCGGGGGGCTGACACCCGACACGGTGGGCGAGGCGGTCCGGACGCTGTACCCGTACGGTGTCGATGTGGCGAGCGGCGTGGAGTCATCGCGGGGTGTGAAGGACGCCGAGCGGATCAAGGCGTTCTGCAACGCGGTGCGAGCCGCCGATCATGAGATCTATCACGACTGATCGCCGGGCGATGCACCTGTCTGATCGGCGCTCGCGGTCGGCGCCTGGAGTCGGGCGATGGCGTCGACGACTGCCTCGGCGGGGTGGCCGGCGACCTCGATCACGGCATCGGCGAGGCGGCGGTAGATGGGGTCGCGCTTTGCGTGGATCTGCTCGATCTCGTCGAGCATGCTCGCGCCGGTGAGCGAGGGGCGCGTAGTCGTGTCCGTCGCGGCCAGGCGGGTGCGGAGCGTGTCGCCGTCGGCACGGAGGTAAGCGAGAAAGAGACCGGGGCCGGAGAGGAGTTCCTCGGCGCCGGGTGCGGTGGGGGTTCCGCCGCCGAGCGCGATCACACTGTCGCCTTCGGCCAAAGCAGCGCGGAGGCACTCGACCTCGGCGGTGCGGAAAGCTGGTTCGCCGTGTTGCCGCCAGGCCGCGGCGACGGTGTCGTGCCCGAGGTACGCGGCGGTGCGGTTGTCGAGATCAATGAACGGTTTGTGGAGGCGCTGCGCGAGCAGCGGACCGATGGTGCTCTTGCCGGAACCACGCAGGCCCATGAGGAGAATGCTCATCCGCCGATCCCGAGCGGCTGCACGGAGACCTTGGGCTCGGCGAGCGTGCCGCGGATGCGGTACGCGACGAGGCCGTCGGTGATCTTGCCGAATATGTCGCCAACTTTGCCGAGCATGCTCTGAAGCTTCTCCAGAGGACCAGCGTTCATTTTCAGGTCCAGTGCGCCAGTGTACATGATGTCACCGCCGCCTCGGGCCGCGAGAAGGCTGGTGACGATCTCGGACTTGGTGATGTTGATGCGGTCGCTGGTGAGATTGAAGCTCGCATCGACCCGGTCGCCGCGTTTAGCGCCCACCAGCGAGGTGGCGACATCCATCGCGCTCGCGAGCTGCTTGATGATGGGGATGGAGACCAGGCGGCCATCGCGGAGCTGGAGCTCGCCCGAGCCGCCCAGGGACTGCATGAAGTCCGGCGCGAGCAACTGAATGTTGCCGGAGCCGGACACGAGCCCGGCGAGTTCCGGCGGCTTGTCGGAGGGCTTGGCGCGGAGCATCTTCTCGAGGTCGATCTTCGACGCTTCCCAATTGAACTGCCCGGGCGCGCTGCCATCGACGGGGAGCGAGCCGCGGGCGGTGATCACACCTCCGAGGGTCGTCACAGAGAATCCCTGAAGCACAGCCACTTTCTGTTCGAGCCGTGCCGAGATCTCCGCCGTCGGGATCGGCAGCTGATACTCGTTGAAAGCGAGGTTGAATTCCTCGAGGCTGATATCCGCGTTCCCGACGCCCGAGGCAGGATCGGAAACGCTGAACCGGCCGCTCGCGTCGATCGTGAGTCGGCCGCTGGCGTCGTACTGCTCGAAGAGGCGTTGCAGGACCGGCGGCAGATCGCCGGTGTTGCCCTTGCGGACATCGGCGACGATGTTCGCTTTGGTGATGTCCGCTTCGAGCGTGTCGAGATTGACGCGGCCGTCGAGCGCGACGCGTGCCTGCGGCTCGCGGCCGAACTCGGTATCGATCGCGTACCAGCCGGGTTCCTCAGAATCGGCGTTGATGGTCATGACCAGGTTCAGGCCCTGGAGCGTCATGGGCTGGGAGTCGGCCGCGTCGTCGTAGGTGATCGAGAAGTCCGCGAGTTCGACGCGCTTGAGCTTGAGCACGTTGGAAAGGCGCAGCTCCTCCTCGATCTGGTTCTCTTCTTCGGAGCCGGGCGCTCGCTCGACGAATGGAACCAGCCCGCGGATGCCGCCGTCCTGCTCGCGGATGATGCGGAGCTCGCCGCCGCGGAGCTCGATCGACTCGATGATGATCGGCTTGCCCGAGGACGGCCTCTCCGCGAGTTGCACCCGCATCTCGTCCAGCACGATGATGCGGGTGTCGTCGGGCGCGGTCAGCACAACGTCGCGGAGCGAGACCGAGTAGGGCGGCGAATACTCGAGCCGATCGAACTCGATGGTCGGGACGATGTAGCTTTCGACGATGCCGACGATCTGGCGGCCGATCCAGGTGTCGACCTGGGCCCGGTTGAAAGCGCGGTAGCCAAGGAACGCGGCGACGCCGATGATCGGGACGAGGATCACCAGGGCGATGACTTTGCCGATGGTGCGTTTGGCGGACATATCGCAGCGTACGCGCCAAATCCCGCGCAGAAAAAACCCCGGCGAAGACCGGGGTTGTGTGAGATCTGATTCATGTGAGCACAGAGCCGTATCGGCCCCGGCCGGTCGGGCTCGTTGGCTCAGGCCCGCGAGAGGTACGACCCGTCGGCGGTGCCGACCTTGATCGTCTCGCCGTTCTTGATGAACGCGGGGACTTTGACGACCAGGCCGGTCTCGGTCTCGGCGTCCTTGGTCTGGTTGGTGACGGTGGCGCCCTTCACTTCCGGCGGGCAGTCGATGATGGTGAGCTCGACCGAGGCGGGGAGTTCGAGGTTGACGGGGTTGCCGTCGTGCATGAGCACGATCGTCTGGCTGTTGGGGCGGAGGAACTTGAGCGCATCGCCCAGGACGTCGCTGGGGAGGACGACCTGGTCGTAGTTCTCGGTGTCCATGAAGGTGGCGCCGCTGGAGTCGCTGTAGAGGTACTCCATGGTGCGGCGATCGAGGTCAATGACCTCGAGATCATCGGAGGAGCTCAGGCGCTTCTCGATGGTCTTGCCGTTCACCACGTCCTTCGCGGTGATCTGAATGAATGCCCGGAGGTTGCCGGGGGTGCGGTGCTCGACGGCGGTGAGGGAGTACAGCCGGCCATCCATCTTGACGCCAAGGCCCTTGCGGAGTTCGGTCGCGCGCATGTCGGGATCTCGATACGGGTTGCGTGAGGCCACGGGAGCCGCCGGCCTCGGGTTCGGTTGTGACGATCCGCCGTGTTGGCAGGTAATCCCCTCCCGCGGGAGGGCCCAATGGTAGGCTGAGGCCGCCGTGGCGAAGGGCCCCGCCGGATCCGGCGGGGCGGCCCCGGCGAAGCCCCGCCCACAGCAGCCGCGGCGGTCCGCCGCGGCGACGAGAAGGAGGCCGCATGCACCACACCAACGATCACACCCCCGAGCCGGGAGCGACGCGCCGCGAGGCCCTCGCGACGATGGCCGCCGCGGGCCTGGCCCTTGGGCTGGGAGTCGGGGGCTTGACGCGATCGGCGCTGGGCCTGGCGCGGGCTGTGGAGCCCGGGGCCATGCTCTTTGGCTGGTCCTCGCTGGGAGATCGGGCGTGGCTGGCTTCCGGGTACGGCGGTAACGCGGTGGTCATCAACGGCGGTGACGGTCTGGTGCTGATCGACAGCAAGCTGACCTACGCCGGCGGGAGCCTGCGGCGAGAGGCCGAGCAGCAGGCGGGCGGGCGGATCGTCGCCGCGATCAACACCCACCACCACGCCGATCACACCGGCGGCAACTGGGCGCTCGACGGGCTGCCGCGGTACGCCCACCGCAACGCGACGCCGCGGGTGCTGGGGCAGATGAACCGGTACATCAGCAACCTCAAGGAAGCGGCCCTGCAGCTGGAGGGCGACGACCCCGCGAAGGTGCGGGCCCGAACCGATGCGCTGAACCTGTACAAGGACGTCACCAAGCTGAAGGCCCCGCAGTTCGCGCCGACCGAATCGATCGATGGCGACCGGCGGCTGCAGCTCGGGGGCGTCAAGCTCGAACTGGTGTCCTGCGGCCCGGCGCACACCGACAACGACATCGCCGTGTTCGTGCCCGATCGGAAGCTGATGCACACGGGGGACCTGGTCTTCAACAGGCTGCACCCGTTCATCGACCGCGAATCGGGCGCGACTGTCCGCGGATGGATCACAGCACTCGACCGGCTGCACGGCATGTGCGACGGCGACACCGCGGTCGTGCCGGGGCACGGCGATCGGGGCGGGCGCGACATCCTGATGGCGCAGAAGCAGTACTTCGAGCACATGCGCGATGAGGTGATGCGGATGGCGCGGGCGGGGCGGACGCGCGATCAGATCGCGGCGACAACGCCGGACCGGTACCGCGGCTACGGAAATGACCGCTTCCTGCGGATCGCGTGGCAGGCGCTGTACGACGAGTTCGTCGTGGGCGGAGAGAGCGTGCCGATCACGCCCTCGACGCGCTGACGGTGAGCTCGGCGGTGGGGGCTGGCTCGGCGGCCTGCGTCCCGGACTGGATGTGCAGCCGGCGGGCGCGGTGCGTTGACCAGTCGGCGACCATCAGGTCGGGCGAGAGCGCGCCGTCGTGGACGCGGAGGACGTCGTAGGTGTTGTTGCGCTGCGCGGGCAGGAAGCCCGCATCGCGGATGAGGCGGCAGAGCACGGCCTCGTCGAGGCAGTACGTTGTTCCCGCTGAGGAGACGACGTTCTCCTCCATCATGACCGAGCCCATGTCGTTGGCGCCGTAGAAGAGGGCGACCTGGCCGACGTGCGGTCCCATCGTGACCCAGGAGCTGCCGATCGAGTAGATGTTGTCGAGCATCAGGCGGCTCACGGCCTGCGTGCGGAGGTACTCGCTGGCGCCGGCCATGCGGACGCGGCGGCCGTACTCCGCCGCGGCGGGGCCGAGCGTGCGGTAGTCGACATCGGGGTTCTCGCCCCAGTTGAAGGCGCGCGACACGATGTCGCCGGGGAACTCAACGCCCTCGGCGAGTTCGGCGGGGTTGGCGCCCCAGTCCTTCACGCGGCCCAGCGGCGTGTTCTCACGCTGGAAGGGCCATGAGATGAACGCCTTGTAGTGACCGACCGGCTTGCCTTCGGCGGCTTCCGCGAGGACGCGGTCCTGCCACTGGCGCACGAGCATCATGTGGTGGATGCGGTCGGCATGGCCCTCGATATGTCCGAACATCATGGTCGCGCTGGTGAACATGCCCAGCGTGTGGGCGACGTACATCACGGTGAGCCACGACTCGGCATCGCACTTGCCAAGGCCGATCTTGCGGCGGGTTGGCGTGGCGAAGATCTCGCCGCCGCCGCCAGGGAGCGAATCCATGCCCGCGGCCTTGAGCTTCTCCATGACCCAGCGGACCTTGGCTTCGAAGGTGTCGCCGGGGGGGTTGAAGAAGTGCACGAATTCGACGAACTCGGGCGGGCTGAAGCCGTGGACGTGGATCTTTGGGAAGCGTTCCTTGATCGCGTGGAGCAGCCCCAGGTACCAGTCGAGCGGCAGCGCGGGGTTCATGCCGCCCTGCATCAGGATCTGCGTGCCGCCGATCGCCTGGAGCTCTCCGATCTTCTCGAGGATCTGGCTGTACTCGAGGGTGTACGAATCGGTGTCGTCGTGATCGCGGCGGAAGGCGCAGAAGGTGCACTTGGCCGAGCAGACGTTGGTGTAGTTGATGTTGCGGTCGATGACGTAGGTGCGGAGTGTGTCGCCGTGGATGGCGCGGCAGCGGGCATCGGCCCAGCGGCCCAGCGCGGGCAGCGACATCGACTTCAGGAGCGCGAGGCCCTGTTCGGGCGCAAGGCGAGCCTCGCCCGCGGCGATCGCCCGGAGCAGTCCGGGGTCGGTGGGCGAGAGGTGGGGGTGCTCGGCGGGTGCCCGATAGAGGTCTGCCATCGCGGGTCGTGCTCGCTGGGCCCCGGCATGGTCTGAGGGGCCTGTTTTCAAGAGTTTCTGAAAGTAGAAGACTGTAGCTCCTCGGCCGGCCCGGTTCAATCCGGCCACGAGGCCGCATCGAGTCGGCCGGGGCCCGGATAGGGGCCGGATTGGGGCCCATAAACCTCGATTCATCGCCCCCTCACCCCGCTCTCACCGGGCCAGCCCAAAGTTCTTTCGAAGTCGCGGCCCGGCGGTGACCGGGCCTGCAAGACGCACTCTCCCGGCGGCAGGATTCCCCGCCCGCCGGATCCAAATCGGAGGTACTCACAGATGACGACGCAGCAGCAGATGAACACGCTCAACGACAAAGCCGCGAGCAAGCTTAACGATCTGATCCAGTACAACATCGACAGCGCCAAGGGCTTCCGCGAAGCCGCGGACGCGATCGCCAACGAGAAGGGCGCTCCGCTCAAGAACCTCTTCCTCGACATCGCGAACCGTCGCGAGTCGTATGTGGTCGAGCTCAAGCAGGCGGCCAACCTCAAGTCGAGCAAGAAGCCCGAGGATGATGGCAGCGCCAAGGGCGCGATCCACCGCTGGTGGCTCGATGCCCGCTCCAAGCTGAACGGCGGCGACCCGACCGTCGTGCTCATCGAGGCCGAGCGCGGCGAGGACGCGATCAAGGAGCGTTACGAGGAGGTCTTGAAGGAGACCACCGGCAGCCCGGTCAACGACCTCCTGCTCCGCCAGTACAGCGGCGTGAAGGCCGGTCACGACCGCATCCGCGACCTCCGCGATCAGTGGAAGAAGAAGTAAACAGGGACCAACCCCCCCTCCGCCCTGCATGCGGTCTTCCGCGTTGCGGGGCGTGCGTCTCGCCGTCCGGAGCGGAGTCTGGCGGCGACGCCAATGCCCGCCGCGATCGACGCTCTGCGTTGATCGCGGCGGGTTCTTTGTTGCGCTGGCTGAGGGGCCGGGCGGCCTCAGCCGCGGGGGTGGAACTTGGAGTGCACACTCTTGAGCCGCGAGCGGTCCACGTGTGTGTAGATCTGTGTCGTGCTGATGTCGGCGTGGCCGAGCATCTCCTGCACAGCTCGAAGGTCGGCGCCGCCGATGAGCAGGTGCGTGGCGAAGCTGTGGCGGAGCATGTGCGGGTGCACATCGGTCAGGCCGGCTTCGATGGCGCGCTTCTTGACGATCTGCCAGATGGCGACGCGTTCGAGCGGGCGGCCGGTCTTGCTCAGGAGCAGCCTGCCGCCGTCGCGCCCGTCCGGCCGGGTTAACCGCGGCCGGCAGTGACGGAGATACTCGCGCACCGCATCGATCGCGGGCTCGCTCATGGGGACTAACCGCTCGCGGTTGCCCTTGCCGCGGACGCGGACGACGCGCAGCGTCTCGATGACGTCCTGGAGCGTGACTCCCGCGGCCTCCGACGCCCGGAGCCCGCTGCCGTAGAGCAGTTCGAGCAGCGACCGATCCCGCAGCCATAGCGGCGGCTGCTCGGGGTCGATCTCGTCGGGCGCCGGGCACTTGAGCAGCGCGGCCATCTGGCGGGGCGAGATGACATCCGGCAGTTTCTTCCACTTCGTGGGGCGATCCAGGAGCGAGGTCGGGTTCTCCTCGATCTCGCCGTTGCCCTCGAGCCAGCGATAGAAGACCTTGATGGCCGCGAGGTGACGCGCGACCGAGGCCGGTGACATGCCCCGCGCCGACTTGAGGCCCGCGACATGCTCGACGACCTCGCGCGGCGAGACCGCGGCGGGCGATGCGATGCCCCGCTCCGCCAGCGAGGCGAACAGATCGCGGAGGTCGCGTCCGTAGGCGAGCAGTGTGTTCTCGCTGAGGCCGCACTCGATCCGCAGGTAGGCGACGAAGCGCTTGTGAGGCCCCAGGAACGCTTCGGGAAGATCGCCCATCGGGACCGAGTGGTTCCGGCGGGCAGCGCGCCCGGCGGGCGCGGTAGAAGCCGTTCCACGGGCGGAGGGAACGCGGGCGGCGGGCTTGCTGCGTGGCGCGGTCTTCTCGGGCATCACCCTGACCATATCGGCCGATCGCGCTGTCAAAAAAGAAAGAGCCCCGGCCGGGGACGGCCGGGGCTCATGGAGGTTCTCAGCGGATCAGACCTTCAGCCTGGATTAACCCAGGAGCTGGAGGGCCGACTGGGGCTGCTGGTTGGCCAGCGACAGGATGTTCGTCGAGGCCGAGACCAGGATCTGCGAGCGGGTGAGCGAGGCGGTCTCGGAGGCGAAGTCCGAGTCGCGGATGACGCTCTGGGCCGCCGCGGTGTTCTCGACGGCGACGCCGAGGCTGCGGATGGTGGCGCCGACGGTGTTCTTCTGGAAGGCGCCCAGGCGGCCGCGGAGGGCCGAGACCTGCTTGATCGACTCGGAGACGATCTTCTGCGCGCCCGACATGTCACCGTTGACGATGTTGTTGGCCTTGCCCGAGCCGAGGCGGTCCAGGTAGCCCACCGAGCTGTTGCCCAGCTTGCGGGTGGCGACATCCTGGATGCCCAGGGAGACCTTGCCGGCGATGTCGACGCGGCCGGCGAGCTGGAACTCGGCGCCGCCGCCGGTGACCGTGAAGGCCGCACCGCCGCCCGAGCCCACGTTGCCGAGGGTCTGCGAAGCGCTGGTGTTCAGCGTGACCTCGACATCGAGGAAGTCGGTGTTGATGCGGGCGGTCTTGCCGTTCGACACGGCCTGGATGCCGTTGATCGTGGCCTTGATGTCCTGGCCCTTGTCGGTCACACCGTTGCCGGCGTTCGCGAAGGTCGTAGCGCCCGAGGTCGAGGCGGTGGCGAAGTTGTCGCTGGTGAGGCTGTAGATGCCGCGTGCGGGCGTGCCGCCGTCGCCGTTGCCGGTGTCGTTGATGCCGGCCGAGTTGATGACCTTGACGCTGACGAACTCGGACGAGCCGAAGTCATTGCTGGTCATGCGGATGCCGGTGCCCGAGACGGTGGCCTTGACGCCGGTGACGTCGCTGAAGGTGTTGATCGCATCGGCGACCTTGGCGAGCGTGGTGCCCGAGGCGAACGAGAGCTCACGCGAGCCCTTGCTGCCCGAGACCTCGACGACGAAGGAGCTGCCGGTGTTGATGTTGAGCGAGGAGCCGCCCGCCGAGAGGAACACGCCGGCCTGCTGGGCCGAGCCGGTGACCTGGACGTCGACGGCCAGCGAGCTGCCGGAGAACTTCGCGGCGTTCACGCGGAAGTCGGACACGCCGCCGGCGACGCCCTCGACCTTGAAGTCGAAGTTGCCGTTGAGCAGCTTGATGCCCTGGAAGTTGGTCGAGCTCGAGACGCGGTCGATGGTCTGGAGGATCGAGTCGATCTGGAGCTGGTTGGCCTGCTTCTCCTCGTTGGAGAGGCCGGCGCGGCTGGCCGTCGCGGTGAGCAGGCCCTGCAGCTCGGTGAGCATGCTGGAGACTTCCTGCAGGCCGCCCTCGGCGATGTTTACCACCTGGTCGGTGCGGTCGGCGTTGGAGATGGCCTGGTTGAGGGCCTTCTGCTCGGCGCGGAGGTTCTCGCTCGCGATGAGGCCGGCGGGATCGTCCTTGCCGCGGTTGATCTTGACACCCGTGCTCAGACGCTCGAGCGCCACACCGAGGCTCGAGTTATTCTGGCTGAGGACGCGCTGTGCGATGAGGCTCTGCGTGTTCGTGTTGATACGGCTCATGAAAACCTCCGTGCTTGCATTCCGAGCGGTCGCCCCTGAGCGCCGCAACCCACTGCATCCGGCGGGGTGTACGCATCACCCGCCGTGGTGAGTCCGGCGCCGCGAGGCCCGTGACTCGCGATGCGTCAGGGTCCGTCCCGACGCACCGACCGCTCCGCCGCTGAGAAGACGGGGCGATCGAGCATCTCCATCGGAGGCGTTCGAAGGTCGGTTCAGTCCAACGACAGGCGTGATGCGATGTAACCGCTCGCGGACTGCCCGCGCGGGGGAACCGGCGCAGCTTATTGGACGGTGCGCAACGAAAAACCCCGCCTCCTGGGGAGGCGGGGTCGGGGGATTGCGCTCTGAGCCCGTGTTATTGGGACTGATTACCCGAGCAGCTGCAGCACCTGCTGCGACTGCTGGTTCGCCAGGGCGAGGGTCGATGTGCCCGCGCTGGAGAGGATCTGCGCCCGCGTCAGGCGGCTGGTCTCGTAGGCGAAGTCCGCATCACGGATCTGCGACTCGCTGGCGGTGAGGTTCTCGAAGGCGGCCTGCAGTGATCGGACGTTGGTGTCGAGCACGTTCCGCTCGAAGGCGCCCAGTCGGCCGCGGAGGTTGGTGACCTGATCGATCGAGCGTTCGAGGATCGCATCCGCGGTTGTGAAGTCGTTGCGGCTCACGTTCTCCGAGATGCTGTTGCCCTGGCCCTGCTTGAGGCTGGTCAGGTACTGGACAACGCCGTTGCTCAGCGTGGCGCCCAGGTTGGCAGCGGAGACCGAGGGGATACCCATGCCCGACTGCTGCAGCGCGGTGATCTCCGGTCCGAGCTGGAAGAGGGCGCCGCCGCCGGTGACGTAGAAGTTGGTGGCGGTCGCGGCGGGCCGCGTCGCGGCGGCCTCGGAGAGGAGCATCTCGAGGCCCAGCGCGCCCGAGTTCATGGAGATCTTCAGACCGTTGCCCGAGGCGAGGATGCCGTTGACCAGGGCCGAGACATCGCGGCCGGTGTCGCGGCTCGCGGTGACCATCGCGCCGCTGCCGACGAGCGAGGCCCACGGGAAGGGGTCGCTGTCGACGATCGGCTGGTTGTCGCCGAAGCGGTAGAGCTGGAAGGAGTCGCCTGATGAATCCTGCGGGCCGCCGATCCGGTTGACGCTGACGAACGCGCTCGAGCCATAGTCAACCGAGCTGAAGGTCATGCCGGAGTTGACGTCGTTGTTGATGAGCGAAGCGCGGACGCCGGTGAGCGAGGTCAGGTTGTTGACCGCCTGCACCACCTTGTTGAGCGGCTGGCCCGAAGCGATCGTCAGCACCTGAACGCCGGCGGGGCCGGCGACGCGGAGCGTCATGGCCGAGAGCGTCACGCCGACGGGGGTCGTGTTGCCGTTGTAGTAGAGAGCGCCGGTCTGGGCCGAGGCGACGACGTCGACCTCGACCTGCAGATTCGCCGCGTTCACGAAGCTGGCGTTGGTGACCTGGACGGAAGTGATCGCGCTGGCCCGCACGCTCGAGAGCGTGTAGTCGAGCGAACCATCCAGCAGGCGCAGCCCGCCGAAGCTGGCGGTGTTGCTGATGCGCGTGATCGAGTCGATGGCCGAGTCGATCTGGAGCTGGTTCGCATCGCGCTCGGCCTGCGAGTTGCCGCCGGTGTTGGCGGACTCGACCATGAGGCCCTTGATCGAGTTGAGCAGGTCGTTGACCTCGGCCAGCGATGATTCGGTGGTCGAGATCATGCTCGAAGCGCGCTGGGCGTTCTTGATGCCCTGCTGCGCGCCGTTGATATCCGAGCGGACCCGCTCTGAGATGATCAGCCCGGCGGGGTCGTCCTTGCCGCGGTTGATCCGCAGGCCGGTCGCGAGCCGTTCGAGGCGAAGGTCGAGTTCTTTCTGCGTGCGTCCGAGATTGCTCTGTGCAATGACGCTCGAGATGTTCGTGTTGATCCTAGCCATGGCAATCCTCCGTGATTGAGGCTAAGTGCGTCTCTATCGGTCCCGGGCGGTGTCCGCGAACCACGCGGCGCTTCGCCCGACGGTGTGCCCCGCGCCGACCATCGGCGTGTGGGCGGGAACGGCGGTCAGGCTCGCTTCACGCTTGCCTCCACCCCCCGCTGCGGAGCCGGCGTGAGCACGAGTCGTGCCGCCGGAGCCTGCGAAGGCGACGCCGCGAGTCTCGACGCCCTGGCCCGGGCCGGCCCGGACGGCACGGCGCCGCCCAGGCCTGACAGGTCCGCGCCCGCGAGGAGCGCCGCCTGTTCGTTTTCCTTCCTGATGGCCTCGTACACCTCTTTGCGATGCACCGCGATCCGCGTTGGTGCGTTGATACCAAGCCGCACCTTGTCTCCGCGGATATCCACGACCGTGATCTCGATATCGTCGCCGATCATGATCGTTTCGTCGCGCTGCCGGGAGAGCACCAGCATGCTTCAGCTCCTTCGCCGCCGCGCGGCTTCCGTGCCGCGGGGGCTTCGGCGCACACACACATCCGGCCGCGCTGTTCGCGGCGGAAGGGGGCGCCGGGGTTGGATACTTCTGTTCGTTCATACCGTCGCCGGGCGGGCTCAGGCGGACTTCGCCGCCGCGCCCACGCTCTCCGCGACCCGCACCAGCGGGTGACGCGTCGTCCAGCGCTTCTCCGCCAGCACCATCTGCTCACCGGTGCGGCTGAGGGTGTTCACCACCAGCGGGCCCTGCAGGTTGCCGGTGAGCTGGTCCTCGATCTTGTTGACGATCACGAAGACCTGGGCGTCGTCGAGCTTGTCGAGCTTGAGCTCGACCATGTGCTCCGAGCGGATCGGCACCGAGTACTCGGGCACGAACATCGTCGGGTCGGTGACCACGAACGCCAGGCCCGCATCATCGATGCACTGCAGCCAGAAGAAGCAGGAGTCCTCGCCGGGCTCGAGCAGGCAGAACCGTGTCGCCTGACCGAAACCCAGAAGGCCCTTGGGGAAGTGGATCACGCGGTCCTCCGCGATCTCCAACACGCCGAATCGAGTCGTCCGCACTTCCATGTCGCGTGCGCTCCGCGGCCTGCCGAATCCTTCGAACCCCGGGAATCCGCCCCGGGTTGACATCCTGTCGAGCCCGCCGCGGCCGAAGCGGCGGACCCCGTTTTTCAAACCCCGACCCCGGGCGTCAGCCCAGGAAATCGAGAAGCGACTGCTGTCTCGCCAGCGCCGTCGCACGCAGCCCCGCCTCGAGCTGCGTCTGCAGCAGGCTGAACCGTGTCGCGGCGCTCGTGTAATCCAGATCCCGCAATTCCGACCTCACCTGCTCGTCGAAGATCGCCCGGTCTTCCTCACGCGTCGCCGCGGTCTCGACCCGCTGGGCGAAGGCGCCGACAAGGCCGCGGTGCTCCGTCAGCTCGTTGGCCATGGCCTCGAGGTCCGTACCAGCAAGGCCTATGCCACGCGTGTCGTTCCCGGCGAGAGCCGCGCGAAGATCGAGCAGATGGTTGAAGATGCTCTCGACGCGGACCGTCGCGCGGTCTTCGCCCGCAAAGGTTGCGCTCGCGGCGTCCCAACTCCCGCCCAGCAGTCCCAGGTGTTCCGCCGCGGCCGAGTTGTTCCGGGCGCCCACCTGTGTCGGGTTGGGCAGCGAGGGGTCGCGGACCAGCACGATCCCGTTGCCCGAGTCGGAGAGGCCCGC
Organism: Planctomycetaceae bacterium; assembly: GCA_040255445.1. Classification (GTDB taxonomy): domain Bacteria; phylum Planctomycetota; class Phycisphaerae; order Phycisphaerales; family UBA1924; genus JBDZUZ01. The sequence continues at coordinate 1,719 of JBDZUZ010000036.1, read as the reverse complement.
CTGCAGCGAGTTGGCCGGAAGGCCGGCCGCGGCCAGCTGGGTCTGGATCTCGTCGTTGATCCGGTCGACCACGCTCTGGACCGTCCCCATGTCCTGGGGGCGGAGGTCGATGGTGATCAGCGTGCCCGCCGCATCGCCCAGCGAGATCTCGAAGTCGATGTTGCCGGTCGCCGAGACGCCGCCCGTGACCGGGTCGGTCACGCCGTCGACGATCTTCACGCCGCGGCCGTGGTTGAAGTCGGCGATGCGCGTCTCCCCCGAGAAGCTGCGGATACCCATCCGCGTCGCGGTCAGGCTCTGCCCGCCGACTTCCTCGATCGAGAGGGCCCGGTCGCTGCCCGCGGCCACCTCGTTGTGGATGTCCAGCCCGCTGCCGTCGGGGTTGATCGCGACGCGGACGCCCAGGTTCGCCCCCTCGATCAGGTTCTTGACGTCCTGAAGGGTCTGGGCGTTGGAAAGGTCGACGACCACACTGCGGCCGGCGTTCTTGATGCGGATCTGGCCCAGCGCGCCGTTGATGCCGGCGAGCGTGTTGATCGGCGACCGCCAGGTCAGCTTCGGGTCGAGGTCGGCGCCGGTGTGGGCGCCGGGCGTGAGCAAGAAGGGGGTCGTATCGGTGAGGCCCAGGTCCTTGGCGACCGAGCCGGTGCTGATATCGAAGAACTCGACCGAGGTGCCCACGGCCGAGGCGGACAGGTCGAGATCAAGCGAGCCGCCCGCCATGCTGACGCCGCCCGGACCCAGGACGGTCACACCCTGGCTCGCCTCGAGGCCGCGGATCGCGCTCTCGATGCGGCGGGTGACATCGCCGACGGTGTCGGCGCCGGTCAGGTCGACGGTGGCGCGGCCGCCGCCGTTGATCGCGACCTCCATCACGCCGGCGGTGACGCCCAGGCCGCGGGCGCCGTTGAGGTCGGAGAGCCGGGTGTCGGCGGTGAGGCTGGGGTTGTAGTCGACGGTCGAGCGGATGCGGCCGCTGATCGCCGCGAGCGGATTGCCCGCGCCCAGGGTGATCGGAACGCGGCTGGCGGTACCCAGATCGGTGGTGAGGCCCGGGCCATCGCCGCGGAAGCGGTACCCGCCCAGGAACTGCTCCACCGGCTGGCGGGTGGTCTGCGAGCCGCCGAAGATGAACCCGGCGACCGATTCGCGGTTGGCGGTGTTGAAGAGACCTGCGAGGATCTGATCGACGACGGTGACCTGCCCGGCGCGCTCGGCGGCGCTGGAGGTCAGGTTGATCTGTTCGGAGGCGATGCTGCGGGCCTGCTGGGGCATCTCGGCGGCCTCGCCCAGCGCGGTGTCGAGAACACCCAGCGAGGCTGATGCATGGCTCAGGTTGCGGATGAGCTGCTGCGACCGCTCGAGACGGTCATCGAGCACGCCGATCCCCGCCGCGCGGACAACATCATCGCTCGGGCGGAGCAGGTCGCGGCCGGTGGCGATCTGCGACTGCACCCGCAACAGTTCCGCATTCACGCGGTTCATGTTCGACAGCGCCAAGTGCGAACCCAGAGTGGTGGGGACGCGGGAGAAGGTTGTCGGGATGATCACGCTCATCGCGGGTGCTCCGACCTTGGCTGCTGTGCGGGGAGTGCTTAGACGAGGCTGAACAGCGTCTGGGTAAGTTCATCAGCCACGCTGATGAGCCGTGCGGCGCCCTGGTATTGCCGCTGGAAATTCATCAGGTTGATCGCTTCTTCATCGAGGCTGACGCCGCTG
>JBDZUZ010000035.1:6205-25460 GCA_040255445.1 Planctomycetaceae bacterium | reverse complement strand
CAGGTTGGCCAGAGGACTTTCACCTCCGGGTGATCGAACATGCTCGGCACACCAACGAACAGGGCGGCCGTGGTGGCCGCCCTGTCCGGGTCTCGTGCGTTTGGGCCGCGCGGGCTGCGTGTGCAATCCGCGATCGTTTGCCTGAGAACCACCGAGATTCAAAGCATTCTCGGCGGCACGGTCTCAGGAGCGGGCGTTGGTCTTGATTTCGCTGCCGTCGTAGTCGACGCCCTTCAGGCCGTTACGGGTCCAGCGGTAGTAGCCGGTCATCTGGCCGGGCCGGAACTGCGTCTCGTACGCCGCGGGAGCGTAGTTGAAGGTGGTCGGGAAGGTGCTCGCGGGTGCGTTGGGGCGGAAGCCGAGATTGGCATCGCGGGTGACACGGACCCGGACCGACTGGTCGAAGAACAGGAGCGGCTGCCGCGAATCGGGCACCGCGTAGTACATGTCGATCTTGCCGAAGTGGCGATGTGCCGCATCGTGCATCTGGACCTTCTGCGACGGGAAGTGCACATCGCCGATGCGGCGGCGGCCAAGCGAGTTACGCGTCGTCCCGACGAGCTGGTAAGTGAAGTGGCTGGCGGCCTGGATGACAGTGCCGCCCTGGTTGACGGTGTCGGCCGCGTAGCTGGCGGGGACGATCTGGTAGCTCGAGCTGTATGGCCAGCGCTTGCCATAGTTGGTTGGATCGGGCTGATAGGGCATGAACGCCCGGGCCTCGTACGCGCGCCAGTCCTGCCAGTTGAGGCGGTTGCGGTCCTCGGGACAGACGACCATCTTCTCGGGCAGGCGCTGCGCGAGGTAGTCCTGCAACACCAGGTGCGTGTAGAGAACGTGAGGGATCCAGTTTGGGATCTGCGGGATGGTGGTGTCACGTCCGCCGCGACGCCGCATGATGTCGACCGCCTGCGATGCGGCCGCGGCAAGATCATCACCCGGGTTGATCAGGTCGGTGTAGGTGGTGAACTGCCGGAGGTTCATTCCCGCGCGCCAGGAGAAGGAGAAGATCTTGTCCTGGAAGTCCGCCGAGTAGCTGTGAGTCGCCACGCCGTGCTGCTGGAGGTTGGCGGTGCAGAGCGTGACCTTGGCTGTCTTGCGCGCCTGGCCAAGGGCCGGCAGCAGGATGCCGATCAGCAGCGCGATGATCGCGATGACCACGAGCAGTTCGATGAGGGTGAAAGCGGACCGATGACGGTGAACGGCTTGACCGAGCATGACTGATCTCCACGAGGTTTCGGCTCGGGGCTCACGGCGGCCCAGAACGGACCGCCGCCGGCGCCACGGACACAGTGGGCCGCGGCGTCAGGATACCGGAGGATCGGCCCGCCGGGAGCAAAAACTTTCGCGTTTTGATTCCGCTTTATTCGGGTCGGGCGGGGGATGTTCGGGACTACCCGGCACCGGGGGCGCTCCGAAAGCAACGCGGGCGGCCACCCCGGCCGCCCGCGCGCATCCTCTGGCGTTGGCTCTCCTTCGAGTGCCTCGGTCAGGAGTTGTTGTTGGTCTTGACCTCGCCGCCGTCGAAGTCGACGCCGCGGAGGCCGTAGCGGGTCCAGCGGTAGTAGCCGGTGACGCGGCCGGGGCGGATCTGCGCTTCCCACGGCTGCGGGTCGTACTCGAACATCATCGGGAAGATCCGGCCGGGCTGGGTCGGGTCAAAGCCCAGGTTGGCATCGCGGGTGACCCGCACGCGGACGGACTGATCGAAGAAGAGGATCGGCTGACGGCACTCGGGGATCGCGTAGTAGTAATCGAACTTGCCGAAGTGCCGGCCGGAAGCATCGTGCATCTGCACCTTCTGCGAGGGGAAGGTCACATCGCCGAGTGTGCGGCGGCCGAGGTTGCCGGCGGCGCCGCCGACCAACTGATACTGATAGTGGAAGCTGGCCTGGCGAACGGTCCCACCCTGGTTGATCGTGTCGGGCGAGTAACTGGCCGGGACGATCTGGTAGCTGGAGCTGTACGGCCAGCGCCACTGCTGGCTGTCACTGCCGTCGGGCTGGAAGGGGGCGAAGGCGTTGTCCTGGAACGCGCGCCAGTTCTGCCAGTTGAGGCGGTTGCGGTCCTCGGGGCAGACGACCATCTTCTCCGGGAGGCGCTGCGCGAGGTAGTCCTGCAGCACGAGGTGCGTGTACAGCACGTGCGGGATCCAGCTCGAGATCGGCGGCATGTCGGTATCGCGCCCGCCGCGGCGGCGGATGATGTCGATCGCCTGCGACGATGCCGCGGCGAGATCGTTGCCCTGGCCGCTGCCGGCGAGGTCTGAGTACTGCGTGAGCTGCGACAAGTTCATGTCGGCACGCCAGGAGAAGGAGAAGATCTTGTCCTGGAAGTCGGCGGAGTAGCTGTGCGTGGCGACGCCGTGCTGCTGCATATTGGCCTGGCAGAGCGCCACTTTCGCGGCCTTCCTGGCTTCGCCCAGCGCGGGCAGCAGCAGCCCGATGAGCAGCGCGATGATCGCGATGACCACCAGGAGTTCGATGAGAGTGAACGCCCGCGGCGAAACAGCCCGGGGCCCGGTCTTCGAACGGTGATGCGTCCTCATGATGTTCTCCCGAAGAGCGACGACGGCTTTCGAGCAGTGTGACAACGCCGAAGAACTCGACGTGTACGAGTGAGCCAGAACGGCCCTGTATCCAGAATACCGCGTGGCTCGGCTGGTGCAACAGGTGGCCGGGGTGGCGGCCAGAAAAAACGGGCGGCCCAGAGGGCCGCCCGCTCCTCGATTCTCGAATGAGGACCGTTTCATCCGGTACACGCCGCGAGTCGAGCCCGTCGGCCGGGCCCGGAGACCGTCCGTGCACCCCGCCGCGAAGTCCCGCCGCGGATCTCCCTTCCGCGCGGCGCCGGGTTGAGCCCCGACGGAACCCTCCCTCCCCGGAGTCATGACCCCGCGGCGAGATGCATCAGGAGCGGTTGGTGGTCTTCACTTCGCCGCCGTCGAAATCGACGCCGCGGAGGCCGAAGCGCGTCCAGCGGTAGTAGCCGGTCATGCGGCCGGGGCGGTACTGGGTCTCGTAGGTACGCGGCGAATACGTGTAGGTCGTGGGGAACGCGCTGCCGGGCGCGCTGGGGCGGAAGCCGGGGTTGGCATCACGCGTGACGCGGATGCGCACGGACTGATCGAAGAAGAGCAGCGGCTGGCGTGCTTCGGGGATCGCGAAGTGCATGTCCAGCTTGCCGAAGTGACGCTGCGACGTGTCGTGCATCTGCACCTTCTGCGAGGGGAAGGTGACATCGGCGATGCGCCGGCGGCCCAGGTGCCCGCTCCGATCGCCGACCAATTGGTAGGTCGAGTGCGTGCTTGCCTGGATCACGGTGCCGCCCTGGTTGATGGTGTCGGGCGAGTAGGAAGCGGGCACGGCCTGATAGCTGGAGGAGTAGGGCCAGCGGTTGCCGGAACCGCCGGGGGTCGGCTGGAACGGGGCGAATGCGCGGGCCTCGTACGCGCGCCAGTCCTGCCAGTTCAAGCGGAACCGATCCTCGGGGCAGACGACCATCTTCTCGGGGAGGCGCTGCGCGAGATAGTCCTGCAGCACAAGGTGCGTGTAGAGGACGTGCGGGATCCAGAGGTTGATGCGCGGCAGCTGCTGCTGCGTGCGTGCTCCCCGGCGGCGGATGATGTCGATCGCCTGCGATGCTGCGGCGGCGAGATCGTCGCCGGCGTTGGCGAGGTCGGTGTACTGCGTGAAGCTGCGGAGGTTCATGTCGGCGCGCCAGGAAAAGGAGAAGATCTTGTCCTGGAAATCGGCGGAATAGCTGTGGGTGGCGACGCCGTGCTGCTGCATGTTGGCCTGGCAGGTCGCGACCTTCGCGGTCTTTCTGGCCTGACCGAGCGCGGGCAGAAGGATGCCGATCAAAAGCGCGATGATCGCGATGACGACGAGCAACTCGATGAGTGTGAACGCCCGGGCCCGCGGCGTTGAACGACGACACATCATGTGTGTACCTCCGAGAGGTTGCGTTGGTGCGCGGCCTCAGAGATGAGCCCACGCCGCACGAAGCGGGCCGGAATCAGCCCGCGATGCGAAACTAACCCAAACACGCGGGGGGTGGCCGGCGAATCCCGAAAAACGCGGGAAATTGGAGGAAAACCCCGGGAGAAGGCACAGAGGCACGTAGGCACAAAGGCACAAAGTGGGATCTCGGCGGCGCGTGCCTCAGCCGGTGTGCGGAGCGTGGAACGCCGCGGACTCAGCGCAGATCTCTGCGAGGGCGTTGATGGCGGTGCGGACACCCTCTGTGGTTGTGAATGGGCCGTAGCTCAGGCGGATGGCGCCGCCGGCCTGCTCGCCACGGAGCGTGCCGAAGGTCTGGTGGGCGCGGGGAGCACAGTGGATGCCGGCGCGGGCGAGGACCCCGAAGTGCTGTTCGAGCGCGGCGGCGATCTCAGCGGGGCGGAGGGTGTCGTGCGTGAAGGAGAAGACGCCGGTCCGGTCTTCGGGGTTGGCGGGGCCGAGCAGGCGCAGGCCCGAGAGCGGGGCCGCAGCGCACGATGTTGATGCACGCGCGGCGCCGTCGAGGTGTGTGCGGCAGCCGGCGCTTCCGAGCAATTCAAGCGTGAGGCCGATGAGCTCGAGTTCGTGGGCGCGGAGCGCGGCGTGGCCGCGGGAGAGCAGGAACTTCACGCCCTCCGAAAGGCCGGCGAGGCCGATGGTGTTGTGCGATCCCGCCTCATAGCGCGATGGCATGTCGAGGGGCTGGATGTCGAGTTCGGACTGCTGACCGGTGCCTCCCTCACGGGTCGTCGCGATGCGGTCCTCGACGCCGGGACGGATGTAGAGGGCGCCGGTGCCCTGCGGGCCCAGCAGCCCTTTGTGCCCCGGCATGGCGACGAGGTCGGCCTTCGCCTGCTGCGCGTTGAAAGGCACATGGCCGAGCGACTGCGCGCCGTCGATGAGATAGAGCACGCCGCGGCGGCGGCAGATCTCCCCGATCGCCTCGATGGGCTGGATCACACCGCCGACATTGCTCGAGTGCACCACGGCGACGAGCACGGTGGTCGCGCGGATCGCGGCTTCGATCGCGGCGGGGTCGATGCGGCCGGTTGCGGGGTCGCAATCGACGAAGGTCGATTCAACGCCGGGCTCGGAGGTGAGCGCGTTGAAGGGACGCAGGACCGAGTTGTGGTCCATCGCGGTGGTGATCAGATGGATCGGCTGGCCCGGCGCTGCGAGCCGCCGGGCGCGGACGGCTCCCTTGATTGCGAGATTCAGCGCATCGCTGGTGTTGAGCGTGAAGACGATCTGGTCGGGGTTCTCGCCGCCGATGAATTCGTTGATGCGTTCGCGGCAGCGGCGCAGGATCGCAGCACCCTCGCGGGCCTCGGCGTAATGGCCGCGGCCGGGCGAGGCCCCCACCTGCGTGCCATAGCGGAGCATCGCTTCGTAGACAGCCGGCGGCTTTGGGAACGAGGTCGCGGCGTTGTCGAGATAGATGCGGCGGTCGCTCATCGCAGGGCAGTGTAGGTGCGAAAGAACCGGCTTTTCAGCCGGTTTTGCGCTGGTCCCTGCGATGCGACGGGCCGATCAGGGCAGGACGGGTGCGACACTTACGAGGGCTTAGGGGCCTTGTAGAACGGCAGGTTCGTGACCGTCGCCTGCAGCATTCCTTTGCCGGTGTCGACCTCGAGGTTGGTCCCCGGCACGATCAGGTCGCGGTCGAGGAAGCCCATCGCGATGCAGCGCTCGAGCGTGGGGCTCGGGCAGCCGCTGGTGATGATGCCCACATCCTTGCCGTTCTGCTTGATCGCCATGCCCTGGCGGGCGGAGCGGCGGCCCTCGATGAAGAAGCCGGCGAGTTTGCGCGCGGGGCCGCCCTCGGCCTGCGTCTTCTTGAGCGCATCCATGCCGACGAACTTCTCGCCGCGTTCCATCTGGTCCTTGTCGAGGGAGATGGCGAAATCGACGCCGCAGGAGAGGGCGTTGATGTCCTCGCCAAGTTCGTGGCCATAGAGCGGCATGCCGGCCTCGGTGCGGAGCGTGTCGCGAGCGCCCAGGCCCGCGGGCTTGATGAGCGCGTTCTCGCTCTTCATGTCGATGTCGTTCAGCAGCAGACGCATCACCAGGCCCACGACGCTGTCGTTGAGGATGACCTCGACGCCATCCTCGCCGGTGTAGCCGGTGCGGCTGACGATCAGCTTGGCGATCAGCACGTTCTTGATCGTGAAGCGGTATTTCTTGAGCGTCGGCACCTCGCGGCTGTGCTTGCCGATGATCTCGATGATCTTCGGTCCCTGCAGCGCGACCATCGCGGTCTTCTCGGTCTTGTCGACGATCTTGCAGGAAAGGTCGCCCGCAGCGCGGACCTGCTCTATGTGGGTCAGGATCTTGGCGCGGTTGGAGGCGTTGACGACGACGAGGTAATCGTCGTCCTCCATGCGGTAGACGATCACATCGTCCTTGACGCCGCCCTGCTCGTTGCAGATGAGCGAGTACCGGCACTGGCCGTCCTGCATGTCGCTGATCTTGCGGGAGCAGAGCCGCTCGAGGAGCTTGCGGGCGTGGCGGCCGGAGATCTCGACGCGGCCCATGTGCGACACATCGAAGAAGCCGCCCGAGGTGCGGACCTGCTTGTGCTCGGCGGTGATGCCCGAGTAGGACAGGGGCATCTCCCAGCCGGCGAAATCGACCATGGTGCCGCCGTTGTCTTTGTGGAACTGGTTGAGCGGGGTGCGGAGCACGGGTCGGTTCCTTTCGATCGGCGGCGGGGTCATTCGGGCGGCCGCCGCGGGTGACATCTGCGGTTGAGGGCGAAGGGTACCCCCACCACACCCTCCGCGGCGGGATCGAGGCAGGGCGTTGGCCCGTAGGAGCCAGCCCGATGCTCAGGCGATGCCCGCTTCGGGCCATACCGCGTTGTCGATCAGACGGGTGGCGCCCGCCCGCGCGGCGACCAGGGCCCGCATCGGGCGGCCATCGCGCGGTGCGAGCAGCGTCTGGGCATCGCGCACAACGGCGTACTCGACGGCGAGGCCGGCCGCGGTGATTTGCTCGCGCATGATGCGCTCCGCCACGACCGGGTCGCCGTGCGCGGCGGGGCCACTCTCGCGCAGGGCCCGGGCGATCACCGGCGCGGCAGCGCGGTGCTCGGGCGAGAGGAACACATTGCGGCTGCTCATCGCCAGCCCATCGGGCTCGCGCCTTGTCGGGGCGGGGATGATCTCGATCGCGGGCAGCTCGCCACGGCCGGTCGCGGCGGCGGTCATTGCGGCGATGGTCTGGAGCTGCTGCCAGTCCTTCTCACCGAAGATCGCCGCGGCGGGCCGCACCAGCGAGAACAGTCGGTGCACCACCTGGCACACGCCGGCGAAGTGCCCGGGGCGGAACGCATCCTCGAGACCCGGCGCGGTGGCGACGGCGGGCAAGGGCGGAGTTGGGATGGTCTGGCCGGGCGGGTAGATCACATCGGCGGGCGGGACGAAGACCATCGCCGCGCCGGCCCGTCGGCAGATGTCGAGGTCGGCGTCGAGTGTGCGCGGGTAGCGGGCGTAGTCGGACTGCTCGTTGAACTGGGTGGGGTTGACGAAGATCGAGACTGAGGCGCCCGCGGCGATGGACCGCTCGCGGGCGGTCGCCGCGGCCCGCTCGATGAGCTGCGCGTGGCCGGCGTGCAGCGCGCCCATGGTGGGAACGAAGACGCCGCCGTCGCCGGAGCTGTCTAGAAAACGATCAAGGTTCTCGGTGTCAGTCACTACGCGCACCGTGAAGGGTCGGCGGCATCGTGCACGCGGTCAAGGCGGTACACGCACACCGCAAGCGGTACGGCGGGCTCGCCATTCGCATCAGATCGGAGTTGTCGACAACCCGCGGATCGTTGTGTTGTCGTGCGACGCTGCTGTATCGCCCCACACGGAGTGTGGGGGTACCCCGTAAAGGAGACACGGTCGGTCAGCCGCGGCTGACGGATTCGATCCAGGCCGTGATGGCCTCGGACCGGGGCACCGGGGTGAGTTCGATGATGGTGCGGTGCAGGCCGTCGCCGTGATAGTCGCACTCGATGACCTTCCCCATGAGGGGGACGGGCTGGTCGTCGATGAGGTGGATGGCGATCACGACCATGCGGTCGCGGTAGACCATCCGGCGGGAGAGGAACGCCAGGTGGGAGCGGCTGAGGTGGGTGGACCTGGCGGTCCAGGTGGCGCTGGGCCGTTCGCGATCATCCATCTCAGCGGCGTCGAGCTCGGCGTTGAAGGCCTTGGCGTCTTTGAGGTGGCGTCCGCTCGGGGCGGGCGGGGGCGGGGGCGTATCGGACCATGGGTCCGCATCCCCAGCCGCTCGTGAAGCTGTCTGACGCGTGTTCGCCCCGGACATACCGTCGCCTCCGGCCGCGGAGTGCGCGGCCGCGTATGGCATCGGACAGGCGGGTGCGGGCGAATCGGGCGGATGCGATGATCGGCACAGGTTCGCGGGGATGGGCAGTCGCTGTCCCCGGCATACTCGGCGCGAACGGCGGGGACACATGCTCGACACGCTTCAGGGATGGGCCGATCACCTCACTTCGCTGGCGGCGCCGGTGGTGAGAGAGACACCTGTGGCGCGGCAGGTCCCGGAGCACGAGGCCGCGGCGTGGATCGGGGGTTTCCGCGATGAACGCGGGCATCGGAGGGTGATCGATCGGCCGCTTCTGGCGTGGGTTCTCGGACTGCCGGAGGAGGCGGTGCGGGGCGGGCGATCGGCACAACGGGGGGATGTGCGGCTGTGGGAGTGCCTTGCGACGGGGGACCACTCGCTCCCCGAGATCGGTCCGGCCGGCGGTCCGCTGTTTCCCGACCTCATGCGGGAGGGGATCGAGCTCTGGACCGAGGCGGAGCTGGCTGGCACGCACGCGTTGTGGAATCTCGCGCAGCGGTCCGGGCTGCGTGATCTCTCACACCGCGTCGATGCCGCGCTGACGTGGCTCATCCGTGAGTTGCAGCCGGACAATGCAACGAATCACCCGTGGGCGATCCAGGCGTTCATCGAGCGGGGTGCACGCGGCGAGGACCACGATGCGCGGCTGTACGCCGAGACGCTCCTGCACAACGCGATCATCGAACTGGGCCGGCCCGAGCGGTTCTCGGCGGTGATCCTGTGGGACGCGGCGGCGGGGCTGCGGGAGATCGGGCGGTAAGCCGATCGTGGCACCGGCGGCTCGCCGGTGGGTGGCGCAGCTCGCGCGTGCAGCACTGGAGCTTGCGTTGCCGCCCGACGATGCTCGGCTCGCGAACACTGCGAAACCAAGTCGTGAGGCGACCATCGCCGAGCGCTGAATCAAGCTCGGGGGTTGCGTGCGCATGCTGCCCTGATCACCGGCGAGCCGCCGGTGCCACGGGAGGCAGGCACGGCGATCAGACTTCGACCGGCTGGGACTGCTGCGGCGGCGGGTCGTTGGGGATCCAGCGGAGGAGTTCAGCGCCGAACTGGTCGCGGGGGTCGACGGCGTGCCCGTACTTGCGGCAGATCGCCGCGGCGATCAGGCCCATGAACATCGGCTGCGGGCGGAGCGGGCGGCCGGTGAGCTCGGGGTGGAACTGCGCGCCCACGAAGTACGGGTGCGTCACAATCGGCCCATCGCCGGGCGCTTCACCGGACGGCCGGCGCAATTCGAGGAACTGCATGATCGGGCGCGTGGGGTGGCGGCCGGAGAAGACCAGGCCCGCGGCCTCGAGTTGCTCGATGTACTTGGGCTCGACCTCGTAGCGGTGGCGGAAGCGCTCGCGGATCGAGGGGCGGCCGCCGTAGAGGAAGTGCGCCAGCGTGCCGGGCACGATCTGCAGGTCCTGACCACCAAGACGCATGGTGCCGCCCAGACCCTCGATGCGCTTCTGCTCCGGGAGCTCGCTGATGACCGGGTGCGGGGTGTCGGCCCAGAATTCGGTCGAGGAAGCATCGTCGAGGCCGAGCACGTTGCGGGCGAACTCGATCACGGCGACCTGGAAGCCCAGACAGATACCGAGGTACGGGAGCTGCCCTTCACGGGCGGCGCGCACGAAGGCGATCTTGCCCTCGACGCCGCGGGACCCGAAGCCGCCGGGGACGATGACACCATCAAGCTCCGAGGCGTGCTGATCGATCTTGGCCTGATCGACCTCGGTGGTGTCGATCCAGCGGAGGCCGATGCGGGCGCCCAGGTGCGCTGAGCAGTGCTCGACGGCCTTGTCGATCGAGGCGTAGGCATCGCGCAGTTCCGCGTACTTGCCGGTGATGCCGATGGTGATGCTGCGGGTCTTGGGCGTGGTGAGCTTGCCGACGAAGCTCATCCACTTGGCCCGCTGGCGATCTTCCTCGCGGATATTGACGCGCTCGTGCAGGTTGAGGATCGAGAGGATCTCGCGGTCGAGCCCCTCCTGGCGGATGTCCTCGGGGATCGTGTAGATGCTCTCGCGATCGTGCATCGAGAAGACCCGGCGCATCGGGACATTCGAGAACATCGCGATCTTCTGGACGACCTTGGGCGAGCAGGGGTTGGAAGCGCGGCAGGCGATGATGTGCGGCTGGATGCCGGCCTCGAGCAGCCGCTTGATGCCCAGCTGCGCGGCCTTGGACTTCTGCTCGCCCAGCGCGGGCGGTTCGATGATGTATGTGAGCGCGACAAAGCAGCAGGAGCTCGGCCCCTCTTCGAAGGCGAGCTCGCGCACGGCCTCGATGAAAATGCCGTTCTCGTAGTCCCCCACCGTTCCGCCGATCTCGACGAACACGACGTCGGCGGGCTTGGTGCCGTCGCCGCGGACGGCCAGCTCGCGCAGCTTACGCTTAATCTCGCCGGTCACGTGCGGGATCATCTGGACATCGCGGCCCAGGTAGAGGCCGCGCCGCTCGCGCTCGATGATCTCGCCGAAGACCTGGCCGGAGGTCGTGAAGTTGGCTCGGGAGAGGTTCTGGTCGAGCAGCCGCTCGTAGGTGCCCAGGTCCATGTCGCACTCGGTGCCGTCTTCGAGCACGAAGACTTCGCCGTGGCGATACGGGTTGAGGGTGCCCGAATCGACGTTGAGGTAGCCCTCCATCTTGATGGGGGCGACGGCCAGGCCCTTGTCCTTGAGCATCTTGGCGACGCTGCTGGCGAAGATGCCCTTGCCCAGGCCGGACATGACGGTGCCCAGGACGACGACGTACTTGTGGTGGCCGCGCTGATAGCCCTCGGGGACGGGGCTGTAGAACTCGGATTCGGAGGAGGCCTCGCTCAGCCGGGCGAGGCTGGGGCCCTGAATGGGGCCGGACATGCCCAAATACCCCGCGAGGCCCTTGGGCTTCGAGTCGGGTCGGGCGTCGGGCTTGCCCTCCGGTCGGCCGTCGGGCCGGTTGTCGTTCGCGTGTGGTTGGCTGGGGTCGCGATCGCTCGGCGGGAGGGGCATATCCCATCGTACCAACTCGGCGCGCGCGGTGGTGTCGGCAAGGGCATGGCCGGGCGAGTTGGGGGCGAACTGGGTACGCTGATCACGCGTCTGGAACGGGGTTTCCGGGCGGCTGATAGTCAGGTTATCCACACCCGGGCGTTCGCCCGGGCCGATCATCCCGGTTCGCAGTCCTGATGATGAGGTTTGACTCCACCATGAGCGGACGACCCTGGTGTCTCTGTGCGGCCGTTGGGCTGGCTTCGATCGCGGCGGTTTCGAGTGCGGTGGCGCAGCTCGCGCCGATCCCCGCGGATCCGCGGATCGATCCCTCGACAGGCCGGCTCATCGCGCGGTTCGCGCCCGACCGGCCCTTCGATCACCTGCATATGCGGCTCGAGATCGACCTCCCCGACATGGGCAAGCACTACCTGACCGCGCGGCAGAACCTCACGCTGCAGGCGATCGGCGAACCGCGTTCGGTCGTGACGCTCGACTGCGCCGGCCCCAAGGTGTCCGCGGCGTCGGTGGCGGGGGTCGCGTGCGCGGTCTCGCAGGACGACAAAACGCTCACGATCCGCCTGCCGCGGGCCGTTATGCCGGGCGAGCGGATCGACCTGTCGATCGCGTACGACCTGGACTTTGGCAAGAACAAGGGCGAGGGGCTGACCTGGAGCACGCCGCGGGACGACCGCGAGGGAGCCTTCTGGCAGAACGCTCAGATCCACAGCCAGGGTCAGAGCCAGCACAACAGCAACTGGTTCCCTTGCCACGACTTCCCCAACGAGCGGGTGACGACGGAACTGATCGTGACCGTCGCGGACGGGTTCGAGGTGCTCTCCAACGGCCGCCTCGTTGAGAAGGCCGCCGCGGGCGACGGCCGGACCCGCTGGCACTGGCTGCAGGACAAGCGGCATCCGTACTACCTGGTGTCGCTCGTGGTCGGGCACTTCAGCGTGTTCGACATCGGCGGGCCCGATTCGGCGCGGCCGGGCATCCCCATGCCGGTGTACGTGCCCGACGGCCGCGAGGAGATCGCGAAGGAGCTGCTGCAGGAAACCGCCGCGATGATGGCGTTCTTCGAGGAACTCCTCGATGAGCCGTACCCATGGGACCAGTACGCCCAGTCCGTCGTTCGCGATTTCGCCGCCGGCGGCATGGAGAACACCTCGGCCACGACCCTGACGCTGGGCGCCCTCCGCGGCCGCGCCGGGAGCATGGACGACCTGATCGCCCACGAACTGATCCACCAGTGGTTCGGCGACCTGATCACCTGCCGCACCTGGGAGCACCTGTGGCTCAACGAGGGGTGGGCGACATTCGGCGAGGCTCTCTGGGCCGAGCATGTTGGCGGCCGCGAGAGCCCGGAAAAGGCGCGGGAGATGTACCTGCGGCAGATCCGCCAGATGGTGCGGCAGCAGCGGTTCATGAACCGCGCGGTCGCCCCCGAGTTCACCGCGATGGCGACGGTGCGGTACGGCAACCCGGATGAGCTCTTCATCCGGCCCGACGATGTGTATTCCAAGGGCGGGATCGTGCTGCACATGCTGCGAACGACGCTGGGCGATGATGCGTTCTTCCGCGGCGTCCGCCTCTACATCGACCGCTACAAGGACGGCCTCGTGGAGACGCAGGACTTCCGCCGCGTGATGGAGGAGGTCTCGGGACGCAGCCTCGAGCGGTTCTTCGATCAGTGGGTGTTCCGCCCGGGTGTGCCGCGGCTCGAACTGGACTACGCCTTCGAGGGCGGCACGCTGACCGTGAAGGTCGAGCAGATGCAGACAGTCGACCGCTTCAACCCCGCGTTTGTTTTCGACCTGCCGCTGGTGGTCGAGATGGCCGGGGGCGGGAAGCGGACCATTGTCGTGCCGGTCGATTCGAAAACCGCCCAGGCGTCGTTCGCCATGGACAACGCCCCGACGCGGATCGTGGTGGACCCGGAATTGACGGTCTTCGCCGCGAACCGCGTGCGGACGCCGCTGCCCGGCGGCGAGGAGCCAGCCGGCCGCGAACCCGCCGAGAACGCCGCGGAAGCGGCCGAAGGCGCCGGCGCCTCGTGAACATGGCCGGCCGCCGGCTTGATCGGCGCACCGGTTTGAGAGAAGGTTGATGTTCCGCCCCGGGGATGTCCGAGTATGGCGGCGGGACCGCAGAGATCCGAACGACGATGCACGACCCGGCCCGGCCAGGGCCGCCTGACAGAGGGGCAAGACGATCATGATCAGCCGAAGGATTCGTTCGATGGTGCTCGCCGCGGGCGCGGCGGTTTCGCTCGCGGGGCTCGCCGGGACGCCCGCCTTCGCCGGCGGCGGCGAGGGGTGCGAATCCTGCCGCGCGGCGTGGATGGCCGCGGCAGCGCCGGGCGCTGCCGGCCCGGTCTACCCGCGTGATGCGGCCGTCGACTTCGAGCACATGACGCTCGACCTGCTGATCCCCGACATGAACAACCGGCGGATGCTGGCGACGCAGACGCTCAAGTTCAAGGCGAAGGCGACCGAGGTCGACACGGTCGCGCTCGATGCCAAGGCGATGCTGATCACGTCAGCGCTGTCCGACGGCCGCGCGGTCGAGTTCGAGCACGACGGCGATGTGCTCACGCTGCGGTTCGATCCGCCGATCGGGCCCGACGAGTCGGTGTCGGTCGTGACGACCTACGAGGTGATCGATCCGCCGCCGATGGGGATCGTCTGGACGACCGAGTCCCCGGCGTGGCCCGGCCGCGCTGCGCAGATCCACACGCAGGGCCAGCCCGAGACCAACAGCTACTGGTTCCCGATCCACGACTTCCCCAACGACCGCCTCACGACGGAAGTGTTCGTGACGGTGCCCGCGGGATACATCGCCAGTTCGAACGGTCGGCAGGTGTCGCACACCCGCAAGATCCGCACCGCGAACTCTGATGAGGGCGTGGTGGGCATGACGCCGTACGACACCTTCCACTGGCTGCAGGACAAGTCGCACGTCCCGTACCTGGTCTCGCTGGTGGTCGGCAAGTTCGATGTGGTCGAAGTCGGCAACGCATCGCTCTCGATGCCGGTGTACGTGCCCCCGGGCCGGGCCCAGGATGTGCCCGGCACCTACGGCAACACAGCGGAAATGGTCGACTTCTTCGCGGCCCGGTTCGATGAGCCCTACCCGTGGGACCGCTACGCGCAGCTGGTCGTCTGGAACTTCGCGGCCGGCGGCATGGAGAACACCTCCGCCACCACGATGTACGACACCGCGATCTTCGACCGCCAGGCGCGGCTCGATCACGATCTGGACGGGCTGATCTCCCACGAGCTCGCGCACCAGTGGTTCGGCGACCTGATCACCTGCAACTCGTGGGAGCACATCTGGCTCAACGAGGGCTGGGCGACCTACTCGACCGCGCTGTGGTTCGAGCACCGCGACGGCGGCGACGCCTACCTCATGCAGATGCGCTCGAACTTCGACCGCGTGATCGGTGTCGACGAGGCCGATGCGCCCGAGGCGCAGGGCATGGCGAGCAAGGTCTACGACCACCCGTGGGAGGTCTTCCGCCGGCCGGCGAACCCCTACCCCAAGGGCGCGAGCCTGCTGCACATGCTGCGCTCGCGGCTGGGCGATGACTTGTTCTTCAAGGGCGTCGCCGCCTACATCGATGAGCACAAGTTCGGCACGGTCGAGACATCGGACTTCCGCCAGGCCCTCGAGGAGGTCTCGGGGCAGTCGCTCGATTCGATGTTCCGCCAGTGGACGCAGCGCCCGGGCGTGCCGCGTGTGCGTGTGACCCCGGCGTGGGACGCCTCGACCAGCACGCTGCGCATCAACGCCGACCAGATGCAGCGCATCGACGGAGACAACCCGGCGTTCGAGTTCGACCTGCCCATCTGGATCAGCGTGAAAGGCTCGTCGACGATGGTGACGCTGCCGGTGCGGGGACGCTCGGCGAACATTGATCTGCAGCTCGAGGGCGAGCCCGATGTCATCGCCGTGGATCCCTGGCTCGAGGTGCTGGCGGACTTCGATGTCCGTCAGCCCAACTGGCGCTGGCTGAACCAGATCCAGCGGCCTGATGAGGGCGGCGGCGTATCGATCGCCGCGCGGGTGCAAGCCGTGCGTGCGCTCGGGTCGGACACATCGGTCCGCACCGCCGAAGCGCTGCGCCGCCTCGCCTCCGATGCCACGCAGCACCCCAAGCTGCGGGCCGAGGCGGCCAAGGCACTGGGCGCCCGCGGCGCGATCATTGATCTCCGCTCCCTCGTCTCCGCGCCGATCGATGCCTGGGAGGTCCGCCAGGCGGCGGTCGAGGCTCTCACCAAGGCCGCGGCCGACCTGATGCAGACGCGGCCCGACACGGTGCGGGCGGTCAACACGCTCCTGGCGAGCCGCGCGGTCAACGATGCGAGCCTGCGTGTGCGTGCTGCGGCGATCGAGGGCCTGGGCACCCTCAAGACCGACGAGTACGAGAACGTCATCCGCAACGCTCTCACGGTCGAGTCGCAGAGCGACATCCTCCGTCAGGCCGCCCTGCGGGCGATCGCCGAGCTCAAGACCTCCGATGCGCTCGACATCATGATGCAGTACTCAGCGCCCGGTTTCGACGGCCGCACACGCTCGATCGCGATCGAACTGATCCCGAAGGTCTCGGACGGCCAGACCGATCGTGCCCTGGGCATGCTCACCGAGCGGCTCCGCGATGGCGAGGCCCGGCCGAGCCGCGCGGCCGCGGTAGCCCTTGTCGCGCTCCGCGACCCCCGCGCCGGCGACAGCTTCCGCGACATGATCCAGCAGGCCCGCACGACCGAGTTGCGGTCCCAGTACGAGCGGTGGCTGAAGGAGCTCGAGGAGCGGCTGGGGCAGTGAGGGGAAGGCGGGAAGGCACGAAGGCACGAAGTGACTTTGCCTGCCCCGTCTCGGGCGAGAGGAGCTTGTGTCGTCAGCTTCGTTGCTGTGTCCGCCAGCGTTCGACGAACGCCGCGTACTGCGCGGGAGTGTCGATGCCCTCGCTGGTGACGGTGCGGATCGCGACGGCGATCGCGTGCCCGTGCTCGAGGATGCGGAGCTGCTCGAGCATCTCCGTCCGCTCCAGTGGCGTCGGGGCCATCCCGACGTACCGGTTCAGGAACCCGACGCGGTAGACATACAGCCCGATGTGGCGCAGCGGCTGGGCAACACCCTCGCCGCCGGTGCGAGCGTGCGGGATCGGGCTGCGCGAGAAGTAGAGCGCGTGCCCATCGGCCCGAAGCACGACCTTCACGATATTGGGGTTGATGAAGTCATCATCCGCGGTAATGGGAGAGGCGACCGTGGCGCACGGCGCTGACGATGACTGCAGCAGCGCGACGGCCTCGTCGATCGTGCCCGGATCGAGCTCGGGCTCATCGCCCTGCACATTCACGACAATCGCATCATCACCCAGTCCGAGCTTCTCCGCTGTCTCGGCGAGGCGGCTGGTGCCGTTGGGATGATCCACCCGGGTCATGACCGGTTCGCCCCCGAAGCCGCGGACCGCGGCCGCGACCCGTTCATCATCAACCGCGACGACGAGCCGCGCGAGCGAAGTTGCCCGCGATGCCGCTTCCCAGACATGCTGGATGAGCGGCCGACCGGTCTGGCTGGCGAGGACCTTGTCGGGGAAGCGCGTCGATGCGAGCCGCGCGGGGATCACGCCGATGGCGCTGGCGGCGGAGGAGCCGGTCATGCTCGGTCTCCGGCTTAGGCGTCGGGCCGCGCGGAGCGGAGTTCGGCCACGAGCTTCTTGATCGCATCGCGACGCTCGCGGATATCGCGGTACCCGATGTTCTGCACCGCGATCGAGCTGGCGATCCGCTCGGATTCCTCCGCGCTGGGCAGATCGCGGTCCTTCTCGGCCTTGGTCTGCAGCGACACCATCAGCCAGTACCGAAGCTCCAGCGCGCCCTCAGGCGACACCTCGCGGGCATCCTGCACCGCGCGGAAGGTCTCGATCGCCTCATCGGTCCAGTCGATCGCCAGGAACGACTGCCCGAGCAGGTTCATCGCCTGCACACGGTTCTTCGGGTCGCTCTGCGCCTGCTGGAAGTACTGGATCGCCTCGTTGTGGTGGCCCAGCGCGAAGTACCGCTTGCCCAGCTCGTACTTCCGCACCAGGTCCGTCGGGTAGTTCTCGACGCGGAGCTTGTACTCGTCGAGCTCGAGCTTGGCGAGCTTCTCTTTGGCCTGCTCGTGCATGCGGCCGACCATCTCGTCGCCCGGCGCCTGCTCGGCCATGTGCCGGAGTTCCGAAGCCTCGCGGCGTGCCTTGCGGATCTTGATATCCCCGGCCTGCTCGCGGTAGCGGAACTGATTCGAGTCCGCGTAGAGCTTCATCAGCCGCTGATGGGCCTCTTCCTCGTCCTTGGGCCGGCCGCGCTCGAGCAGGAGCTTGACGTACTTCTCGTTGGTCGGCAGATCGCCGGGCCGCTCCTTGAGGGCCTTGACCGCATCGGCGATCAGCCGGTCGATCGTCTCCTCGGTCTTGACCAGCCGCTCGGACTCCTCCAGCTGCCGCTGCTTCTCGGCATCGCGGATGTTCTTGCGGAAGCCGCCCGCCTGTCCGGTCGCATCGAACCCGCCGCGGTGCATGGTCGCCTGCGCCGCCATCGAGCGGATCTCGGCCTTGAGGTCACCGTCGGTCGGGTCGAGCTGCGACGCCGCCTCGCGGGCGGTCACAGCGCGATCGAAAGCGCCGATCTTGGCAAAGCCGTCGCTCAGCTTGATGAACAGGTCCTTGCGCGGCTTCTTGTCGTTGTGGATGATCGAAAAGGCCCGCTCGCCCAGGAAGTAGGCCGGCTCCGCGAACTCGGCCTTGGAAGCGGCGTCCATAGCCTTGACCCCCAGGACCGGATCCTCGGGCTTCTGCGCCGACTCGAGCAGCGCGGCGAGGTACTTCTCGACCGTCGACTTGCCCGAAACCGACTTGGCGACCTCCTTGTCGACCGCCTTCTTGCCCTCGGCGCGGAAGGCGTTGATCGACTGAAAGAACCCCTCGGTCCCGCGCATGCTGTGCGGGTCGAGCTTCAGGCCGCTGAGCCAGGACTGAACGGCGTACTGGTAGTTGGAAGCCTCGTGGACCGTCTGTGCGTGGTCGAAGAACTTCTTTGCCTTCTCCGGGGAGTAGACAACCTGTTCGCCGGGGCCGTTGTCGTCGGGGGTGTTGTCGTCCCCCTTCTTCTTGCCAAAGAAGATCGCCAAGGAATCACCTCGCCAGGCCGCCGTACGCGGCCGGAAATGAGCATTGAAGCGCGGGGGCCAGCCTGGCCCGCCGCGGCGGGGCGATTGTAGGGAAACCGCCCCCGGCTCGCCCGCCGCCGCCCTCCCCCCCATCGCCGCGGGATTCGGGCGTGTGTCCACATACGATGCGGCGATGGCAATCGATCCAACCAGTCTCGAGATACGGATCCACCCGGACCCGGTGTTGCGGCGCGTGGCGGACCCGATCCCGGCTGTGACCGATGAGGTCCGCGCGGTCGCCCGGGCCATGGTCGAACTGATGCGGTCGGCCGACGGCATCGGCCTGGCGGCCCCGCAGGTCGGGATCCCCTGGCGGCTGTTCGTGGTGGATGTGCCACCGTCCGAGAAGCGTTCGCCCGATTCCGACCCGCCCACCGCGACCCGCGGCCCGGTCATCTACATCAACCCCAGACTGACCGTGAGCGGCCCCACCGCCGCGGGCGAAGAAGGCTGCCTGAGCCTGCCCGACATCCACGGCGATGTGATCCGGCCGACGATCGTCGAGATCGAAGCCACGGACCTCGAGGGGCAGCGGTTCACGCAGCGGGGGACCGGACTGCTGGGCGTCTGCTGGCAGCACGAGAACGACCACCTCGACGGCGTGCTGATCATCGACAAGATGACCCAGCTCTCGCGGCTGAAGAACCGGTCCGCGCTGCGTGAACTCGAGCGCGAGGGCGCCCGCCGCGCCGAGCGCGATGGCAAGAGGCGGTTCTGATCGATGCGGCT
>JBDZUZ010000035.1:0-6195 GCA_040255445.1 Planctomycetaceae bacterium | reverse complement strand
GCGGCCGCCTCGCGCATCGTCTACCTGGCGACGCTGCTCTTCCTCGGCTCGGGCGCTTTCGGTCTACCGACGCTGCAGGCGTTGTCGGAGCGGCACGAGATCCTCGGTGTCGTGTCGCAGCCCGACCGCCGCGCGGGACGCGGCGGCGAACTGACGCCGACACCGATCTCGGCATGGGCGGAGGGCAACCTCCCGGGCGTCACGCTCTACAAGCCCGACAAAGTGAACGCGGGTGATACGGTCGAAGCCCTGCGGGCGCTCAACGCCGATGCGTGGGTGGTGATCGCCTTCGGGCAGAAACTCTCGAAGGGCCTGCTCGCCGATGTCTTCGCGATCAACCTGCACGCATCGCTGCTGCCGCGGTGGCGGGGCGCAGCGCCGATCAACGCGGCAATCCTCGGCGGCGACACGCAGACCGGCAACTCGGTGATAACGCTCGCAGACCGCATGGATGCCGGGCTGATCCTCGGGCAGTCGACGCGGGCGATCGACCCGATGCAGACCGCCGGCGAGCTGCACGACCTGCTCGCACAGGACGGCCCGCCGCTGGTTGAAGATGTGCTCGCCCGCTTCTCAAAGGCCGCACTGACGCCCATGACCCAGGACGAGACCAAGGTCACGATCGCGCCCAAGCTCTCGAAGGCGGACGGCGTGGTGGACTTCGCCCGCAGCGCCGAGGAGGTGCGGCGGCGGGTGCACGGCCTGACGCCCTGGCCCGGTGTCAGCATCGGTTTCCGCGGCCAGCAACTCAAGTTGCTGCGCGTCGACACCGAGTCAGCGGCCGCGGCGGGCGAACCCGGCACACTCATCGATGCCGAGCGCGGCGTGATCGCCTGCGGCGACCGATCCTCGCTCCGGCTGATCGAAGTGCAGGCGGCCGGAAAACGGCCGATGCCCTGGGCGGACTTTGCCCGCGGCGCACGAGTCATGCCCGGTGAACTGCTCGTCGGCGGTCAGCCCGGGAGCGTGGGTGGCACCGGGGGCACGGGCGGCGCGGGGGAGTCATCGACGCCAAGGGGCGGCTGATCCGCAACAGGCCGCGGCCAGAGCACCGCGGCAACCGGCACGGCAGCGACCGCTCCAACAACCGGGCCGACGAAGTAGATCCAGAGGTTCTTCATCGCCACCGACTCCGCGCCCGAGACCAGCGCCGGGCCGAGCGAGCGAGCCGGGTTCATCGATGCTCCGCTCACCGGCCCGGCGAACATCGCCTCGAGCGCAACAACACCGCCGATCGCGATCCCCGCCATCAGCCCCTTCTCACGCGATCCGCTGGCGACCGCCAGGATCACCAGCATGAGGATGAATGTGAGGATCGCTTCCAGGAGCAGCGATTGCGTCGCGGCGCCGGCCGGGCTCGTTGCGCCCACCACCGCCTTCTCGCCCGGCGCAAGCAGGAACCGCACACCCGCCCCCGCCGCGGCGGCCCCGAGACACTGCGCAGCCGCGTAGATCGGCACACGCCGCCACGGGAAGCGCCCCGCCGCGGCGAACGCGACCGTGACCGCGGGGTTGATGTGCGCGCCCGAGGTATCGCCGAAGGCGTAGATCATCGCCATCACGATCAGGCCGAACACGATTGCGACGCCCGCGTGCGTGATGCCGCCGTGCGCCGCATCGACAGCGACCGCGCCGGCGCCGGCGAAGACCAGACAGAATGTGCCGATCGCCTCGGCGATCGCGCAGCGGATGATGGGTTGCGGTGTCATGTGCTCGTTTGCGAGCCGGATCGCCTCAACGGGGCTTGCGGGCGGTGATGTCGAGGCTGGTGACCACATCGCTGATGCGCACACCCGATGGGAGCGCTGCCGCGATGCGGGCGTAGAGCGGATCGCTGGTGTTGATCATCGCCTCGACATACGCCGGCTTGCTCACGAGCTCGATCTCGGTGAAGCCGGCGTCGGTCGCCAGGCGACGGATCTCATCGATCGTGACCGCACCTGCGATGCAGCCGACGAGAGCCTCCAGATCGGTCATGACGCTCGCCGGGAGGTCGCGGAGCAGCGCAAGATCAGACACCGCGATGCGCCCGCCGGGCCTCAGTACCCGGGCCATCTCCCGCCAGCAACGGGGCTTATCAGGCGAGAGGTTGAGCACGCAGTTGGAGATGACGACATCGACAGAGCTGTCAGCGACCGGCAGGTTCTCGATCTCGCCGAGACGGAACTCGACATTGTCGAGGCCGGTGCGCTCCTTGTAGAGCGCGGTGTTGCGCCGCGCCTTGCCGATCATGTCCGGTGTCATGTCGACCCCGATCACCCGGCCCGATGCGCCGACCTTCGGCCCCGCAACGAAGCAGTCGAACCCGCCGCCCGAACCCAGATCGATCACGGTCTCGCCGGCCTTCAGCGATGCGATCGCGGTCGGGTTGCCGCACGAGAGGCCCATGTTGGAGCCCCCGGGAACCGCGGCGAGGTCCTGCGTGCTGTATCCGATCGCCGCGGCGAGCTGTTCAGGATCGACGCTGCTCGTGCCGCAGCAGCCCCCGCCGCCGCAACAGGACGACTTCTGGCTCGAATTCTGATCCGTGGGCTGCTCCTGCGACCACCACCCGCCGCGGGCGATCTGCTCGTACCCGGCGCGAACGCGGTCGATGATGTCCTGCTTGCTGGTGTCGGGCATGGTTTGCTCCTTCGTGGTGTGCGGATTGATCAGCGGGCGGGTGTGGCGATGTGGCTCTCGAGATCGGCGACGAACGCGCGGATCTCCTCACAGATGCGGCGGTAATGCGGCATGGCCTCCTCATCGCTCCCGGCGTTCGCTGCCAGCCGCGGCGGATCTTCGAACGGCGCGTGGATCGTGCGGACACCGGGGAGCACGGGGCACGATTCGTGCGCCGAGTCACACACGGTGATCACGACATCGAGCGGCGTCTGCGCGAGCACATCGTCGAGGGTCTTGGAGGTGCCGCGCGAGATATCGATGCCGCGTTCGGCCATCGCGCGGACGGCGAGCGGGTTGAGGCCGTGCGGGTTGGTGCCGGCGCTGTGCGCTTCGACGCGTCCGGCGAGCAGCTCGCGGGCCCAGCCCTCGGCCATCTGGCTGCGGCAGGAGTTACCCGTGCACAGGAAGAGCACGCGGATCATCGAGGCGCCTCCGCCGCACGGGGTGCGAGCTCATCGATCGCATCCGCGAGATTCCGCAGAGCCTGCGCGCAAGCGGAGTAACACACCCGGTAGCTCACCGTGCGCCCTTCCTTTGTCGCCTCGACCATGCCGGCCCGCGCCAGCATCGCCATGTGCCGCGAAACAACGGAGATGTCGACCGCGCAGCACGCCGCGAGTTCGCTCACGCTGCACGGCCGGCGGCACTTGGCCAGGCACGCCAAGAGCCCCGCGCGGGTCGGGTCGCCCAGCACCCGGAAGAACTCGACATTCAGGAACTCGTCGATCGGTCCGCAGCACGCGGCCGCCTCGGCGGGCGTTGCCGGCGCGGCGGGCCCGCAGCACCCGGACGAATCGTTGCACGCTTGCGTCATGATGCAAATATATTCGCCCTATCGGACCGGTCAAGGCCCGCCGCGGCGGCCCCCTGCGGGCGAATGATGCCCGGCCCGGACCCCAAAGCTGTCCCGGGCACGGACGCCGAGCTCTCATGAACCTCACCCTGTGGGACATCTTCGAACGCGGCCTCCAGCGATTGGCAGGCCCAAAGCCCGCCCCGCCGCGGGCGGCCGAGCCGCGGTCCCGAAGCGCCACACGGCCTCCGCCCAAGGCCCCGGGCAAGCGACGCCCCACCGCGGCGAAGCGCGCTGAGGGCCCCGCCGCCAAGCGGTACGCCGACATGACCAAGGCGATGCTCGCAACGCACTCGGTGCGGGTGCGGAAGTGGCGCTCTTCGATGTCCGGCGTTGCGTGGGAGGTCCACTACGAGGACGGCACCATGACGCGGCTGATCGAAGCGCCGCGCCCGAAGGGCCCGATGTCCGCCGCGATCTTCCTGCACGAGATCGGGCACCACGCAATCGGCTTCCACACCTACAAGCCGCGCTGCCTCGAGGAGTACCACGCCTGGATGTTCGCGCTCCAGCAGATGGAGACGCTGGGCATCGAGATCACCGACCGCGTCCGCCACCGCGTGCACGCCTCGCTGCACTACGCGGTCGCGAAGGCGAAGCGGCGCAACATCCGCGAGATCCCCGCGGAACTCATCCCGTACCTCGAGCGGCCGCCGCGGCTTTCGAAGCGGCGTTGACGATCTGGGGCCCTGAGTGGGGAAACGTCCCGGAGTGGACTCGAACCACTGACCTGCGATTTAGAAGACCGCTGCTCTATCCAGCTGAGCTACCGGGACCCAAAGCGGGTTGGCCGCGGCGTTCCCGCGCGGCGTGGCCAAGTGTACGCCCCGCACCCCCTCCACCCCCGCGCAGCATCCACCCCCACGCACGCAGCGAAAGCCGTGTGTCCGACCGTCACGATGCGGCGAACAATCCGGGCATGACGCCGCGGCGACCGTTCCGTTCCATCCCCCCCACCGCCGGAATTCTGTTGCTGGCGGCGATCGCGCTGGCGGTGCTCCCCCCCCTCGCCCCCCGCCAGACCGCCGCAGCGCCTGTCAAGCTGCGGGTCGCGACCTGGAACCTCGAAGATGTGCGGACGGCGGACCTGAAGGGGGCCAACAACCTGCGCCTTCGCCGCATCGCCGAGATCATCCAGCGGATACGGCCCAACATCCTGCTCCTCAATGAGATCGCCTACGACATGCCCGGCGGGCCCGATGTCGTGCCCGGCGAGCCAGCCGGGCAGAACGCGCAGCGCTTCGCCGATCTGTATCTGGCCGTGCCGCAGGCGCCGGGTCTGGCGCCGATCAAGTACCGGGCCTTCATGGCGCCGGTGAACACCGGCGTGCCCAGCGGGTTCGATCTTGATAACGACGGGAATGTGGTGACCACCTTCCCGCCGCCCGCGCCGGCAAAGCCCGATGGCTCGCCCGGCGACGCTCCGGCCGAGGGCCGCGCCTACGGAAACGACTGCTGGGGCTTTGGCACCTTCCCGGGTCAGTACGGGATGGCGCTCCTGATCGACGAGCGGCTGGGCGCCTTCGAACCCAAGGCCGTCCGCACCTTCCAGCGGCTGCCCTGGTCGTACATGCCCGGCGCGTTCCTGCCGACCAACCCCGATGGGACGCCGTTCTACAGCGAGGAAGAACTCGGCTTCATGCGGATGAGTTCCAAGAGCCACTGGGATGCGCCGCTCCCGCTCCCCAACGGCGCGGTGCTGCGCCTCCTCTGCAGCCACCCGACCCCGCCCGCCTTCGACGGACCGGAGATGCGCAACCGCAAACGCAACCACGACGAGATCCGTTTCTGGATCGACTACATCCAGGACGCCTCGTACATCGTTGACGACAACGACCACCCGGGCGGACTGGAACGCGGCGGGCTCTACATCATCCTGGGCGACCTCAACGCCGACCCAGCCCCAAACCCCGACTCCGGCAATCAGTTCAAGGACCCGCTGGGCCGCCTCTTCGCCTTCGCCGAACGGATCAACCTGACGCAGACGCCCGTGGCGGATATGCCGGTCGAGGGCCTGGACCCCAGCGACACCGCGGCCTTCAAGCTGCGAGTCGATTACGTGCTCCCATCGCGGCCGATCCGGATCCTCGGATCGGGTGTGTGGCGCACAATGCCGGCCCTGGGCGGGGAGGGGCGGCGATTCCCCAGCGATCACTACCCGGTCTGGGCGGACCTCGAGGTCCCCGCGCCGGCCGCGCCCTGAGCAACTCGGCGGAGCCGGGAACCGACCGGGAGCCGGCATGGCCCCCTAGACTCCCGCGTTCGCGTCAGACGCGAATCTTTGCGATGTGACCGGAATCTCCCCGGCCTCAATTTCCCTGGCCTCCGCGGCCGCCGCATCCTCGCACGGAGCGACCCAGCGTTGACCACCGCCGCAACCACCGTGCAGGACTCGCTCCGGTCGGTGGCCACGCGCCGTGACACATTCGCCGGGCTGATCCAGACAACCAAGCCGGGGATCACCAAGCTCGTCACCATCACCTCGATGGTCGGCTTCGCGATGGCCGCGGTCTCGCGCAGCTGGTCGGCGGTTGAGTTCTTCGTGGTGGCCGCGGCGTGCATGGTGGGCACAGCGCTCTCCGCGGCGGGGGCGAACGCGATCAATCAGTGGATCGAGCGGGACCGCGATGGGCGGATGCCGCGGACCGCGCACCGGCCGATCCCGTCGGCGCGGGTGC
>JBDZUZ010000221.1:0-4610 GCA_040255445.1 Planctomycetaceae bacterium | reverse complement strand
GACGACATCCTCCGGGCTCATGTCGGCGAACTTGGTGCCCGCGAGGGCATCGTTCGCCTTGTCCACGTAGGCCTTGTGGTGCTTGCCGTGGTGGATCCCCATGGTCTGGGCATCGATGTGGGGCTCGAGGGCATTTTCGGGGTATGGCAGGGGAGGCAGCGTAAACGGCATAGGTCGATCTCCTCAAAGGGCCTCGCAGGGCCCGCTCGGGTGTGGGAGAAATGTTCAAAAAGAGGTCATGAGGTGGCGGGACAGCCGATTTCTGCTATCTTGGAAGTCCGCGTGCGTCGGTCATGGACGACCACCCGGTTGGAGCGTATTCGGACCTGAAACGGGGATCAATTTCCCGAGGTCAAGCTAACACCGCTCTCACCGGCTCAGGCCTTTGCGTTCCACGCCTTGAGATCCGGCCCCGCGGGGCCGCGTTACCGGGTCCGTACGGGTCGTAGTACCCTGAGGACAGGGTCTGGAATCGGAACAACTGCCGGGCAGCGGCGTACTACCTTTACCGCCAAGTGTCTGCGCTCAGGTCGTGGGGCTGAAAGCGCGGCAACTGCGGTGAGACTCGGCCCCGAAGCACGGGTCGCGTTGTCCGGATGCGTGAAGACGACACCGGGCAGGAGCAGCACAGGGAAGGAACACCCCCGCGTCCGAACTCCGACCCCAGCGGCCATGACGCCGCCGGGCACGGTCCCGTACGGGATTCGGATATTGGTGAAAACGGGTGACATAACCCGCGACCGCCTCTGGTGGGAGGCCGCGGGCGAAAGCAGATCAGGCCGCGGACCAATCATCCGTGGCCGGGCACAGAAAGCGACCCCCGACCGGCAATGACGGCTGGGCGGGTGAAGGCAGGCAAGGACAGCACGATGCGGCAAACCACAACCAAGCGATCAGTCAGCCCCCTCGAGCAAGTGCGCCGGCGCAACCGCGTCGGCGTCGGCGGCGAGGCTTCCACGACCACGACCGGACGGTCGCAGGTCCGTCGCCGCCTCAGCGCCGACGACGAGAAGCTGCTGATGCAGATCATGTCTCAGGAGATGGACTTCATCCCCAGCCCCGCCTTCGAGGAAGACGGCGCGGAGAAGAAGATCTACGACGATGCCCCCGATGTGCCCAAGCCGGACACCTCGTGGTACCACCCCGTCATGGACGATCTCTCCAGCACCCGCAACCGCACCGTCAAGAGTGCGCAGCAGGTCATCCTCACCGGCGCTGAAGAGAAGATCCTCTTCCACCAGTTCAACTTCGCCCGCTTCCGGATCAACCAGATCCAGAAGATCGTGTGGTCCTCGCCCACCAAGCAGCCGACGCCCGAGCAGGCCCAGGAGATCCTGGCCCGCTACCGGGTCGCCGACCGCATCCGTGAGCAGATCGCCGAGACGAACCTCGCGCTCGTCCTGGCGATGGCCAAGCGCACCCGCATGAGCGAAGTCGACTTCGCGGACCTGGTCAGCGAGGGCAACATGGCCCTCCTCCGCGCTGTCGACAAGTTCGATGCGGGCCGCGGCTACAAGTTCAGCACCTACGCCTGCCGCGCCATCCTCAAGGCCTTCAGCCGGCAGGGCATGAAGCTGAGCAAGTACCGCCAGCGCTTCCCCACCGACTTCGACCCCAAGCTCGAGAAGTCCAACTTCCTCGAGACCAAGCGGGAGACCTTCGAGAAGGACGCGGCGGAAGAGGTCAAGCGGATCGTCCTCGAGAACCGCGCGGATCTCACGGACGTCGAGCGCACCGTCATCGAGCACCGCTTCGGGCTCGAATCCGGTGAACTCGAGAAGCCCATGACCCTCGAGCAGGTCGGCCAGATCATCGGCGTCACCAAGGAGCGTGTCCGCCAGATCCAGAACAAGGCCATGGAGAAGATCCGCCTCCAGCTCGAAGCGCACTTCCTGGGCAACCGCGACGCCCTCGAAGAGCAGAAGGCCCTGGGCGAGGCCGCGGCGGCGCAAGGCCAGCCGAAGATCAACCTCCCCAAGGACCTCGTGGCCCTGCTCAACTAAGCAGCACCACACCCCAGAACCCCCAAGGGCCCGGCACACCGCCGGGCCCTTTTCATTGCGCGCGTCCCACCCTCCAATTTGCTTGCATCTTGCAAGTAAAAACGCTACGCTCCCTCCGTGCCCTCGCCACCCACCACCCCGCGCCGCTCCTGCTGCCCGCTCGCCTGCAGCCTCGACATCCTCGGCGACCGCTGGACCCTCCTCGTCCTCCGCGATCTCTTCCGCGGCGTCGACCGCTACTCCGGGTTCACGAGGTCACCCGAGGGCATCGCCACCAACATCCTCGCCCAGCGGCTCGATGCCCTGATCGAACACGGCATCGCGGAGCGCTTTGTGCCCGAGGGGAAGAAGCACCCTCGCTACCGGCTGACGCAGCGCGGGCGTGATCTCGAGCCGACCCTGCGGGCGCTCGCCGCGTGGGGCCTGCAACACATTCCCGGCACGGAAGCGCGGCTCGCGCCCAAAGACGGCTGAGCAAGCCCCCTCCTGCCAGCACACCCAAACCCGCACCGGGGCCATCTCCATGACCGCGATCTACCCGTCCCATCCGATCACACTCATCGTCATCGTCGCCGCGATGCTGGTGACGCCCTTCTACCTGCTCGCCACCTTCGTCTTCAGCGGCGCCGATCCGCGCAAGGGCGCGATCCTGGGCACACTCTGGCTCGCGTTCGGCGCTCTGATGGCATGGATCTGCCTGGCGGGTATCCCCGGGCGGCTCGGGCTGCCCGGCAACCTCATCGTTCCGATCGCGTGGTTCGGCCCCAGTGTCCTGCTGATCACCTGCCGCCGCTGGGTGCTGGCCCAGCCCCTGAGCCAGCGCTGGCTCATCGGCCTCCAAGTCTGGCGGGCGATCGGCGCGGTGTTCCTGATCGAGATGACACGCGGCCACGTGCCGGCGGTCTTCGCGTGGCCCGCGGGGCTGGGGGATGTCCTCGCCGCCCTCGTCGCCCTGGCGGCGCTCGCCATGTACCGGCGCGGCCGCCCGATCCCCGCATCGGTTGTCGTCCTCGTCGCCGTCGTGGGGATCGCCGACTTCCTCTCAGCGTTCTTCTTCGGGTTCACCTCCAGCGAGGGCCCTCAAAACCTCTTCCCGCAGGACACCCCCAGCCGCCTGATCGAGTTCCCCACGGGGATGATCCCGCTCTTCCTCGTGCCCTACGCGATTTTCTTCCACACCCTCTCGCTGCTGAGCCTCCGCCGCGAGCACGGCGCGAGGGCCTCCGGGGCGCTCTGATTCCCCTTGCGGCATCGAAGCCAGCAGGTATGCTGCCCGGCCCCAATCGGAACCCGCCCGGGTCCGAGTGCGAACGGGCACACACCGCCGCCCCGCGAGACCTCGCCGCGGCCACCGTCCGATAGCCGGCTCCGTCCCCCATGTTGGCCCGCCCCACTATCGGCGGCGCGGTCAGGAGGTTACGCTTGTCCCTGGACACCGATTCTCAGCTCGCGACCGCCGCGCCCGCCGCGGCCAACGGAAAGCCGAAAGCCATGAGCGTCAACACCGAACCGCAATCCAGCGCCGCGGATGTCGGCCATATCTCCATGGCCCGCAAGAAGAAGGCCGACCCCCACGCAACACGCTGGGGCAAGTTCCTTCAGGCCGCCATCAAGCTCAACGCCTCCGACCTCATCATGAAGTCCGACCAGGTCCCCAAGCTCCGCCTCCGCGGCTCGCTCAAGGGGCTGGACACCGAGCTGGTCTCCACCGAGGAATTCTGGAAGATCGCCGAGAACATCCTCACCCAGGAGCAGTTCGCCGACCTGCACAAGTTCGGATCGGTCGACTTCGCGTACGACTACGACGACAACAACCGCTTCCGCGTCAACCTCTTCCAGGCCCGCGGCCGCCTCTCCGTCGCCGCGCGTCTCATCACCAGCAACATCAAGAAGTTCGAGGGCCTCTACCTCCCGCCCATCATGGGCGAGATCGCCCTCCAGCCCCAGGGCATCGTGCTCCTCTGCGGTGTGACCGGCTCGGGTAAGTCGACCACCATCGCCTCGATGCTCGACTACGTGAACGAGCGCAAGCCCGTCCACATCGTGACGATCGAGGACCCGATCGAGTACATCTTCACGGACAAGAAGGCGACGATCAACCAGCGCGAGATCGGCATCGACTGCCTGGACTTCAAGATCGCCCTCCGCGCCCTGGTCCGCGAAAACCCCGACATCGTGCTCGTCGGCGAAATGCGCGACAAGGAAACCTTCGAGGCCGCTCTCCACGCCGCCGAAACCGGCCACCTGGTCTACGGAACCATCCACGCTTCGAGCACCACGCAGACCTTCAGCCGTATCTACGGCCTCTTCGAATCCGAGGAAGTCGAGCAGGTCCGCCGCATCCTGGGCTACCAGATGCGCGCCTTCGTCTACCAGAAGCTGCTCCCCACGCTGCACGACCACATCCCGCGTATCCCCGCGGTCGAGATCCTCATCAACAACGCCGTCGTGCGCAAGCACGTGCTCGAGGGCCGCGAGGGTGACCTCCGCGAGTACCTCAAGTCCGTCGAAGCCCGCCAGGCCGGCATGCAGGACTTCAACTGGCACCTGGTCAAGCTCGTCGAGGAGGAGTACATCAAGCTCGCCGTCGCCGAGGAAGCCTCGCCG
>JBDZUZ010000220.1:0-4650 GCA_040255445.1 Planctomycetaceae bacterium | reverse complement strand
GACGTCTACGCCGCCGAGTTCGAGCACGGTGGGTTCGCCGGGCCGCTCAACCGCAAGGCGATCCGCTCTGAGCCGCTGCTCGCCTCGCTCGGGCTCGACGGGCTGGTCGTCTACAACTTCGGCGGGCCGTGCGGCTTCTGCACCTTCGGCTGGCTGACCGGCGGCCTGCTCTGGCTGCTCAAGACGCTGCACGACTTCGTCGTCTTCGACTGGGCGCTCGCGATCATCCTGCTGGTCGTCATCGTCCGCACCATCCTGCACCCGGTGACCAAGTGGTCGCAGATCCGCATGCAGCGGTTCGGCAAGCAGATGCAGGCCGTGGCGCCCAAGCAGAAGGCGCTGCAGGAGAAGTACAAGGACGACCCCAAGAAGCTCCAGCAGGAGACCGCCAAGATCTGGCGCGAAGAGGGCATCAGCCCCACGGGCATGCTCGGCTGCATCCCGATGTTCCTGCAGACGCCGATCTGGATCGCGCTCTACGCCACGCTCTACTTCGCCGCGGAACTCCGCCACGAGCCCGCGTTCTTCGGCGTCTTCCAGGCGCTCGCGCCCAACTGGTGGTTCCTGGGCGACCTGGCCGAGCCCGACCGCATCCTCTACTTCGGCCGCGCCGTCTTCACCGTGCCGCTGCTGGGCCCGATCGAATCGATCAACATCCTGCCGCTGATCCTCGGCGTCGTCTTCTTCATCCAGCAGAAGTACCTCACCCCGCCCACCTCCGCCACGCTCACACCCGAGCAGGAGATGCAGCAGAAGATCGTCAAGATCATGATGGTCGTGATGTTCCCGGTGTTCATGTACAACGCGCCGTCGGGCCTGGCGATCTACTTCATCGCCAACTCGACGCTGGGCATCCTCGAGAGCCGCTGGATCCGGGCGCACATCGACGCCAACGACCTGCTCAAGCCCCCGCCCAAGAAGACCAGCTCCGGACCGACCTTCCTCGAGCGCATCCAGCAGCTCGCCGAGGACCGTCAGAAGCGCCTCGAAGGTGGGAGTGGGGGTGGTGGCGGGCGCGGCCCGCACGGCAGTCAGGGCGGCGGGCGCGGCCAGCCGCCGCGGAAGCGCGTCTGACCGGAAGCGCGCGTAGACGGAGATCAGGCCGTGCCCAGCGGTGACACCATCGTCGCGTGCGCCACGGCCCGGGGCCGATCCGCGCTGGCGGTGGTGCGGGTCTCGGGGCCGGCGACGGGCGCGCTGCTCGACCGCTTCGTTTCGGGCGATCCCGCGTCACGCGGCGTGTTCGAACGCGGGCTCTCGCTGCGTGATGGTGCGAGCACGCTGCCGATCTGGGTGGCGCGGTCGCTCGCCCCCGCCAGCTACACCGGCGAAGACACCGCCGAGCTCATCCTCCCCGGCAACCCCCACCTGATCGACCGCACCATCGAGCGGCTCTGCACGCTCGATGCCGTCCGCCCCGCCGGACCCGGCGAGTTCACCGCCCGCGCCTACCTCGCCGGCAAACTTTCGCTCGACCAGGCCGAGGGCGTCGGCGCCGTCATCGCCGCCCGCAACGCCGAAGAACTCGCCGCGGCCAAAGACCTTCTCGAAGGCCGCACCGGCGCGGCCTACCACGCCTGGGCCGATGAAGTCACCACCCTCCTCGCCCTCGTCGAAGCCGGCATCGACTTCACCGACCAGGAAGATGTCGTCGCCATCGCGCCCGCCGATCTCCGCGCCCGCCTCGACGCCCTCCTCGCTGCGCTCGACACCGCGCTCGGCCACGCCGCCGGCCGCGAAGCCCCCGCCGAAACCCCGCTCATCGTCCTCGCCGGCGCGCCCAACGCGGGCAAGTCCACGCTCTTCAACGCGCTCCTGGGCCGCCACCGCGCCATCGCCGGCGAAGAACGCGGCCTCACCCGCGATGTCCTCATCGAAGACCTCGACCTCCGTGCCGAGGCCCCCGGCCTGGGCGCGGTCCGCCTCGCCGATCTCGCCGGCCTCGACCAGGCCCTCGCGCAGCGCACCGCCACCGACGCCGCGGCCCAGCGCATGGCCCACAGCGCCATCGCCGCCGCAGCGGTCATCCTCTGGTGCGACCCCACCGGCGCCTTCGAACGCGCCGGCCCGCCCCCCTTCACACCCGCCCCCGACCAGCGCCTCATCCGCATGCGCACCTGCGCCGATCTCCCCGCCGCGGCGAACCCCGGTCACGCCGGCGGCGACCTCGCCGTCTGCGCCCTCGACGGCTTCCACCTGCCGCTCCTCCGCCGCGCCATCGCCGATGCCGCCTTCGGCTCATCCCGCGATGCCGCCGCCCTCGCGCCCCGCCACCGCCACGCCATGCAACGCCTCGCCGCGGCGATCACCGACGCCCGCGCCGCCGCGGCCGCGACCACGCCCAGCGACCACGCCCTCACCGCCCCCGAAATGGTCGCCGAGCCCCTCCGCCGCGCGGCCGATGCCGCCGGCGAACTCGTCGGCCGCATCAGCCCCGACGATGTGCTGGGGCGCGTGTTCGCATCCTTCTGCGTGGGAAAGTGAGCCGCACCGCCCCACCATCCAGACCGCCAGCCCCGCCCGCCCGGTCCGGATAAAGCGATTGCACCGATTGTGCCGCCCCCGTCCGAGAATCGCTTGCGGACCCGGGGTTTATGGGTGACACTCCAGCGGCGAGGCGCGGCCGGCACGGTCCTTCCACGATGATGGACCCCGGCGACCGCCCGGCGCGGTTCTCGCGTCCGGCCGGTGGGATGCGCCCCGCCGCGATCGGTCCGATTGTGATGCTTCGTAATGCAGCGGGAGGCGGCGATGCGTGCGGTGTGCGCTGGGTTGATGTTGATCGCTGCAAGCGCCGCGCTCGCGCAGCCCGACCCCTCCGGCATCGACTTCGTCACCATCGGCGCGGTCAACAACGCGCCGTGGCACGGCAACGGCACCGCGGGCGATCGCGCCGTCGGCCGCGGCAGCGTCGGCTACGAATACAAGATCGGCCGGTACGAGATCACCACGCCGCAGTGGGTCGAGTTCATGAACGCGGCGTTCGACCGGCCGCGCAGCGAGTGGATCTCCCACCTCAATCCGCCGCAGTTCTGGGGCGCCACGAGCGCCACGCCCAACACGCCCGGCGGTCTTCGCTGGTCCGTCCCGGCAGGCAACGAGATGCGCGCCGTCGGCGACATCTCCTGGCGTTCCGCCGCGATCTATTGCAACTGGCTTCATTACGGCAAGAGCCTCGACGCCGCGGCGTTTCTCCATGGCGCCTACGACGTCAGCACCTTCACCTATACCGGCACTGTCTTCAACGATCAGCACACACGCCACCCCGATGCCCGGTACTGGATCCCGAGCTGGGACGAGTGGCTCAAGGCAGCACACTACGACCCCAACAAGAACGGCCCGGGCCAGGCCGGCTGGTGGCAGTACTCGACTATGAATGACTCGCCGCCCGCGTACGGACCGCCCGGTGCGCTCGTCGGGCTCGATGGCCACTCACCCATCCCAGACCCGAACGGTCGTCTCGCCGAGGCGAACGCAGGCTGGGACGCGGGCAACTTCGGCGGGGTGAATCCATACACGATCCCGCTCGGTTCATATCCGGGCGTGCAGAGTCCGTGGGGGTTGATCGACATCGCCGGTATCAACTCGGAGTGGACCGAGGAGATCGGCTTCGTGGCGAGGCTCTATCCCACGTTCCGATACTTCGATGGAAGTCATGTGGGTGGCGGCGTGAGCCCCTTGTACGCGGATACTCCGGTAGGCCAGGGTGGCGATTATCCCTCCACATCGGTCGGGTTCATGGGCTTCCGCATCGCCGCCGCGGTGCCATCCCCAACCACCACCACCGTGCTGCTCGCCACCGGCCTGCTCTCCATCATCCGCCGCCGCCGAATCACTCCACGATGCGCTCCACAAACGCCTCCAGATACCGCTCGATGAACGCCTCCACCGCCCGCGCTGTCGCCGCGTCATCAACCCCCCAGCACGCCGCGACCGCATCGGTCAGCTCCGGATCGAGCTGCACACTGCACCGACCATCGATCACAAACGCCGTCGGCAGCCGCGGCACCAGGTGCGCGGTCAGCGCGTTCACATCCGGGTGCCCGATCGCGATCGTCGGCAACCCTCGCAGATGATCCTGATTGAGATACCAGATGTCCGAGCACACGACGATGCGCCCGTCCAGGTCCCCAGCGCCCGCCTCATCCCCGCCCTCCGCCAGCCGCTTGAGCGCCTTCGCCCGCAGGTGATACGCCAGCGGCCGGTCCGCAACCTCCGCCCGCAGATGGGCCCCGGTCACGATCAGCAGCAGCGGCGACGGCGAGTTCTCGGGCATAGAGCGGCATCCTGAGGAAGATGAAACGGGATCGGCCGGGGCTCGGCGGGGGTTGGCAGCCAGGGGTCGTCAGCGCGGGTCGTCAGCGCGGGTCGCCCCCCCAACCCCGCCGCCGGCCCGAAGTTCGGACAAAACTCGGTTCATGGGGTCGAACCGACAGGGGGACCCCGCGAAAGATACCGCGATGACCGAATCTGTACGGAAGCCCGAGGTCGCGATGGAGGTCGCCATGGCCGCTGAATGGTTGAACGCGGATGCCCCCGAGGCCCCGCAGCCGCCCAAGGCCCCCGACAGCACCCCCCACAGCACCCCCACCCCCGACACCCATCACGACGATGCCCAGCGCGAGGACAGCCGCGGCGGCACCGCCACCA
>JBDZUZ010000219.1:0-4665 GCA_040255445.1 Planctomycetaceae bacterium | reverse complement strand
GCCCGATCATGATCCGGCCCTCGACCGACTCTCTGGCCGCCGAGCCGGGGCCGAAAGCCGCCGCGGGGATGTCCGAAACACTGGTGCTGATCAGGTGCGTGCGGCAGATACCGCGGGCCTGGATATACCGCAGCCACCAGACCGAAATCTCGGTCAGCAGCCGGCCCTTGCCCGCCACCGGCGTGGGCATGACGACATCGAAAGCGGAGATACGGTCGCTGGCGACGATCAGGAGGCGGGGCGGCTCATCCGCCCGGCCCGAGGCCGGGAGCGGGTAGACATCACGCACCTTGCCGCGGCGAAGGCCCGGGAGGCTCAGATTCGATTCAAAGAGTGCGTCCGCCGCGGCATCCTGCTTCATGGCCCAAGCGTACGGGCGGGACCGGCCGCGGGGCGGCGGAAAGACCGCCGTTGCCGCCCACCTGACGCCCCCGGCTTGCACGCGGCGATCAGGCAGGGACAATGCCGCACCGGGACGCGTGCCCGGATGAACCGCCATGAGGGAGGACCCCGGGCAGCATGTCGACGGGTCAGATGAACTTTGTAGTCTTCGATGCCGACGGCGTGGACGCCGCGCAATTCCCGCCGCGTCACGCGCTGCTGGTCGGGCCCGAGGATGTCCCCGTCGAGGGTGATGTCGTCCTGAACGATGGCGCGCTGCAGTGTCGAAAGCGGGTGCAGCAGTCTTCGGGCGTGATGATCCAGTTCCAGGTGGCGCAGCCGGGCGAGAACCCGTCCGGGAACGGCCTGGGGTTGCTCACGATCCAGACCTGCCTGCTGCCCGAGCGGGACCGGCCGTACCTCCTCTCGATCGAACTGGCCCGGCACCAGATCATGTTCTTCCTGAACAAGCTCGAGGACTGGGGGCTGTTCGACCTGCCACCGGACCACGAGGTGATGCAGGAGTTCGAATCGGCCCGGTCGGCTTTCACCGAGGCGCTGGTCGCGCAGCGCAAGGCCGATGAGAGCGGCGAGCCCGACCGCGCCGGGTTTTGTCCGAACGCCGACCGCCAGGCGGCCCGTTCGCTGGCGATCGCGCTCAGCGCGGGCGAACACCTCACGCTGCTCCAGGCAGATAGGCAGATCCGGGCGCGGCTCGCGGGCCGGGCGTACACCGATGCGGTCGCGAACCTCAAGCGGCTGACCCCCGAGATCCCGCCGACCGGCACGCCGATCCTCATCCCGGGCGCGGGTCAGGTCGTGCTCCACGGTCTGCCGCAGATGGGCTGCGCTGTGAGCCCCGGGCAGTTCGGCGAGAACCTCCAGCGCGCGGTGCTGAACAGTTGTGACTTCATCACCATGCCGATGCGCTGGAGCGACATGGAGCCCAGCGAGGGCAAGTACAACTTCACGCCCACCGATCGCTGGATCGAGTGGGCGATCCGCACCGCCAAGCTCCCGGTGCACGCCGGGCCGCTCGTCGATTTCCGCGCCCAATCGACACCCGAGTGGCTGTACATCTGGGAGAACGACTACGAGACGCTCCGCGACCTCGTGTTCGAGCACATCCAGGCGGTCGTGACCCGCTACCGGCGCACGATCCAGCGCTGGACCGTCGCCAGCGGGCTGCACGTCAACACCAACTTCAAGATCAGCTTCGAGCAGATCATGGACCTGACGCGCATGTGCGTGCACCTGGTCCGCAAGCTGCACCCGGCCTCGAAGATCCAGCTCGAGGTGGCCCAGCCCTGGGGCGAGTACCACGCATCGAACCGCCGCTCGATCCCGCCGCAGCTCTACGCCGAAGCGGTGCTCCAGACCGGTTTGCAGGTCGACTCGGTCGGTGTGCGGCTGCAGATGGGCGATGCCCAGCCCGGCTTTGCCACCCGCGACATGATGAGCCTCTCGGCGATGCTCGACCGGTTCGCGACGCTCGAGAAGCCGATCTTCGTCTCCGCGATCGGCGCCCCCAGCGCGCCGATCCCGCCGCGGCCGTTCCGCCCTCGTGTGGGCGCCGACGCCGAGGACGCCTTCGAGCCCGGCTACTGGCGCGCCCCCTGGAGCGAGAATCAGCAGGCCGAGTGGCTGACGCAGGCGGTCTCGATCGCGTGCTCGAAGCCCTATGTGCAGGGCGTCTGCTGGCAGGAGCTCGCCGATGCGCCCTCCGGCGTGCCGCCCGAGATGCCCCACGGCGGGCTGCTCGCCGCGGGCGGCGCTCCCAAGGCCGCGTTTACCCGCTTTGCCCAGATCCGCCAGTGTCTCCGCGAGGGCCGCACACCTTTGGCCTTGCTTCAACAGAAAAACGGGTAAGCTGTTCCCCGCATGGGGGACGACCCGAATCCGTTGCCGCGTCACGCACAGATCTCCGGCCCCGCGCTGTACGCGGCGGTGGGGGCCATCGCCGCGCTCGCGGGGATCGGCCTGGGGTGGGGATTGTGGGGACGCACGCCGCGCCAGGAACTCGTGACGCCGCCGCCGCGTCAGGTCGCGACGCAGCAGCAGGCCGCGCCGGTCGCCGCAGGCTATCCATCGCCCGCGCCGGTTGTGGTGCAGCCGATCGCCGCGGGTCCGCCCACGCCGAGCACGCAACCGAATTCGGCACAGACGGCAGCGCCGATCGCAGTTCCAGAGACGAGCCCGCCCGCGGAGGCTGCCCCGCCGCCGCAGCCAGTTCCAACGCAGACACAACCGCCGGCAGCGCCGGTCGTCACGCCCGCGGCCCCGCTACCGGTCTCGGAACGCCCCGATCCGCCCGCGCCGAACATGACGCGGCGCATCAATGTGAACACCGCCTCGCAGGCCGAACTCGAACTGCTTCCCGGTATCGGCCCCGCGCTCGCGCAGCGGATCATCGACCACCGCACGCAGCAGGGCCGCTTTCGCACCGTCGATGACCTTGATGCCGTGAAAGGCATCGGCCCCAAGGTGCTCGAGAGGCTGCGGCCGCTGGTGTCGGTCGACTAGGCGATCACTCCGCCCGGTCGCTCCCCTTCACTGCTTCGGCCCGCTGCACTATGCCGTGCAGCGCTGACCCGATGCTCTCGGCCTGATCGAGCAGCTCGTTGATCCATGTGCCGATCTGCGTCGCCTTCGCCGCGAACGCATCGGCCTTCGCCGGCACATCGGACTCGAAGGAGTCCGCAACCGCGATCGCCTGCTCCTGCAGCGCTTCGAGGCGCTGCGTCATGGTGCCGATCGTGCCGCGGATCTCATCGGCGCGGCCGACGAGTTCGCCGATTGCCGTCACCGCCTGCTCGGCCCGCTCGCGTTCGGTCGTCAGCGCATCGAGGTTCACGCGCCGAGCCTCCTCGGCGATCGATGCCGCGGTCTCGCGGAGCCGCTGCTCGGCCGCATCGGCCATCTCGCGGATCCGCCGCGAAGCCTGCGCTTCCTGATCGGCGATCATCGCCGTGACCTGAGCCTTCAGCCCGCTGACCTTCTCGGCAAAGAGCGTCGCGATCGCCTCGCGGGTGGCCGCATCGACCGCGGGCGCGACCGATGCCTTATCGATCACGACCTCCTTCGCAACCACTTCGCGCGCCGCCATCACCTTGCCGTGCAGGTCCTTCGCCACCAGATCGACGAGCTGTTCGAGCTTCGCCACACGGCTGTCGATCGATGGAACCACTTTCACCGCGCCCTCGACGCGGTCCTGCAGTTCGCGGGTCGCCTGCCGGAGCTGTTCGCCGTAGAGCTTCACCTCGGCGCCGGTGCCCTCCAGGGCCCGGGCCTGGGCCGCGGCATCGCGTACCAGCGTCTTGAGCGAACCGGCGAGCTCGTCATAGGCCCGCTGATCCACCACCCGGGGGCTCAGGAACATGCGGTCCATCAACTCGTCGATGGGGGTCCCCGCTTCCAGTGGTTGGGATCCGGCGGTGGTCGGCTCGGTCTGGCTCATTCGCGTGGCTCCGCATCGCCGCCCGGCGGGGCGGCGGTCCTGAAGCTACCTGTTTCGGCCCATCGCTGCTGCGCGGTGCAGTTCGCGGGGGGTGCACGAGCCCGGCCCGTCAGCGGTGGCCTGTCAATCTCCGCCCGTCGAACCCACTCTTCCCCTCTACTGTTAGCCAATGGCCAAACGAGCCGCCCAGCGCGATGAGACGACCGATCCAGTCCAGCCCGAACGGGTGCGGCTCCAGCGATACATGGCCGATGCCGGCGTCGCCGCCCGCCGCGTCTGCGAGGAAATGATCGAAGAAGGCCGCGTGCAGGTGAACGGCGAGACCGTTAGCACCCTCCCCGCCTTCATCGATCCCACCAGCGACCGCGTCGAGGTCGACGGCCGGCTCCTCGCCGGCCCGGAGCGGAAGCTTTACATCATGGTGAACAAGCCCGAGCGGGTCCTGGTCACCGCGGCGGATGAGCCGGGCATGGACCGGCCAACGGTGCTCGATCTGGTCGACCACCCGGCGCGGGCCCGCCTGTATCCCGTCGGACGCCTCGACTACGAGACGACCGGCCTCGTCCTGCTCACCAACGACGGCGATCTCGCCCACCGCCTCACCCACCCACGCTACGAGGTCACCAAGACCTATCTCGCCGTCGTGAAGGGC
This sequence comes from Planctomycetaceae bacterium, assembly GCA_040255445.1. Taxonomy (GTDB): domain Bacteria; phylum Planctomycetota; class Phycisphaerae; order Phycisphaerales; family UBA1924; genus JBDZUZ01. The sequence continues at coordinate 175 of JBDZUZ010000219.1, read as the reverse complement.
ACGCCCGATGAGACCTGGCTGGGAGATATCCGCCGCAAGCTCCGCGCCGGCCCCCCCGGCGAGAAACGGCGCGGCGGCGACCCCCTCCAGCGCCTCGGCCCGACCCGCCGCGGCGGCTCGACCCGGGTCGAGATCGTCCGCCAGGAAGAGGGCCGCACCCACCTGAAGATCGAGC
>JBDZUZ010000034.1:0-25906 GCA_040255445.1 Planctomycetaceae bacterium | reverse complement strand
GAGCATACCGGCATCATCGAGTTGCCCGCGCGCACCCGCGTCGGCAGCGCCGCCGCCAAGGCGCTCGGCCTGGCCGATCCGATGTTCCACATCGCCATCACCCCGAACCGGCCCGACTGTCTCGGCGTGCGCGGCGTGGCCCGCGATCTCGCCGAAGACCAGGCCCTCGAGCAGACTGTTGCTCGCGAGCCGGTTCGCGCCGTGCAGCCCGGTCGAGGCGACCTCGCCCGCGGCGTACAAGCCCGGCACATCGGTCCGTCCCATCGCATCCGTGCGAACGCCGCCGATCATGTAGTGCGCCGCCGGGTGTACCGGGATCAGATCCTCGCTCGGGTCCAGATCGAACCGCTTCAGGAGCGCGGCGATCCCGGGGAACCGCTCGCCGAACCGCTCGATGTGCCGGCAGTCGAGCCACACGTGCTGCCCGCCCTGCTTGGCGATCTGCCGCACGATGCCCCGCGCCACGATGTCGCGCGGCGCGAGTTCGGCCAGCGGGTGCACATCAGTCATGAATCGGTGGCCGGATGCATCGAGCAGGTACGCGCCCTGGCCCCGGATCGCCTCGGTAATCAGCGAGCGGCTTGCGCCCGCGAGATACAGCGTTGTCGGGTGGAACTGCACGAACGACATGTCCGCCAGGCTCGCGCCCGCGCGATACGCCATCGCCAGGCCATCGGCCGTGGCCAGGTTCGGATTCGTCGTCTCGCGGTAGAGCACGCCCGCGCCGCCACTCGCAAGGATCGTCGACTTCGCCCAGATCATCTGCAGGCCGAACTTTGGGTGGTGCGTGATCGCGCCCATCACCGGCGAGCCCGGTTCATCGCTCGGCGTGATCAGGTCGAGCGCGAAGCATTTCTCGAAGACGCGGATGCCCGCTGTCCTGCGGACCTTCTCCTCGAGGCACCGCTGCATCTCGCGGCCGGTCGCATCGCCGCCGGCGTGCAGGATCCGATCCGCCGAGTGCCCGCCCTCGCGGCCGAGCAACGCCCGACCGCTGGCATCGCTGTCGAACTTCATCCCCCACGACACGATCTCATCGATGAGCGCGGGGCCGCGCTCCACAACCAGCCGCACGATCGCCGGGTCGCACAACCCCGCGCCCGCCACCATCGTGTCATCGACATGCGAGAGCGCCGAGTCCTCCTCGGACTGCACCGCAGCGATCCCGCCCTGCGCCCACGCGGTGTTCGTCGCCTTGAGATCGCCCTTGGAGAGCACGATCACGTCGCCGTGCGATGCCGCGGCGACCGCCGCACGCAGCCCCGCCACACCCCCGCCGATCACCAGCGTGTCCGTGAAGATCTGCGGCAGCAGCGTCGACCGGAAGGGGATCAGGTACCTGCGTTGATCGAAGATCTCGTCCATCGTGCTCCGCCGACCCCGGCCCGTCTGGCTGTTCGTCCGTCCAGCCGCCGCGGCTTCACCCGATCATGCACCGCTGATCGTGCCCGGCCGGTCATGCCCCGCTGCAACTCAGCCCGGGTGACACCCGCAACCGCTCCCGCAGGAACCCTTCGCCGCGCCAACAGGTTCTTCGACCGCCGGCCCGACCAGCTTGTCGAGCTTGAGCGTCAGGAACCGCGCGTGGTGCTCGAGGTGCCAGGTGTACAGCGCGACGATGTTGCGGATCGTCTGCGGACCCCGCGTCGGGTGCATGCCCACGCGGCTCATCTGCTCATCGCTCAGCGTCAGCAGCCACTGGCCCGTCCACTGCCGCAGTGTGTGAATCACCGCCAGCGACCCGCCCAGCGCGTTCATCACGCGGGCGTGGTCCGCCTCGGTCGAGTCCGCGTACCCCTCGTGCACGTTGCCGTATATGTTCGAATCGACGAAGGCGTTCTCGTCCCACTCGCTGAGGACCGGGTTGTCCTCCGCCGCGATCCGGCGCATGCGATGCATCGCGACCAGGTCGGCATCGGCGATGTGGCCCAGCAGCACCCGCACTGGCCAGCGGCCGACGCCCGCCTCGGGCAGGAACGCCATGTCGATCTGCTTCTCATCGAGCTCGAAGACCCGCCGATCGATCGCCTCGATGCCGCGGCGGAATCGGGCAATCAGTTGCAGCGTCGGCAGCGATTCAAGCTGCTCGACGGTCATGGGCTGCATCGACACCGCCGCACCCCCACCGCCGCAGCAGCCGCCCTCGGACGTCTCGCCACCGCAACACCCGCCCGACTTCGCCGGCGCCTGCGTCTGGGACTGCTCCGCCTGCCTCTTCGATCCGCCGCAGCACTCGTGGCCCACTGTGTCGCCTCCAGCCCCACCCTCAAATCGATTGGATGCCGCGCTCGCCGCGGCCGAACCAGACTGTAGCGCAGCCCCTCCCCGATCCCCCAGGCCCGCCCCCCGCCCCTACCTTTGCCGCATGACCACCGCCCCGACCACGCCGACCGATCCGCAGGAACGCCACCTCGCCCTCCGCGTGGTCACCATGCCCCGCGAAACCAACCACTACGGCACCATCTTCGGCGGCGTCATCCTCAGCTACATCGACCAGGCCGGGTTCGTCCAGGCCCGCCGGCACGCCGCCCAGCGCTGGGTCACCGCCGCGATCGACCGCGTCGAGTTCAAGTCCCCCGTTGGCCTGGGCGACATCGTCAACTTCTTCGCCACCACCACCCGTCTGGGGACCACCTCGGTCACCATCTGCGTAGAGGTCGAGGCCGAGCGGTACCACACCGGCGAGAAGGTGCCCGTCACCACCGCCACGCTCACCATGGTCTGCGTCGACCCTGACGGACGACCGATGCCCTTTCGCAGCCCGGCCGCCAACAGCCCGGCGACGAACGGCTGAACACCACGGCCCCTCAACCCGGTAGGGTGCACAGCAACGATGAACCAATCCCCCAGCGCGAATCAGCCCCAGCGACTCGCCGTCCTCATCTCCGGCGGCGGCCGCACCCTGCTCAACCTGCAGGACGCCATCGATCGGGGCGAACTCGATGCGGTGATCCCCATCGTCATCGCCTCGAAGGAGTGCGCGGGCGTGGAACGGGCCCGGGCCCGGGGCCTGCCGACGCTCATCTATAAAGGAGAGATCCCCGCCGCTGAGCTCGAGTCCGTGCTCGAGCCCCACGCGATCGACTGGATCGTCCTCGCGGGGTACCTCAAGAAGGTCCACATCCCAAAGCGTTATCGGGGCCGCATCGTCAACATCCACCCCGCGCTCCTGCCCAGCCACGGCGGCCCGGGCATGTACGGCCACCACGTCCACGAAGCCGTCATCAAGGCGAAGGACACGCAGTCGGGCTGCACCGTCCACCTCTGCGACGAGGAGTACGACCGCGGCGAGATCATCCTGCAGCTCACCTGCCCGGTACAGCCGGACGACACGCCCGACACGCTCGCCGCCCGCGTCTTCGAGGTCGAGACCCGCGCCTACCCCCAGGCGCTCCGCATGCTCTTCGATCGCACCACCCCGCCGGCCCACGCGAGGTCCGAACACCGATGAACACCGCCGCCCGGATTACCGCACTCGTCGCCGCCGCGGCCTTCTCGCTCGCGGCCATCGCGCAGCCGGCCACCGAGCGCAGCGGGCCGGAGATCATGGCCGAGTCGTCGCGGCTCGCCGCCGAGGCGGCGCAGGCCTTCAACACCGGCGATCTCAAACGGTCTGAAGAACTGCTCCGCGAGCAGATCGAACTGCAGCCCGCCAACTTCGTCCCCTGGTACAACCTCGCCTGCTGCCTCGCGCAGCAGGGCCGCGTCGATGAGGGCATCGAGGCTCTGCGCGCTGCGATCGAGCGCGGCTTCACCGATGCCCGCCAACTCCGCACCGACCGCACCCTCGGCGGCATCCGTCAGCGTCCCGAATTCAAAGCGATCCTCGAAGCCTGGCCGGAACTGCTCGATGCCCAGGCCGATTTCCTGACGCAAAAAGCACAGGACACTTTCACCACCGGCTACACAACGCTGCGCGATCCCTCGCTCCGGCTGATCTACCACTCCGCCTTCAACGCCCGCGCGGGCGAGCTGGCCCGCGAAGAGCTCGACCTGATCGCGAAGTGGGCCGATGAGCACTTGATGCCCGGCATCCTTGATGACCAGAAGATGCGCGAAGACGCGTGGGTCATCGTGGTCCTCCCCACCCGTACCGACTTCGCACGCTGGGCCGTCGGCCTTTACGGCCCGCAGGTCATGGACGGGATCAGCGGCATCGGCGGTTCGTACGAACACGACGGCAAACGCCTGGTCGCGATGGACCTGGGCGGGACACTGCGTCACGAGTTCTTCCACGTGCTCCACTGGCGCGACATGACCCGCCGCGGCCAGCAGCACGCGATCTGGATCCAGGAGGGCCTGGGCACACTCATCGAGGACTACGACATCACCCGCGAGGGCAACCTCAAGCCCGCTCTCTCCTGGCGCACCAACACCGCCAAGCGCATGCTCCGCGTCAACGCGATCGTGCCGCTCAGGACGCTCGCCGGGGTGTCCCAGGAACGCTTCACCGCCGCGCGCCCGCTTGGCAATTACGCTCACGCCCGCGCCTTCTTCCTCTATCTCCACCAGACCAACAAGCTCAAGGCGTTCTACACCACCTATGTCAACGAGTTCGACGCCGACCCCACCGGCCTGCACGCGCTCGAGGCCGCATTCGGCCTGACCATCGACGAGATCGACCAGGACTTCCGCCGCTGGCTCCGCATGCTCCCCGAGGCCGCCGAGCGCATCGAATCGGGCATGGCGAGCCTGGGCATCGAAGTCGACACCGGCGCGGGCGAGGGACCGATCGTGACCCGGGCGCCCGCCTCGATCCCGCTGCGCGCGGGCGATGTCATCACCGCCATCGACGGCCGCCCCGTCCGCGACATCGCGGAACTGGTCCGCCTGCTCGGCCGCTACAAGCCCGGCGATGTGGTCGAGGTGTCGTTCCGCCGCGGCCGGATGCACAGCGAGACGCGGATCACGCTCACCCGCCGGTGAGCCGGCCCGCGGCGACTGCCTCCCACCGCGGCAATTCACAGCTTGTTCAACGCCGCACCGCCCGCTCCGGGCAGAACAGCCGAAACATGCGCCGGCCCCATCGCTGCGCTGCGGCGGTGCCGTTACCCTTCGCGCATGTCCGAAGCCCATCCCGCCGCGACCGCCGAAAACACCATGACCGACCAGCCCCCCGCGATCGTCCGAACGAACCCGGTCTCGCCCTGGCAGGACGTCATGGGCGGCGCCGCACGCATGGAGATCAAGTGCCTTGACCACGGCTTCGTCGCCCTGATCGACGCCATGCCGCGCCTGGTTCCCGCCGGTCAGACCGCCGACGCCGCGATCGTGCAGGCGGCCCGCGTCTCCTATGGCGAGGGCACCAAGCAGATCTCAGAGGACCGCGGCCTGATCCGCTACCTCCTCCGCCACCGCCACACCACCCCCTTCGAGATGGTGGAGTTCAAGTTCCACATCGCGATGCCCATCTTCATCGCCCGCCAGTGGATCCGGCACCGCACCGCCAACGTCAACGAGTACTCCGCCCGCTACTCGATCGTAAAGGACCGCTTCTACACCCCCACGCTCGACGCCGTCCGCAAGCAGTCGGCCTCAAACCGACAGGGCGGCGAGGAGACCTTCGACACCTCCGACGCCGACCAGGCCCGGACCGCCGAGGAATTCCTCGACTTCCTCAAGGACGTCGAGGCCCTCTACCCCCGCTATATGCAGCTCACCGAGAAGGGTGTCAGCCGCGAGCTCGCCCGCATGGGCCTGCCGGTCAACGTCTACACCGAGTGGTACTGGAAGTGCGACCTGCACAACATCCTCCGCTTCCTGAGCCTGCGGATGGACAGCCACGCCCAGCACGAGATCCGAGTCTTCGCCCAGGCGATGCACGACCTGATCGCCGGGATCGTGCCCATGACCATGGAGGCGTGGCGGGACTACGAACTGGGCGCCGTCCACCTGACCCGCCTCGAGATCGAGGCGATTCGGGCCGCGGCGGGCGGCCCGGTCGGCGACATCGTCACCGCCAACAAGCGGGAGCAGGCCGAATGGGCCCAGAAGCGGGCGATGCTCGGGCTGGATCACCAGAACGGGTGAGCTGCTGCGTGTTGACGCCCTGCCCGGAGCGCTCAACCTGGGCGGTCCCGCCGCGCAATTCCCGCTCGCGCAAACCTGAGCCGGAATTCATCGCGCCGACGGCCAGGTATGCCAGGACCGATGAAAACACCTGCCAAACGCGGTTTCTGGGCCGTGAGGCCGCCCGGATAGGTGTTTGAAAGGGTCTTTCTCGCAACGGAAAGCCCGGGGCCCGACCGCGACCAACGTTGTCTTCACGCAAAAAGCGATGCTGCACTCAAAAATCACGTTGCAGAACGCCAGCCTTGAGATACTCTTGTCGTGGGTCAGGAACGAGTCGTTCGTTCTCTAGCGTGAGTGGGTTTGGGTCTACCCAATAAAAGACTTGTGAGGAGATTGTCATGAAGAATGTGATCGGTACCCTTGTCGCCGTCGCTGGCCTGGCCGCCGCGGCGAACGCTCAGACGAGCATCTTCGATGTGCAGGTCCGCTCCGGCGGCGGCGCTTGGGGCAGCAGCGTCGACGTCACCCCGGGCAGCACGGTCGAGGCTCGCGTCCTCGTGTCCTACAACCAGGGCAACGGCGCGGCCAGCAACGGCCTTGCCGCCGCCAACTTCCAGCCGACCATCTCGAACTGGACGGCCGGCGATGCGGTTCTGCCCTTCCTGAACCAGGGCACCTCCCCGGCCACCGGCGGCGTCTCTGACGCCTCGGGCGCCTACGGCCGCATCCTCCCCTACGCCGCTCCCGGCATCTCGGCTGCCAACCAGCTGATCGTTCACCAGAACAACCAGGGCGGCGTCAACTACGCTCGTATCGCCCAGACCCCGACGACCAACTGGTTCGGCGTCGGCTCCCTGGCGAACAACCTGAACGGTTCGGGCTCGATCACGACCGGCCAGAAGAGCCAGTCGCTGACCACCCCGGCTGATCCGGCCTACAGCACCGACCTGCAGAACCTGGTCCTCTTCAAGTTCGCCTTCACGGTGAGCTCGACCAGCGACCTCCGCACCATGATGCTCGACCTGCCCATCGGTGGCATCCGCTCTGCCGCGAACGACGGCACCGGCCAGCGTCGCGTGTCTTGGTACGCCCCCAGCGACGTGTTCTCCGCCTCGATCAACGCTGACGCCGACGTCAGCGGTGCGACGGCGACGATCAACGTCGTCCCCGCCCCGGCCTCCCTCGCCCTCCTGGGCCTCGGTGGTCTGGTCGCCGGCCGCCGTCGTCGGTAATCCGACGGCTGTTGGGCGGATCTTTGAATCCGCTCCGCCAGAATGACTCGCCAGGCCCCGGCATACCGCCGGGGCCTGGTTGTTTTTTGGGGAGGTCGAGTGCGGTCGGTCCACGCAGTTGGGCGGCATGCGCGCAGCAGACCGCAGGGCATAGGTCCTATGGGACCTATAGGACCCATAGGACCTATCCGATCAGCGCCCCTCGCCCGCAACAACCCTCAGTACTTCAACACCGCGTGCACATCACCGTGCTGCTCAACCCGCCGCCGACCGTTGAGCACCGAGATCTCGATCAAGACCGTCATCCCGATCACCTCGGCGCCGCTCCCCTCGACTAACTTCGCACACGCCTCCAGCGTGCCACCCGTCGCGAGCAGGTCGTCGACCAGCAGCACGCGCTGACCCTTGCGGATCGCATCGGCGTGCATCTCCAGCTTGTCGGTGCCGTACTCGAGCGCGTACTCGATCCGCTTCACGTGCCGCGGCAGCTTCCCGCCCTTGCGCACCGGCACGAACCCCGCCGACAGCGCCTGCGCGATCGCGGTCCCAAAGATGAACCCGCGCGACTCGGCGCCCAGCACCAGGTCCACCCGCTGGCCGCGGTATGGATTGGCCATCAGCTCGACCGCCAGCGCCAGCCCCTTCGGGTCCGCGAGCAGCGGCGTGAAGTCCTTGAAGACGATCCCGGGCTTGGGAAAGTCGGGCACATCGTGAATGAGCTCGCGCAACTGGTCCACGCCGCGTGTCCTCCAAACGCCGGCGCACCGGCTCTGAACCGTCCAGCATACGACTCCCCGCGCCGGGCCGCACCGCCGAATACCATCCCCCGACATGAGCCGACCCGACCCCGCCCGAAAGTCCAAACCCGCCGCGATCGAGATCGTGGAGCCCATCGGCAAGCGCGTCCTGATCCGAAAGGACGAGGACAAGAAGCAGACCAAGTCGGGCATCCACCTGCCCGACAAGATCGAGATCCCCACCCTGACCGGCCGCGTCGTCGCCATCAGCGCGCAGGTCGGCCGCGATCAGGACTACCCGATCGCCCGCTACGACCGTGTGCTCTTCAACCCCAAGCACGGCATCCCCGTCGACTTCGAGGGCGACAACCGGCTCTTCGTGATCCCGGTCGAGGACATCGTCGCCGTCTTCCGCCGCGACGGCGGCCAGGAGTGATCGGTGCCGCACTCGGTCCTCTCCCGGCAGCTCGATGATCTCCCCGATCTGCTCGCGGTGCCCCCGCTGCCGCGGGGCCACCTCTTCGATGTCATCGTCCGCCCCCCCGGCTCCAAGAGCCTGACCAACCGGGCGATCCTGCTCGCCGCGCTCGCCAGGGGCACATCCACACTCCGCCGGGCTCTGACCGAGGCCGATGATGCCCGCCAGATGGTCGCCTCGGCCCGGACGCTGGGCGCCCGCATCGACGAGCCGTCCCCCGGCACACTCATCGTCGAGGGCGTCTGCGGCCGTTGGAAACCCGGTTCTCCCGAACCGACGCTCAACCTCAACAACGCCGGCACCGGCGTGCGCTTCCTCACCGCCGCGGCGATGCTCTCGCCCACACCTGTAGTCATCGACGGTTCGGCACGCATGCGCGAACGCCCGATCGGAGAGTTGATCGCCGCGCTCCGGTCGATGGGCGTCACCGTCGATGAACTGGGCGAGCCCGGCCGCCCGCCGCTGCGCATCTACCCCTTCTTCCCCGATTCCCCGCTCCCGGTCGTCAGCTTCGGGCGGACGCGCTCCGGGCAGTTCATCTCCGCGCTGCTGCTCGCCGCGCCCTTCCTGCCGTGCGGGCTGACCATCCGCCTCAACGAGCCGCCGACCAGCGCTTCTTACATCGCGATGACGCTCGCGCAGCTCAGCGCCTGGGGCGCTTCGGTGCAGCACAGCGAGGGCCTCCGCGTGATCCGCGTCGGCCCGCCGGCCAGCGACGACGAGACCGACACGACTGCGCCGCGGCCGATCGCGGGTCGCGATGAAACCATCGAGCCCGATGCCAGCGGCGCGACCTATTTCTGGGCCGCGGCGACGCTCTTCCCCGGGAGCCGCTGCCGCGTCCCCGGGCTGTCGCCTGTTGAGTCACTCCAGGGTGATGCCCGTTTCGCATCAGAACTCGCGCGGATGGGCGCGGCGATGACCCATCGGCCGGGCCCCGATCCGTACATCGAGGTCGAGGGCGGGCGCACGCTCCGGCCGATCCTCACCGATCTCCGCGATATGCCCGATGCGGCGATGACCCTCGCCGCCGTCGCGGCGTTCGCGCCCGGCGGTTCGATCATCCGCGGCGTGCGCACCCTCCGCGACAAGGAGTCGGACCGGATCGCCGCGATGCGCACAGAGCTCGCGAAAATCGGTGTGCGCGTTGATTCGCCCGTCGCGGGCGATGACGACGTCATGAGCGTGACGCCCCCGGCGGGCGGCGTCGACTGCGGCCCCGATGCGCCGCCCATCGAGTTCGAGACCTACGACGACCACCGCATCGCCATGTCCCTCGCGCTGGTCGCGCTGCGGCGGCCGAACGTTTCGATGCGGGACCCCGGGTGCGTGGGCAAGACCTACCCGTCGTTCTGGCAGCACCTCGCGCTGCTGTATCCTGATCCCAGGCCGGCATAGCAGGAACACCATGCGACACATCACCCTCTTCACCACCGGCGGCACGATCGAGAAGACCTACGACGAGGCGACCGGTGTGCTCGAGAACCGCCGCTCGATCGTGGGCCGCATGCTCCGCCGCGTGCGCCTCGAAGACACGCAGGTGTGCATCACCGAGCTGATGTCCAAGGACAGCCTGTATATGGACGACGGCGACCGCGAGCGGATCGCGGATGCGGTCGCATCCGCGCTGGCGGAGAAGTCGCTCCCTTCAGGCATCGTGATCCTGCACGGCACCGACACACTGCACCTGACCGGGGAGGCGCTGCACGCCCGGTTTGCTCCGCCGCCGATCCCGATCATCCTGACCGGCGCCATGCGTCCCTTCGAGATGAAGCGGTCCGATGCGCTGCAGAACCTGACCGAGTCGCTCTTCGCCGCGGGCACACTCGGACCGGGGGTGTACTGCGTGGCGCACGGCCGCGCGCTGCGATTCCCGGGGGTCTGCAAGGACCGAGAACGCGGAACCTTCGTGCGTGGTCCGCGGCCGCCCGCGCAGGCCTCATGACCGATCCCTCCGGTAAGGCCCTCCCGGCCTTCCCGTTCAGCGCCCGCTTCAGCCTGCCGATTCAACCGACTGCCCGGATGCTGCACCAGCCGCGCCGGGCGTCTGCTTGACTCTCACAGTGCCAGAAGAGGTATCGCATGGACAAGGCAAGTCTGATCGGCAGCATCCTCGGCGTGATGTGCTGCGCCCTGGTCGGATACATGGCGTCCCACGGCGACTGGGGCATGTTCTGGTCCGAGAAGGGCGTCATCATGGTGTTCGGAGGGACGATCTCGGTCATCTTCATGGCGCTCCCCATGGACCGGATCAAGCAGGTGCCCGGCTACGTCAAGTCGTTCATGTTCAACAAAGGAACCCAGCCGAGCGAGATCATCAAGATCATGGGGACTCTGGCGGAACGCGCCCGCCGTGACGGCATCCTGGCCCTCGAAAACGAGATGTCCAAGATCGACAACACGTTCCTCCAGCAGAGCATCAAGATGGCGGTGGACGGTGTCGAGCCGCGGGACATCGAGTCGACCTGCCGGCTCGAGATTCTCGCCATGCAGGACCGCCACAAGGCCGGCAAGAAGTTCTTCGACCTGATCAAGCTGTACGCGCCCGGCTACGGACTCGTCGCCACCCTCATCGGGCAGGTCGGCATGTTCGGCGGTCTGGCCTCGGCGGACATCGGCCAGCTCGGAAAGATGCTCGCGATCGCCGTCGTGGCCACGATGTACGGGACGATCCTCGCCAACGCCGTCGCCGGCCCGATGGGTGACAAGCTCTCGCTGCGCTCCAGCGAAGAGATCCTCTGCCGCGAGATGATCCTCCAGGGTGTGCTCTCGATCCAGTCGGGCGACAACCCCAGGGTGACGGAAGAGAAGCTCCTCGCCTTCATTCCCAACGTGGCCCGTACCAAGCTGCGTGCCGCCGCCTGATGACGGAGTTCACCGCATGTCAGACCATGAGAAGAAGGAAGGCCACGCGGAGGACTCGCACGGCGGTGAACACCACGGCGGCGGCGGTGGTCATCACGGGGGCGGAGGCCACGAGGAAGGACACGAGGGCGCGCCCGAGTGGCTGATCTCGTTCGCCGACATGGTCATGCTCATCATGGGCTTCTTCGTCATCCTGCTGGCCATGAACATGAACAAGCCCACCGCGGGCGGCATCGGCGGCGAGGACGAGATGGGCGGCTTCGACAACAGCACCATGGTCGAGTTCGTCATCTCCGTCCGCGAGGCCTTCAACAACCCCCTCGACCCCGATAACCAGGCCGATCGCGAGTTCCTGAAGCGCGTCGCCCGCATGCGCGGTCACAGCAACGACCCGGGCGTCTCCGGCAAACACCCCGAGCAACAGGCCATCCGCCCCAGTGATTACGAACGCATTACCGCGTCGGTCCCCTTCGACGACCGCTCCGCGCTGCTCTCAGAGAGCGGGCGTCGCACCCTCGTCGAGACCGCCCAGAAGCTCCGCGACCAACGGTGGGTGATCGAAGTGCGCGGGCACGTAAGCCCGTTCGAGAGCATGCGTGACCCGCGTCGCGCGATGCAGCTCTCGTACGAGCGCGGCCTCGCCGCGGCAGCGGCGCTCGTTGATGCGGGCCTTCGCTGGGACAACCTGCGCATCGTCGCGGTGGGCGACTCCGACCGCGTCACGCCGCGGACCTATGAGCGCGATGTCGACCGCTCCAACCAGCGCGTGGAGATCGTCGTGACCGACACGATCGCTCCCGGTCAGCAGGAGAGCGAGCCAGCGTCCGAGCCAGCTCCGGTCAGCGAACCTCCTCGCTGACGACAGCGCCCTCGATCACCACCGCGGTGCAGTGCGTGGTGTACTCGAACGGGTCGCCGTCGTACAGCGCGAGATCGCCGTCCTTGCCGACCTCGATCGATCCGACGCGGCTGTCGATGCCCAGGATCTTTGCCGGCGTGATAGTGATCGCCCGCAGCGCGCCGTCGATCCCCAGGCCATTGGCCGCCGCGATGCCGGCCTCGAAGAGCACCACCCGCGACTTGGGCACATAGCTCTCAAAGCCGCTCTGAATGGCGACAGGGATCCCCGCCTCCGCCAGCGTCGCCGCGGTCTCGACGCTCATGTTCTCGAGCTCGCCGAACGCCCGCATCATCGTCGGGTGCATGAACACCGGCACATCGGCGGCCTTGAGCTGATCGACGAGCAGGTACGACTCGGCCGCGCCGTCGAGAATGAGTCGGAAGCCGAACTCCTTCTGGAGCCGCAGCACGGTGTCGATGTCCTGGGCGCGGTGCGCGGTGACGAGCAGCGGGATCTCGCCGGCGAGAACCTTCTCGAGCGTCTCGAGCCGCAGGTTCCGGTCCGGCGATGAGCTCTTCCCCGCCTCCCCATCGCCGTCGGCAGTATCGCTCGACCCATCCGCCGCCGCGTCCTCTTTCTTCGCCCGCTTTTCGGCGTACGCACGGGCCTTGATCAACTCCTCGCGCAGGATCGCGACCATCTTGGCGCGGGTGCCGGGGCTCTTGCCGCCGCCCTTCTGCGCACTGGGGCTGATCGTCGCGGCGACCGCGCCCGTCTCCTTTACCAGCGCGGCATCGATCGTGTTGCCGCTGGTCTTGACGATGCAGGTCTGCCCGGAGATCACCTCGCCGGGCGCGTGGCCCGTGTTGATCGTCGTGATGCCGAACCCCCGCACCCACGCGACCAGCGGATCATGCGGGTTGTACGCATCGATCGCCCGCAGCTCCGGCTGGATCGGCGATGAACTCTCGAGCTGATCCTGGTCCTGCCGCTGATTCAGAATACCCGAGACGCCCACCGTGCCCCGCGCATCGATCAGTCCCGGCGTGACGACCTTCGCCGTGAGCACGCGGTGTCCCTCGGGCACGCGCACGCTCGCCGCGGGGCCGACCGCCGCGATCTTCCCATCGGTGACGACGACGACGCCGTTCTTGATCGGCTCGCCCGCCATCGTGTAGACCGTCTCACCCTTCACCGCAACCTGCGCGGCCGCGAGACTCGCAAGCCCGCCGACCGCGGCGATGAACGCCGCCGCCATCACACCGATTCGTGCACGCATCACTGGCCACCCCCATTCCCGCCACCGGCGTTCGCACCGCCGAACTGCCACACTGTCCCGCTGCTGCCAAACGCCTGAGCGCCCGAAGCGCAGCACATATACGGCTCCTGATCGTTCCCCGCGCCAAAGCCGCCGACCGCGAACAGCCGGTCTTCGGGGTCAGACCTGTCGAAAACCTTCACACCCTCGACCCAGGTCTGCTCCACCTTGGTGTACACACTCAGCGGGTCGCCGCTGAGAATGATGAAGTCCGCATCCTTCCCCGCCGTCAGCGAGCCGACGCGATCGCCCATGTCCATCATGTCCGCGCCCGCCTGTGTCAGCGCCTTGAGCGCTGCTTCGCGCGACATCCCCGCCCGCACGGCAAGCGCTGCGCTCCGCAGGAACAGCCGTGAATCAGTGATCCAGTCATCCGTATGGAACGCGACCTCCGCTCCCGCCTCTTCGAGCGCCTTGCCCGTCTCGAGCGAGAGCCCCACCGCCTCGAGCTTGCCGCCCGGCGAGTCGATCACGATCGCCGAGCAGCCCACACCCGCCTCGGCGATCTCATCGGCGACCTTCCACGCCTCGCTCACGTGATGCAGCACCACGCGGAAGCCGAATTCCTTCTTGAGCCGCAGCACCGTCATGATGTCGTCGGCGCGGTGCGTGTGGTGGTGCACCATCCGCCGGCCCTCGAGCACCTCAACCAGGCCCTCCATCGCCAGGTCCCGCGCCGGCTTCTTGCTCTCGTCATCGCCCGCGGCCCCGAGCTTGGCCTTGTACTCCTGCGCCTTGATGAGCTGCTCGCGCATCATCGCCGCGCTCTTGCCGCGCGTGCCCGAGAAGGGCGGATCACGCAGCGGGTTGGTGCCGTTGGCCATCTTCATCCCGCCCAGCGGCGAGACGAGGTTCGAGCCCTCGGGCGGCTTGATCGTCATCTCCTCGATGCGCGTCACACCATCACGGAGCTTGAGATACACCGTCTGCCCGCTCAGCAGATGACCCGACCCGGGCATGACGTTCAGCGTTGTCAACCCGCCCGCCACCGCGCGGCGGAACCCGCTGTCGAACACATTGATCGAGTCCATCACACGGACCTGCGGCTGGATCGTCGCGCTGCCGTCCGCCCCGCCCACACCGCCGATGTGGCTGTGCGTGTCGACGAGCCCGGGCATGATCACCTTGCCGCGGACATCAACCTGCTTCATGTCCGCCGGGATCGTCATCGCCGCGGCGGAGCCCACCGCCTCGATCTTGCCCTCGTGGACAATCAGAATACCGCCCTCGATCTCCTGCCCGTCGATCGGGATGATCGTCGCGCCCACGAAGGCGATCGGCTCCTGCTGCCCCGCGGCGACCCCCGCGAGCAGGGAGACCACCGCCGCACCCACGATCCGCTTGAACCCTTGCATGAAGCGCTCCTTCATCGCCGCCGATGCGGCGTCACTCAAACAGCATCGCCACCGCGCGACCGTACACCCTTTCCGCGATCTCGCGGCCTTTGGGATGCACCTGCGCCAGACCTTCCATCATCACGCCCGAGTTGATCTCGAGCACCGCGAGCCCGCTCCCGGTCTCGACCACATCCACACTGCCGAACCGCACACCAACCACCGCCGCCGCCCGCAGCGCGAGCGATTCGGCCTCCGATTCGCCCTCGACCAGCACCGGCAGCGCACCCCGCCCGATGTTGTGCCGCCAATCCAGCAGCAGTTCCTGACCCGCGGGCAAAACATCCTCGAGCCGGTCGACGATCTCCGCCGGCGTCCCCCGAACGCGCACGCCCGCGCCGCCCATCGCCTCCGTCAGCAGCGCATGCACGGTCCGCGTGCCGTCGCCGCGGATCGCCGGCCGGTCCTTGCGGTACACGACCTCGCACCGATCGCCCAGCACGATGAAACGCAGCTCGCGCTGAATGTCGACAAACGGGCAAACCGCGACCGAACGCACCCGCTGGAAGAGCTGCGCCGACCGCTGCTCGAGCTCACGCAACGTGCGGCACCGAAAGACCCCGTCGCCGCCGGTGCCGGTGTTGTCCTTCACCACGACATCGCCGCCCCACTGCTCAAACGCCGCCTTGAGCCGCGGCCCGTTCCCATCAGGCCCGACATACGCGTTCATCGATGGGTGCAGAAAGAGCTCGTGGGCCACGACCGGGATGCGCTCCCGCGCCAGAACACCCGCGGTCGCCGACTTGTCGGTGGCGAGCTGGTGCGCCGAGGCCGAGTTGAGCCCGAGGCTGAAGCCGTAAGTGAAGCGCACGTCCCGCGCTTCGCCCTCGCCACGCGAGAGCCGCAGCACCCAGCCCTGGCAGAACGACTCGACAGCGATCCCGCGTGTCTCGCACACAGCGCGGACCACTTCCTCCATCACCGCGTTGGTCGAAACCGTCGATGCGTCGATCATCAGGCGTTCCGGTACTCCGCCGCGACCTCACGAACCCGCTCCGCGGCCACGCCGTCCTCGCCACGGGCCCGGCCCCACAGAGAAGCCGCCAGAAGGTCCGCGTGACGTTCGCGGAACACCTGACCGAGCCGCGGGCGTTCGAACCTGTCGCCAGCGCTCTCCCGCAGCCGGCGCAGAAGATCTGAACAATACCGGAAATGGGCCCGACACACCGCGTCCCACGCCTCGGGGGGCGTTGAGGCCCGAACCACCGCCCGCGTCACCCGGGGCACGGTGAACCTGCCCGCCGACTGCCCGCCCGCCGAACCTTCGATCAGCCCCAATGCAGACAGCCGCTCCAGCCGCGGCAGGTAACGGGCCGCATCCTTCTCGCCGCCGGTCCGCATCACCCCCGCGATCACCGCGGCATCGAACTCGCCCCACAACGCCGATGAGGCGCACAGCACCAGCCGCGCATCGTCACCGGCCTGGTCGATCGCCCATGCGGTCATCACCCGCGCCCGGGTCGCGCTGTCGATCTGCGTGCCCGCCGTGCTCATCTGCCCCGACCACATCCGACGTTCGATCGTGGTGATCAACCGCGCCAGCCCGATCTCACGCCCGCCCGCGGCGACCAGTTGCACCGCGCGCGGCGACCCGCCCGAGATGTGGCACGCCCGCGCGATGATCCGCAGCTCCTCGGCCGACGGCCTCGCGCCGCCCCCGAGCCCGATCAGCATCCGCGCGGCATCGAGCCTGCTGCGGCCCGCCGCCACCGCCGCATCGTCGGGGTCCGGCGCCGACAGCGGGCCGATCGTGATCACGCCGACCCCCGTCCGGTCCATGGTGTCGCGGACAAGAACGCTCCGCCCGCCCGCCGCGGCAACCGCATCGGCCAGCACCGCGCCCGTCCGCGATGGATCCGCGCCGGCATCAACCAGCACGACCAACCCGTCGACCGCCGCCGCACGCTCCGCGAACCAGTCGATCTCGAGCGATGTCCCGATCCCCAGCTGTGTACCGAGCCACTCGAGCACCGCGCCCGGCTGCTCCAGCTCGGGGATCAGCAACCGACACACACCGGCGTTCGCCGCTGCACCCGCCGCCCACGCCGCGATCCCAGCCTCGGCAGCGCTGCTCGCGCCCACCCCGGCCCCGCCGACGACGCGGACACACCGCCCAGCGCCGATGGCCGCCGCGATCGAGCGGATCGGCTCATCTCGGCCGATCAAGGACCGCGTGGCCGGCGCCGCCGCCGGCGGCCGCCACGACACTTCGCTGGTGGCCAGGCCCGAATCCAGCAGGCCGAGCGCTTCCTGCATCGAGGATGGTCTCCCCGCTGCCTCCTTGTGCAGACAGCGGACGATCACGCCGCGGGCCGACATGGGGACCAAGGCCATATCCGGCGTACCCAGCAGCGTCGCCGCGGCGAGATCGACCGTCGTCGTCCCGCGGAATGGCGGCCGCCCGACCAGCATTTCGTAGAGCAGGCACCCGAACGCCCAGATGTCTGATTCAACACCGGGGTGCCCGCCGCGGAGCTGCTCGGGGCTCATGTAGCCGGGCGTGCCCGAGACCGTGATCGGTTCGGAAGACTGCACCACGGTCGCATCTGATGGCGAGACCTCCTCGTGCCGCGCCGAGGCGATGCCAAAGTCGAGGATCTTGACCAGCCCATCGGGCCGCACTTTCACGTTGTCTGGCTTGAGGTCTCGGTGCACGATGCCCGCGGCGTGGGCGGCGGCGAGACCGGCCGCGACCTGGCGGGCGATGCGGAGCGACTCACCCTCGGGGAGCGGCGCCGAGTTGGCCTCGGTCCAGATGCGGTCGGTGAGCGTCGGCCCCTCCACGAACTCCATCACGATGTAGAAGCCGTCGTCGTCCTCCTCGACACCGTGGATCGCCGCGATGTTGGGGTGGTTCAGCGCGGCCAGGTGGAGCGCCTCGGTCCGCAGCCGCGTCCGGGCGGTCTCGTCCGCCGCGATGTCGGGCCGGAGGGCCTTGATCGCGACAGGCCGTTGCAGACGGCGGTCGAGCGCGCGGTAGACCACGCCCATCCCGCCCCGGCCGAGCTCGCCCTGAACCTCATATGGACCGATCGCCCCGAGCATTGCTTCCCGCCTGCCGTGAGTGCCATGTAGGGCCCGGCGTGACCTCCGGGATCAGCCCCCTTACAGGGTACGCGAAATGAGGGGCCTTTCACCTCCGCCCGACTCTGCTATATTCACCTATCGAGGTGGTCCGACCGGGAGCTTGCAGACTCCGCCCCGGCCGGGCCGCAACCCCACCTCCGCGCTGGAGCACGGTGCCGTGTTCGCTCTTCTCCTTCGTCACGCCGAGGCGCAGCCCGCCTCGGAGTCCGGCCGGGATGAGGACCGCGCCCTGACCGCCACAGGGGTCAGGCAAGCGGAGTTTCTGGCTGGCTGGTTCCAATCGGCCGCGGGATCGCGGTACCGGCCCGCGGTCGTCTATGTGAGCGAGGCGGAACGCTCCCGCCGGACCGGCGCGATCATCGCCGAGGCGTTGAACCTGCCGCTCCGCGAGATCAACGAACTCCACCCCGACACAACGCCGCAGGGCATGATCCAGCTCGCTTCGCAGGCGCTGCACCGCAAGGAGCCGACGCTGCTGGTGGGTCACAACCCGAACCTGCACGTCCTCCTCGACCTGATCGCCGCCGGCACCCCGCCACTGAGCACCGGCGAGCTGGTCGTCATCAATAGCGCGGCGGAGGTCGTCACGCGGGTGCGGGCCCCGGAACGCTGACGAGCGCAGAAAAAAGGTGCCGGACCGCCCACCATCCCAGGCGGTCCGACACCCATACCAAGGGCTGAATATCGTGGTCTGCGGCTTGGGTTGCCACGCCGACACTCCTTGGTCGGTTACGGCTCTAAGTCGCCTCCAGATCGACCCCCTCGCAACGGCAGAAAATCTGCCGCGCCAACGCGTGCGGGCGCCGACCGATAATCTGCAGCTACTTCACAGGACCAGCGCCATGCCATCACTCGACATCGTCAGCCGCGTCGACATGCAGGAGGTCGACAACGCGGTCAACAACACCCGCAAGATGCTCACCTCGCGCTTCGACTTCCGCAACAGCAAGACGGAGATCGAGCTGGACCGCAAGGAGAAGAAGCTCTCGCTCCTCACCGAGGACGAGATGAAGATGGAGGCGATCCGCGAGACCTTCACGCAGAACGCCGTCCGCCGCGGCCTCGATGCCCGCATCTTCGAGTTCAAAGAGCCGCAGCCGACCTCGGGCGGGATGCTCAAGCGCGAGGTCAAGATCCAGGAGGGTCTGACCCAGGACCAGGCCAAGGACATCGTCAAGCGGATCAAGGCAACGAACCTGAAGGTGCAGCCCTCGATCCAGGGCGAGGAAGTCCGGGTGAGCGGGAAGAAGATCGACGACCTGCGGGCGTGCATGACCATGCTGCAGGGGGCGGGCCTGCCGGTCCCACTGCAGTTCGTGAACATGAAGAGCTAAGGTCCGATCACGTTGCGATGAGCGTGGCGGGAGGCCCCATAACCGGTACCTCGCGTCCGAGAACGCGCATCACACATTACCGGACTGGGGTGCGAACCCGGTTTGCGGGCTGCAAACGCGGATCAGACCGCGGCGGCCGTGGCAATTGCCCATCCGTTTAACACGGGATAAACGGAACGCCGATCAATCTCCTCGGATGGGAGCAGGAGAACGAGCGGCTCGGAGGCCGCTCGACCCTGGCCAAGGAGGCCGCCCCGGTAGACCCGGCGCGGCCGTCGCGTGCCCATGACGGCGCGTGGCAAAGGCCTGGACAACCCGTGTTGTGTAGACGCGGGTTCCGAACGCCACTGTGGTTGTTTCGGCTGCACCGCCGGTCGTGATCCGCCTCGGGAGGGGAGGATCGGCCACCGGTTCGACTGGGACGATCAGAAAGGATCCGATCATGGCGTCGTTGACTCTGTCCAGACCCTTCAAGCCCCGTGAACTGACGCACGCCCGCACCTTCAGCCGGCCGCGCCTGCGGCTGGTCGATGCCGGCACGCCCACCGGCGGGTTCCGTTCCCCGGGGAGGCGGGCGCTGATGGCCCGTGTGCACGCGGAACTCTCCGAGCCGGTGCGTCACCACGACCATGCGTGGGAAGTCGCCTGCGACCGTATGATCGATGCGGTCTGGGCCGAACTCTGCGCGTCGAGCGCGGAGCGGCACGGACGGTAAGCATCGCGCCCAAGACGCCGCGATCGATCCGAATGCGTCCGCAGCGGGCGGACGCTCCGGCCCCAACGGAGCGGCGGTGGAATCCCGGACGAGCCAATCCAGCGCCTTCGCGGGCGGTGAGAACCTCATCGCGGCGGACGCTGACCGACCGGGGCGGGCGTGGTGGCCCGCCGCGGTCGTGTGTCTGGGTGCGGCGGCTCTGGGTACCCTCGCAGCGACAGATCTGGGGTTGCCCGGCTCGGCCCGGGTTGCCGCGGCGCTGGGCCTGACGGTCCTGGTGATCGTGGGCGTTCTCGCGGCGCCGCGGCGGGCGCGGCCGCAGACGACGCACGCATCGCACCCAACAAGCGGGCCGTCGCCGTCGAGCCCGGCCGCGGAACCCGACCGCACGCAGGAGCGGCTCGCGCAGACCGAGGAATTGCTCCGCGCCGCGTTCGAGTCGGCCCCGATCGGCATCGCGGTCGAGTCGACCGAAGGGAAGTTCCTGACCGTCAACCCGGCGTTGTGCCGCATGCTCGGCTACGAAGCGCACGAGCTGCGTCGCATGACCTTCCCCGAGGTCACACACCCGGACGACCGCGGCGCGGACTTCGTGCTGATGAGCCGGCTCCTCCGCGGCGAGGTCTCGAGCGGGCAGGTCCAGAAGCGCTACCGCCGCAAGGACGGCCGGTGGATCTGGGTCGATGTCGCCGTCTCGCTGGTGCGGGACGCCCGGGGCGAACCGTACCGCTTCGTCATCCAGGCCCGCGACATCACCCGGCCGCGGAAGGCCGAGGCGCGGCTGCGCCTGCAGCGCGACCGGTTCAAGCGGATCGTGGCCCTGCGGAAGCGCATGCTCGAACGCGAACGGGCGCTGCTCGCCGAACTCAACCACCGGGTCCGCAATAACCTTGCATCGCTGCTCGGGCTGATATCCATATATGAACGCGGCGGGCGCGACGACGCCTCCGTCGCGTCGGCCCTGCGCGGAAAGATCGGTGCGATGAAGGGTGTGCACGAGGCCGTCACAGACGGCAGCCACGGCGCGGTCGATCTGACCGATCTGCTCGGCAGACTCCGCCCCGACACCGGGAACCCCACGAACGCTCCCCGCGTACGCATCTCCGGACCGCCGACCTTCATCCAGCCGTCGCAAGCCGGCGCGTTTGCCATGATCATCCAGGAGCTCTTCACCAACAGCCTCCGGCACGGCGCGCTCGGTTCTGAAGATGGCTTCATTGCAATCACATGGGAGCACGACAATTCGAGCAAGGCCGATATGCTTCATCTGTGCTGGGAGGAACACACTCCCCGTGACCTCGGGCCTCACAAGGACCCGGGCATCGGACTCACGCTGATCCGCGGCCTCGCCGCGAGTGAACTGCGCGGCCACTGCGAATTCGACTTCCGCCCTTGCGGGCTCACATGCCGACTTGATGCGCTCCTTTCGACGCACGAACCACCGGGCCTTCACAGCGTCTCCACCAAGGAATCAGTTTCATGACCTCGACCCCCGCCTCGACGACTCCCTCCAGCGGCCCATCGCCCCGCTTCTTCGACCCGGCGCGGCTCCCGGAGCGTCCCGAGCGGATCCTGGTCGCCGATGATGAACACCTGATCGCGATGGACCTGGCCCTCACGCTGGGCAATCTGGGGTTCACCGTCGTCGGACCGGCGATGGACGGCAAGGCCGCGATCGAGATCGCCCGCACCGCGACGCCCGACCTCGCGCTCTTCGACATCCGCATGCCGGAAATGGACGGGATCACCGCAGCGCGCCAGGTCTTTGACGAACTCGTGATCCCGGTCGTCATTCTCTCGGCCTACTCCGACGAGCGGAACGTGCGTGCCGCCCAGAGCGCCGGTGTGTTCGGATACCTCGTCAAGCCCACACCCGAGAGCCAGCTCAACGCGGCGATCCAGGTCGCATGGGAGCGGTACCGCCAGCTCGTCGCCGCCCGCGCCGAGAACGAATCGCTGAAGAACCGGCTCGAAGAGCGCAAGTTCATCGAGCAGGCGAAGTGGATTCTCGTCTCGCGGCAGGGGCTCAGCGAGCCCGATGCCATGCGGACCCTGCAGAAGAAGTCCCGCGATGCACGACGCAAGCTCGTGGATATCGCCCGCGAGGTCATCGGCGAAGAGAACTTGCCCGGCTGAACGTGCCCGGCTGAACTTGCCCGGCTGAACGTGCCTGGCACCGCCGCCCAGCGGCCCATCGGCTTCACTCGGGTTTCAGGACAGATTCAGATCCGCGTTGCATGATCCTTCAGAAGCCGGGGGCTTTGCGCACTTCGGCGCTTACCGACCACCGATGGAGGATGAACGATGCCACGCGCCTGGAATGAAAAGGACGAGCGGCAGTACAAGCACATCAAGGAGAGCGCGATCGATCGCGGCCGGAGCGAGGAGCGGGCCGAAGAAATCGCGGCCCGCACCGTGAACAAGCAGCGCCGCGAGGAGGGCCGCACGCCCAGCGAACGGACCAGCGGGACCGGGAACCCGAACACGTCGCTCGAGGATCGCACCAGGGACGAGTTGTACAACCGCGCGAAGGAACTCGAGATCAGCGGGCGGAGCGGGATGACCAAAGACGAGCTGGTCTCCGCGATCCGCGAACGGTCGTGAACCCTCCGACCGCCGAGCCCCCGAGCCCCCGGGCCCCCGGGCCCCCGGTCAGTAGCTGTGCTCGGTGATCGCGGTCTTGCCGCGGAAGATCCAGAGCACGATCACCGTGTAGATCACGACGAAAGGCATGCCGATCGCAGCGCAGATCGCCATGATGCCCAGCGTCTTCTGTGATGATGCCGCGTTGTAGATCGTCAGGCTGGTGCCCTCCGGACCGGTCGAAGCGACCATGTTCGGGAAGATCGCGGCCCCAAAGAGCAGCACCAGCGCGGCGATCGAAGCGCACGAACTGGCGAATGCGTACAGCGGACGCTTCAGGTAGAGCGCCCGTGGGACGTTGGCGATCGCCAGGACATTGAGCACCGGGACGATCCAGAGCAGCGGGAAGCTGTGGAGGTTCGCGGTCGCGGTCGGGACCGCCACGAGTGTCGCGGCGGTCGTGAAGATGTACATCGCAAGGAACAGCCAGAAGGTGCGCCACACCCAGCGGTGGACGCGTTCTTGCAGTTCGCCCTCGGTCTTGAGGTAGGTGTAGATCGCGCCGTGCATCGCGAAGAGCGCGACGGCAAGCCCGCCCACGAGCAACGCGTACGGGTGGAGCAGGTCGAGCAGCCCGCCGGAGAACTCCCGATCCATCCCGATGGGAATGCCTCGGACGGCGTTGCCCACCGCCACACCAAAGAGCAGCGTCGCGAGCGTGCTGGCGCCCCAGAAGGTGAAGTCCCAGTAGCCGCGCCAGAAGCCCTGCTTCTGCTTGCTGCGGAACTCGATCGCGATGGCGCGGCCGATCAGCGCGAAGAGTAGCAGCATGAACGGGATGTACAGCCCGGAGAACGCGGTCGCGTACGCCTCCGGAAACGCCGCGAACAACGCCCCGCCGAAGGTGACGAGCCACACCTCGTTGCCGTCCCAGAGCGGGCCGATCGAGTTGATCATGATGCGCCGCTCGTGATCGTTCTTCGCGATCACCAGGTGCAGGATGCCCACACCCAGATCGAAGCCGTCGAGGATCGCGTACCCCGCGAGCAGCACACCCAGCAGTATGAACCACAACAGGTTCAGGTCCATGTCACACTCCCGGTCGATGGCGCTTCGTGGTCGTCGTTCTCTGCAATCACAGGTCCGCCGCGTGCCGCCTGGCGGGGTCGATGTGCTCCGCGGCGGCCTCGAGTGCGCCGCCCCCCTCCGGAGTGGCGGCGGTCAGCGGCTGCGGCCCCTTCTGGATCTTCTCGTTGAGGATGTAGAGGAAGAGCGCGAGCATCGTCGTGTACAGCAGCCCGAACATGATGATCGACGAGAGCACCGCGTTCGCCTTCACGGACTTGCTCACACCATCCTCCGTCTTGAGCAGCCCGTACACCACCCACGGCTGCCGCCCCACCTCCGCCGTCATCCAGCCCAGCATGTTGGCGACATAAGTCCCAAGGATCGCGAAGACGAAGATCCACAACAGCCACCGCTTCTCGAAGAGCGTCCCGCGCAGGCGGAAGAACGCTGCGAGAAGGGTCAGCCCGATGAAGCACACGCCCAGCCCCACCATGATGTGAAACGATGCGAACGTGATCAGCACCGGCGGCCACTCATCACGCGGGAACTCGTTCAGCCCGGTGACCGGCGTCTCGAAGTCCTCGTGGACGAGAAAGCTCAGCCCCGCCGGGATCGCCAGGCCGTACCGCATCACCCCCGCCTCCTGATCCGGGATGCCAAAGAGGTGCAGCGGCGCGGGGCCGTCACCGGTCTCGAAGTGCCCCTCCATCGCCGCGAGCTTCGCGGGCTGGGTCTCCGCGACCTGCTGGGCGTGGAAGTGCCCCGAGATCGGCGCGGCGAGCGACGCCAGCAGCGCGAGCACCAGCGCGGCCGAGAACGAACGCTTCGCAAAGTCGATGTGCTTTCCCCGAAGCAGATACCAGGCCGACACGCTCAGCACGAAGAACGACCCGAGGATGAACGAGCCGATGATCACATGCACGAGCCGGTGCACGCTGCTGGGGTTGAAGACCATCGCCCAGAAGTCGGTGATCTCCGCCCGCATCTGGTCGCCCTCGCCCACCAGATGGAACCCCGCCGGCGTCTGCTGCCATGAATTCGCAACCACGATCCACACCGCGCTGAAGATGCCCCCCACCGCCACCATCAACGCCGCGAAGAAGTGCATCCGCGGCGACACGCGATTCCACCCAAAGACCAGCACACCCAGAAACCCCGACTCCAGGAAGAACGCAAAGATCCCCTCCGCCGCGAGCGCCGAGCCGAAGACATCGCCGACGAACCGCGAGTACGTGGACCAGTTGGTGCCGAATTGAAATTCCATCACAATGCCGGTCGCGACACCCATCGCGAAGTTGAGGGCAAAGATCCCTGTCCAGAACTTCGCCGCGGCCTCGTACCGCGCATCACCGGTCTTCAGACGCATGCCGAGGAGGAACGCCAGCACCACGCCAAGCCCGATGGTCAGCGGCGGGAACAGATAGTGGAACATCACGGTGAGCGCGAATTGCACCCGGGAGAGCATCACGACATCGAGGTCCAAACCGACGCTCCTTTCCGCCCGCCGATCAGGCTCAGGCCCTAAACCGGATGACCTTATCCGTGATTCCACCGCCCATCGCTGTTCTCGTGAAATGAGAACAATTCTCACTAGGCAGTAAGCAATGCCGCACGACTCCGCAAACCCGCCCTTCGCCCGCCGCATCGAGCCCGCCGAGACCACGCCCCCGGCCGATGACCGGGCCCAGGCCGCGCGCCGACTGGCCACCCTCGCCCGCATCCTCGACGCTCAGTTCACGATCCCCGGAACAGGGTTCTCGTTCGGGATCGATCCCCTTCTGGGCCTCATCCCGGGAGCCGGTGATCTCATCTCCGCGGGCCTCGCCCTGCTGATCGTGAAGGACGCCCGCACGCTCGGTGCTTCCAAGCCCCTTCAGATGCGGATGCTCACCAACATCGGGATCGATGTCGTTGTCGGGGCCATCCCGCTGTTGGGCGATGTCTTTGACTTTGCCTTCCGTGCAAGCGCGAAGAACCTGAAGCTCGCGCGGGAAGCCGGGTTGCTGGATCAGCCGGGCGGCGGAAGCCCCGATCGGCCCCGCTGAAGCAACGGATCGCCGCCTCCCGCGAACCGGTAGACCGACCGGTTTTCGGCGACACGCCGCACGCCCCGCAAAGAGGGGCGGGCGCCCGGTCGATGATCGGCTGTTGCCTGCTCCCCTACCCGAGAGAGATCTTCTGGTACAGCCGCCGCCGCGCAGGCGGTCATGGCGGAGTGCCGGCGTTGCCGCCTCGCTCCTCT
>JBDZUZ010000218.1:0-4729 GCA_040255445.1 Planctomycetaceae bacterium | reverse complement strand
GCTCCCGGCCGCGTTTTTCTTTCTGAAGATGGAAGCAGCACCAGCCTGGCACTGGTTCTGAGCACCCGTAAGGGTGCGCCAGAATCTTGCCCCGGGCGTGAGCCCGGGGTGGCAGGCTCTGCGCTCACTTGTGGCGCCTGATGTTGTTCTGAGCCTGCGCAGCAGGCGCCATGGTGTGCGCACGAGCCACAACATGGCGCCTCCTTCGGAGGCTCCCAAGAAAACAGAACTACAACTGCATTCGCGATTACCCCGGGCTCACGCCCGGGGCAAGACTATTCCGCACCCTTACGGGTGCTCCGGAGTGGCATCCGCCGCTGCATCGCTCGGCTTGGCCTTCTTCGCCGCGGAACGCAGTACGCGGCCGTAGAACGCGATCGCCGCCGCGATCGCGGTCATCGCTGCGAACATCAGCCACCCTCTCGAAGAGTCGGCAATGGCTTCACGCACCGCGACTGCCCCAGAGAGCAACGACAGCGCGACTACATACAGAAACAGCCCCACCTGCAGCACCAACCTCCGCAACTTCTCCGCCTCATCCACTACGCACCTCCCTCACGCGTACCGCACTTGCCGCATCGCGCCCGGCCCTTCCAGGTTCTGCACAAGATACCGCAGCGCATCGGCCATGTGGTCAGCGCCGTCCTTCACCGGGCTGCGGTTCTCGGGGTCTTCCGATGGATAGTGGTACTTCTCGAGAGCCTCGATCAGGCTCGTGCATCGCGGGTGTATGAACAGCCGCGGCGGCTGCGTCGCATCGGCGGGCCGCAGGCGCGCCCGCACCAGTTCCAGGCCGCTCTTGATGTCCTTGCGGAGCGTCCGCACCGTCAGTCCCATGCCCCGCAGAATCTGCACGCTCGACCGCCCGGTCTGATCGCTCACCGCCAGCCCGGCGGGATCGACCGCGACGAACGCCGGCGCCGCCCACGCCTCGCGCCTTCGCGCCCGCCCCGTCAACAGCGCCTGCCCGTGCTCTTCGACCAGCCGGCCCACCTCGCAGCGCTCATCGAGGATCCACAGTGTGCCATCCGCCGCGAGCGCACCCCAGATCACCGCGGTCGGCGCACGGAAACCGAAGTCCATCCCCGCGAACCACCGCTCGCTCGGTGGATCGATGTTCTCGAACGGCCCATCCTCGCGCACATGCGCTGCGTGCTCGAATTCCGGGTACACAGAGTCCGTCCGCCGCGGCCGCAGACACAACATCTCCGCGTTCCATGTCGTCAGGCTCACCCGCGCCTTGAGCCCGATCGCATCGGTGATAGGAATGTGGCCCGGCTCGCGTTCCGGCCGCTTCGATCTCTTCGCGCACCCGCCGCACTCTCCCCACAGCGGGCAATCGCCGGCCCGCGGCGTCGGATCATCCTCGTGCTCGCCCGCCGTCAACTTGCCGCGGCAGCGTCGCTCCTCCGGACACTCGCCCAGCACATCCACCACGCCCCACCGGAACAGCGCCCGCTTCCCCTCCGCCGCCTCGCGCGTCAGCCGGTGCATCATGCCCCAAGGCACGTGCATCGTGCTCAGACACTCGACCGACCCGGGCACGAACATCCCGCCGAAGGTGCCGCTCCGCGTCGTCAGCTGCGCGGCGTCCCACACCTCCGGGTCGAACAGGTCCACCTCATCGCAGCGGAGTTTCTGGACGCGGGTGCCGCGGACCGAGGTCTGGCTCTGCGCCAGCAGTTCCACGACCGAACCGTTGGTGAGCCGCAGTCGGCGCTCGGTGATGCGGCCGTCGACCAGCGCGGCCATAGCCTCGTTCCGCGGATCAAACAACCGCCGCAGGTGCGCGTGCATCCTCCGCGACTGCTCGAGCGAGCCGCCCAGGATGCGGATCTCGATCCCGGGCTTGAAGACCATGTCGAGCAGCGTGGCGACCGCGCCCAGGAATGTCTTGCCCCCGCCGCGGTTGGCCCAGACGACCGAATCGACCGGGGTCGGAGGCGTCACCGGTGCACCACCCGCCGCGATCGCGCCATCGGCCAGCTCCGCCGCGCTCACCCACCGGCCGCGGCCCTCGAAGAACGAGTGCGCGAGGTAATCGAGCGGCGAGGCGTGCCCCGCGATCACCGCCTCGCCCGGCACGCGCAACCCCGAGTGCCGCCGTAGCCACGCGGCCAGCTCGGCCCGGTCCCGCGGCGGCCCGCCCAGCTCACCGACGGATTGGGCCGCCGCCCCACTCTCCTCCACCGATCCCCCACCCACACCGCCGATCTCATCGAATCCACGCATCCGCGCACCACCTTTCACCACTCATCACCACTCTCGCCCACAAACCTCGCTTACCAAGCACGCATCACCCGAGGATCACGCCGCGCCGCTCGCTTCACGGCGTCACGAACGCCACCGGCCTCGCCAGCACGCGGCACGCCCCCTGGAACGCCAGGCTCTCCGGCGTGGCATCCACCAGCTTCCGCGTCGCCGCGCTGTCGTTGGCCCACGCCCGCAGCGCGGTCGAGAGCGCGGGCTCACGCTCGAGGATCGCCCGCGCCCGTCGCTCTTCGAGCAGCATCCACGGCTCGACCTTCGCCGCCCGCATCACCCGCGACAGCCGGGCATCGCGCCGCCCCCGCGCCACCGCGACCGGCCGCATGCCCGCCTGCTCGAAGAACGGGCAGATCGCGCCCATGCCCGCGACCGCCTCGGTGCGTTCCGTCACCGGGTCATCGAGATACGCCCGCACCAGCCGCCGCGCAATCCCCAGCCCGCGCCACTCGGGCGCCACCACCACCCGCGAGATCGTCCGCACGCGCCGGTTGAGCCAGGCCGCGGCGTGCCTCCGCACGCTCAGGATCTCGCGCTCCTCCGGCCACGCCGCCGCCCGCCACGATCCCCGCAGCGTGGGCATGCTCACCAGCAGCACGCCCGCGAGCGAGTCATCACGCTGATCCCGCGCTCGCAGCACGCGCACCACCGTCGCCGGCTTCGCCGCGTTGTAGTGCATCGCCAGCAGCCCCGCCGCATCCGCCGCGGTCCCCGGCTCGATCACGATCTCCTCGCTCGCGCCCTTGGAAAGACACGCCTCCGCCAGCCGCCGCCACCGATCCGCGATCTCACACATCACGCACCTCCTTCAGCACCGGGCTCCGGCCCGTCATATCGCGTTGCATCACTTCCACATCCCCTCGACTCGCCGCCTTCCCGCACCAGGAACTGCGCTGACTCCCGCAGCGGCGCCACAACCAGACACTCGGGCGCGAGCGCTTCGAGCAGGTCATCGCGCCCGGTCGCCGCGATCAGCCGCGCCCCTGATTTCTGCGCCGCCCGCCGCGCAGCGCGGCCGATCGCCGCCGCCTCCGCCGCGGGCAGCGCAGCCCCCAGGTCATCAACCAGCACCACACCGCCGCGCGACGACCGCGCGAACGCCCGCGCCAGCGCGAGCCGCGCCTGGTCGGTCTCGCAGAGCAACCGCGTCGGCGTCAGCCACACCGCCGGGTCCGAAAGCCCCAGCCGCACCAGCCACGCGATGGCAACGCTGTCCCGGCCCGGGATGGTGTCGACCACGCGGCGGTCACTGCGGAACGGCTTGACCCAGCGCGCTCCGGCGAGTTCCACACCGCACACATCCAGCAGCCGGCTCTTGCCGCTCCGCGATGGGCCCGCGACGAGCGCCACCCCGCCGGGCGCGAGCGCGCCATCCAGCCACGCCGCGGCTTCCGACAGCCGCGCCCGCTGCGCATCTCCCAGCGCAGCGCCATCCGGACGCACCCGCAGCAGCGCGCACAGCCGCGCCGCCCGGCGCGAGAGTTTCTGGCTCATGTGCCCCTCCCTTCCGCAAGCTCGAACTCGTCACGGATCTGATCGATGTGCCGCCGCACGCGGTGCACCGAGACGCCCAGGGCCGAGGCGGTGTCGCGGATCGAGCGGCCGTGCAGGAAGTGCACCGTCGCAACCGCCCGCCGTACTTGGCCCCACACCGGGCCCCACACCGGCCCGCCCAAGTCCCCCGCCGCGCCGGCCACACGCGACCGCACAAAGCGGAACTCCTCGCTCATGACCCGGGTGATCAGCCGCGCCAGCCGCCGGCGCATCCGGCCCCGCGTGATCCCGGCGATCCGGGCCAGGTCCGTGCAGGTCGAGCCGTCCTCGAGGAAGGCCCGGAGCAGGGCCCGGTCCTCCGCCGCGAGCGCCTCGGCCCGGTCCATGACCACGCGGCTGAACTCGCAGCTCGCCGCGGCGGCCCGCGGCCGGTGGTCGGTCAGATGGAGTGCGTTTGGGGAGACTCGCCTTGGGCCGCGGCGGCGTGAGGCCGGGGCGACCCGATCAGCGAGCACGGCGGGGTTGGGGTGCGGGTCAGGAAAAACTGGCGTCTTGTTTGGTATTTGTCCGATCACACCCGATTTGTAGCGTCTGAACGCGGCATTACAAGGTGTTTGTTTGGCATATCAGCCAGATCGCGCACAGAAGCGGCCGCCTCGGGCCAAAGGACTGACAAGGTGGTGTCAGCCGCGTGCCGGGGGGCGGAGGGTGTGTGGACAACTTGTGGAGGAAATCAGGCCCGGACCGCGGCGACCCGCCGCTTGTGGTGATCGCCTGCGCCGCCGTCGTGGGCCGCGTGGACCCGCTGGGCGGGCGCCTCGGCCGCGAGGAGCGGTTGGTGGGGCGTCGCCGGCTGTGCGGCCGGGGCCGCAGGGCTGACGACAGCGGCGGCCTCCGCGGCCATCACCGGCCGGCTGGTGCGGGTGACGGCGTTCGCAAGCGCCTTGCAGTCAAGGGCCCAGGCGCCGAC